>JBEKFB010000058.1:0-16498 GCA_050013535.1 Bryobacteraceae bacterium | reverse complement strand
GCCGTTGTCGATGTGCCGGTGAAATCGATCTCGGACACCTTGGGCACGCTTTGCAGAGTGGTGAACCGATAAGTGGCCTGCTGGCCCAGCGGCCCTGTTACCGTACGGCTTCCATCTGTGTCGTCATAGGTGAAAGTAAAGAGATCGGCCCCGCCGGCCTTTTGATTGGTGAGGGCACGGCCGTTCGAATCGTAGGTCCAGGAGCGGTATGTCGCTCCGTTTTCGTCGACAACCGCGGTGAGCGCCGCAGGGAAGGCGGAGTTTCCGTAGACGTAGGTCTGGCTCGTGGCCGGAGTCGTTGAGTAGCCAATGGAGGTCAACAGGTTGGGCGTGCCCGAAGAAAAACCATATGTCAGCACCAGCCCGTCCGGAGTAGTCACCGTATGGAGCAGACCGTTGCTGTAAGCAAGCATCAGTTGGCGATTGAAGGAATCGGTAACGTTTGAGAGCTGGCCGCCGGAGCTGTAGCCGAGCGTCTGCGTATAGCCGTTTCGGGCTTTTATGCTTTGCAGGACGCCTTCCCCGGAACTCGACGCTGTGTATGTTTCGACGGTGTCGTTCTGATCAGTCAGCGTCCACGTTGAGCCAGAGTTGGTAAGCGTGAGATCGATGTCCGCGTCCGTCGTCCAGGTTGTTCCGTTCAAGGTGAAAGTGGCCTGCATGCCGTCGGGTCTCTCGGCGATGACCGAAGTCGCCCCAATGTTCAGATACCGGTCGTAATTCGAGCGCCAGTTCGTGCCCAGCGAGGTGGCGAACGTTTTCACGCTCGCGCCGGCCTCACTGTTGTAATACCGGACAAACGCGAGCCGGTTCATACCCGCGGTTCGATAGTCTGCTATTTCCTCAAACACGTTTCCGGTTGCGACGCTGATGGGATCGTCACAGCCACAATCGCCCGGCTGAGACGATGGATTGCCGAGGAGCTGCCCGAGGGATGTTCCCGCTCCGCCTCCTCCCCCGGACCCACAGGACCCAACGGAAGTGATCGTGAATTTTGTTTCCGGCAAGACCCCGTTAATCGAGACCGATAAGAACGGGGGCTGCACTTGCCAGGAAGAGACCGGTGGCAAGGACGCGGGAAGGCTCCCAAGTTGGAGAGTCACATCTCCGACCAGGAAGACGCCCACCTGCCAGACGGGAATCGTCAGGAGCTGAAGCGCCGCGCTTTGGAACGTGCTCTCGCCGCCATCGCTTTCAATGCTGACATTTCCCGGCCCGCTGGCAGCGACATAGGTCTTGCCCCCGTAGGTCAAAGTGCTGACCTGCTGAACGATGAACTCCGTACTCTGAAGAACATTGGCCACGCTGGTGACCCCCGAGATATTCATCGAGTAGGTGATACCGGGCCCCGAGAACACGTAGCACTGCGCGCTCGCCAATCCGGCCCCTGCAGCTAACAATAAGAGCAATCGCATGGTTCTCCTCCGGGCGGTTCCAGATATGTTCCCACAGTCCGGGTTGCATATGAAGGCGCGCCTCCGGGATCACATAACCCCGGGGTTGCGGATCGGAGAGGCGCGTTGGCCGCTCCGGAAATCCGGCCCTGGGTCGGTGCTGCGGTCCTTTCCCAGCATTGCGTATTCCGCGCTGGAAACCAGTCAGGGTGCCGTACCGGTGAACCGAACCTTCCCTTCCCCCGCGGGGTTTTTCTTTCCGGGCCGCGGACGAGCAGCACGGCGCTGCGCGGCAGTTTGCGGCAGACTGTAGCGGCCACTGTGCGCGTTTGGATTCGATTCGGGTGCCACGTTTAACGTTTGTGGCCTCAGAATCGACGTGACCGTGGAGGTGCTGGAAGCGCGGTAGTGTGGAGTAATCATGCATCTGCGCCACACCCTGTTGTTGTCCGTTTTGATGCTCTTGTCGCTGGCTGCCGCGGATCTTCCGCTGGGACGGGTGGTGGACCCGGTGGCCGCCAGCGGCAACTCTGCGCAAAGCTACGCACTGTATCTGCCTTCCTCCTACACGCCTGGGCGCCCATCGCCGATCCTGTATTGCCTGGACCCGGATGGGCGCGGGCGCGGGCCGGTGGACCTGTTCGCCCCGGCGGCTGAGAAAGCCGGCTTCATCGTGGCCGGTTCGAACAACTCCCGAAATGGGTCCACGGAGATACAGCGCGAGGCCATCGGCTGGCTGCTGCGGGACACGCACGCCCGGCTGGCCATCGACGACAAGCGCATCTATGTGGCGGGCATGTCCGGAGGCGCCCGCCTGGCCCTCGTGTGGGCGCAGAACGGGGCGATCGCGGGAGTGATCGCCTGCGCGGCCGGTTTTGGAAAAGAGTTTCCGAAACAGGCGCCGTTCCACCTTTACCTCACCGCGGGCGTGGACGACTTCAACTATGACGAGATGTTCGACAACAGCCTGGAACTCGCCCGGCGCGGCATCGCGCACCGTTTTGTGGAGTTCGACGGCGGACACGACTGGCCACCCGAACCGGTGGCGGCCCAGGCGTTCGATTTTTTTCTGGGGAAGTTGCCGCCACAAGCGGCTGAAGCATCGAAACGTCAGCGGAAGCTCGCCGTACAGTTGGACAGCATTATGAAGCAGGCGGAGTACGCCAGCGACTCCGAGCAGCGCGCCATTTTCAGCGCCATGCGAAAGGACGCCGCAAAGCCGGAAGACAGCGACGATCGCAGAGTGGCGCGGAGGGCGCTGGCGGGCGTTTACGTGGGATCCATGGAACAGGCTCAGGCGACGATGGCCAGGAAGGACTACGACAATGCGGCCCGTTTTCTGGACGCGGCCGTGATGGTGCGTCCGGACGACGCGAACACCTGGTACCAACTCGCGGTGGCGAGAGCTGGGGCGCGGGATAAACGGCGCGCTCTGGAGGCGCTGGAACAGGCGGTGACGGTGGGATTCCACGACCGCGCTCGCATGGACGTCGAGCCGTTGCTGGATCGGCTTCACAACGAGGCACGCTATCAGGCTCTTTTGGAGAAGATGAAGTAAGAGAGCAGTATTACGCGTCCGGGTTGGTTCGCCGCCCGCTCAGCGCGAACCGATACACCGCGCTCACGAGGCAGCCGCACTTCCAGCCGGCAAAGAATATGTAGACGGAGGGACAGGCCGGATTTGACTGGATCTCCAGGGCCGCACCAGGTCATCGGAAAACGGGAAGCGATGATCGGCCGTGTTGCGCTCATCCCGGCCTTGGGTTACTTTCTTTGGAACGGAAGATAGGAGAAATGGCGGCCAACAAAACCAAGCCCACGGAACTTAGTGTCACGGCGTACATCGACGCGCTCACGGACGAGACCAAGCGCGCGGACGCCCGGGCGCTCGTCAAGTTGATGCGGAGTGTGACCGGCGAAAAGCCGAAGATGTGGGGGCCATCGATAGTCGGATTTGGTAACTGCCACTACGTTTACGAGAGCGGGCGGCAGGGCGATATGCCGCTCACCGGTTTTTCGCCGCGTAAAGCCGCGACAGTTCTCTACGGCCTGACCGGGTTCGGCGAAGCTGAGGCGTTGCTCGTTAAGCTCGGCAAGCACACCACCGGCAAGGGCTGCCTTTACGTCAGGAAGCTCGCCGATGTGGACCGCAAGGTATTAGAGGCACTGGTTCTCAAATCGGTGGCCGCCAGGAAACACCGTCGAAAAATCTAGCTATAAAACAATATCCATTGAGGACGGCCCAGTGACACCAAGTGTTGTCTGCCATGCGTCCGGGACCTGTACCAGAAGAACTTGAAACAGGTTGGCGCACAGTAGCAGGAGATTACGACGTGTCATCAACAGCTAAATCGGGATTCAACCTGGATGCAGCTCTCGCGTTGAAAAACCTCAGGCTCCGTCGGCCTATGCTTCAGTGGCGAACAGAACTCGAGCAGTTCTGTCAATTCCTGATTGACAGGAAAGTGCAGAGCTTCCTGGAGATCGGCGTCGGCTCTGGACAGTTGAGTGTTGTCATCAAGGACGTTCTGAACATTGGCAAGGTGTACGCCTGTGACGTGAACTGGCCACCACTCTTACGGGAGCGTGGAGATATACCGTTCTTTCATGGGGACCACCACAGCGCGTCGTATCCAGCTTGGCGCGAGGCGCTGGGACCGGTCGATATGGTTTTTATAGACGCAGACCATGAATGTGGATTCCGACTCGATTACACAATTGAATTAGCCTTTCCGCATAAGTATATCGCCTTTCATGATGTTTCCAATCTTGCATATCCGGCTCTTCATGAGTTCTGGAATAAAGAAGTCGACGGTAATAAGGTTACGCTCATCAATACGGATGCTAATATCAGATTTGGCGTACCGGAGCTCACATATCCGTTCTTGAATCTACAAAGTCCGGATGAACTGGAAAGGTGGTTTGGGAGGAGCTGCGGGATTGGCATATGCTGGGATACCCCAGGGAGTGCTCAGCGCGACGCCAAAAGCTAGCAGCCGTCGCCGATGCTCCCAGGCAGGTGCGGCTGATGTACATCCGGAGCGGGAAGGCCATGGTTGGATATATCGACAGCGAGTAGTGTGTTGTGTTATCGAGGCGACTGGTTGCGGCGCAGTGAAGCATGCCTGCTCGGAAGCCACCTGAAGATCGTTCCGGTGCCGCCCCCTTCCGATGTGCCGTAGAAGCTGCCATCCTTACCCAGCAGCAGTGCCGCTTGCGGCATATAACCGTCAGCACCGCTGAAACTGTGGAGCGGGATGAACACCCCGTCAGGCGTGATCTCGAAGAGCGTCCCGGAACCGCTGGCTCCTCCCATCGTCGTGCTGCCGTAGAAGTTTCCGTCGGGACCTAAGGCGAGCCCAGCCCAGGGAGAGCTTCCATCCGCGCCATCGAAGCTGTGAAGAACCGTCACCGTACCCGACGGGGTCATTTGGAAGATCACGCCATTACCTTTGGCCCCGCCGTCTACGGTGGTCCCGTAGAAATTGCCGTCAGTGCCCAATGCCAGCGCTCCGAAAGGATCCACGCCGTCGGTATATTGAAAAGTATGTAGCGTCGTCAACGTCCCGCCTGGAGTGATCCTGAACGCCGTGCCCGCCCCGTATGCTGTGGCTGTCCCGTAGAAGTTGCCGTCGTTACCCAACACCAGAGCGGCTCTCGGCAGTGCACTACCCGCTGGAGTACCGTCCGGATCGAACGAGTACAGATTCGCAAACGTCCCGGAGGGCGCGATCCTGAAGAAGGTACCGCTTCCGCTTGCTCCGCCCGACATGGTTGTCCCATAGAAGTTGCCGTCGTTACCCAGCACAAGACCACCCATCGGGTTACCGCCATCCGCTCCGCTGAAGGTATGCAGGGTTGTGAGTACTCCGGCCGGCGTAACCTGGAAGACCGTTCCGAATCCGGTCAACCCGTTGGCTGTGATTCCGTAGAAGTTGCCGTCGGCGCCCAGCGCCAATCCGCCGCTCGAAGTTATGCCATCGACGCCATCGAAGTTATACAACGTGGTGAGCGATCCAGTGGGCGTGATCCTGAAGACCGTGCCTCCGTGATTTTCGCCCCCGGTTCCCGTAGTTCCGTAAAAGCTACCGTCGGTCCCCTGAACAAGCCCCCACATTGGGCCTCCGCCGTCCGCGGCGCCGGTGAAATTGTAAATGGTCGTGAAGGTCTGCGCCAGTCTGGCCGGAACAACCGCCAGCAGCACCGCCCCAAGAAACAGCGCCTTATGTTCGCGAAGTTCCAGGATACTCATCGCCTTCGTCCTGCTCTTGAAGCATGGTCGTCACACTCGAGGATGTTAGAGAGATGCTACTGCAGAGATGGTATCATCGCTGCTCTTAATGTGGGCAGCGCGTTGAAGGGCCTGCCTTCGTCCCTGGCTTCCGATTCCGAGGCTCGCCACGCCGCCTCCTCGAAACCCGGCGCTTCGAGTCCCGACCAACCGGTCAGGATTCAGGATTCCCCGGCAGAGCTATAGACGCTCCCGCAGAAAAGCAAGGATGTCCCGCCGCATCTGCGGCGGCTCCGCGTGTCCCACGTCGTAGCGCGACAATTTCCATTGTTCCGGCCGGCCCAGGCGCTGATAGACGTCCCGCAGTTCGCCGTCGATCCGGTCCAGGCCCGCGGCCGGAGTGAGTCCGTCCAGGTTCCCTGCTGTCGCCAGGTGTGCTCGCGGCGCGATCAGCGAGTTAATCTGCGCGGTGGTGAAATGCTTCAGGAGGCCCGGGACGAAGTAATAGACTCCGTGTCCCTTGAGATTGTGCGTCTCAATGAGTGCCTGGTAATCGGTGAGGCAACAGATATCCACACACACCTTAAGGCGAGTGTCCAATGCCGCAACCCACCACGCCATGGTACTGCCCATCGACATGCCCAGGGTACCGACCCGCGTGGTGTCCACTTCCGGCCGTGTGAGCAGGTAATCCAGGCCGCGCAGCGTGTCGTACACCATCATGCCCCACAGTACCTGTCCTCGCCACAGCATCTCCTTGAAGGTGTCCAGTTCGGTTCGCGTGGAACGTTCGCCGAAGCACCACATGTCCAGACACAACGCGCAGT
Source organism: Bryobacteraceae bacterium (assembly GCA_050013535.1). Lineage (GTDB taxonomy): Bacteria > Acidobacteriota > Terriglobia > Bryobacterales > Bryobacteraceae > CAWACP01. The sequence continues at coordinate 10,046 of JBEKFB010000058.1, read as the reverse complement.
ATCCCTGCGCGGTCAGGTCATCCGCGTATGCCGGCACGTTGCCCGGCTTGGGGCGTAACAACTCGTCCTTGCCGAGTTTGTACTCGCCCGCGTGCCAGTGGTTGAAGAGGATCGCCGGGATCTTGCCGCGAACCTGCTTCGGCTTAACGAAATACGCAGGCACGGGTTCGAATCCGTTCACGTCGAGCACCAGCCTCTCGAGCACGAAGCCGGGCCTCTCCTCGATTGATGTTGTGTGCGCGCTGATCGGACGATCGCGCGGCGGCAGATCGCCGAGCAATCCGTAGAGTTCGCGCCGGCGACCTTCAGCGCCTTCGATTTCGCTGGCGCGCATCTCTGGTGCCATACCCAGTCCTCCACCGATGAACCCATTCAGCAGCGTGCGTCGTGTTAGCGGGAACACTCGTGGATCATCATATCGCCGCCACGCCGCGGGATGAGACGAGCGTCGAACAAGGGAGACCTGCTTCTTAGCAATTGGCAAATAACGCGAAGCTCCGGCACGCGACACCCTCAGCCCCAGTCTGTAACGTCCCTAAGGGAATGGTCCGGATGATGCCCGAGGTTCGCTACCGATAACCCGGGATATCAGCAACCTGTTGCGGACAGAATCAAGGCATTTGCCCGAGCGGGCCGCCCAGAAGTCTCTCGATCCCCGTGGCAAGAGTCGCCGGCCGGGTTCGCCCCTGCCACTTTTGTACGATGGTCCCGTCGATAGCAACCAGGAATGTGGCGGGAACCTCTCTGACACCGAGTTCACGGGTTAGCTGACCATCCTGATCGAGCAGCAAGGGGAACTTGAGGTGCCAGTCGTAGCTGGCGTTGAGGACGGCATCGTGCGACGGCTGCGAGCCAGCCAGGAGAATCGAGGCATCGACAATTGCGACTCTGAGTCCGCGAGGGCCGTATTGCTGAGCCATGCTGGACAGGAACACGACTTGATTGCGCGAAGGAGTATCGGCGGTGTCGGGGACCGTTTGCAGGAACGCGAGAAGGAGAGGCTGCGCGGGTGCGGCGCGAAGATGGAATGCGCCGCCGCGGACATCCGGCAGAGTGAAATCGGGCAAAGTGGAGGCTGGCCCGGAGACTGGCCCCGATCGGCAGGGGGGTGGTCAGGATCAGGACACAGACCGCGCAGATTGGCAAGATCAGTGCGCGGCTTTTCGTTCCCGAGACGCTCATTCGCATTGTGCAGCCTTCATTGCCACGCGCCGATGTTGAAGCCGGAACCAGTAGGCAGCGGATTGCCCCAGAAGTCCTGAAGGCCCATCGAACATGCGCCAGCAATGCCGCTACAGACATCGGTCCCGGCACCGACGGCCGGCGATCCTGGCAACAGGGTGAAGGCCGCAATCGGCCGGCCCACACTGTGATACGACGGCGTGTTCAGCATGGGGTCGGTGTAGAGGCTGTGCGCATCCTGGCCGGAGGCGGCCTGATACGCCACTAGGCTCGTGTAGTCGGTGCCATTGAAATTCCAGTCGGGCTCGGCGCCAACAGTCCAATAGATGTTGTTGTCGAGCGCGAAGTCCGATGTGGTCTGAACCAGATTCGGCACTGTCGAGTAGACGATGTTGTTTTTGAAACAATTGGGATTGGCGCCGCTGAAATTAGCGTTGACAGTGTTGAAGGCGGGGCCCGGAGTGGCGGGATTCCAATAAAAGGTGTTGTTGTAAACCTGTACGCCGTCGCGGGTCCCGCTAACGGCAGCGCCGTTCGTGTTCATGAAAATCTCACCAGCATCGGGGCTGTTGGCCAACTGTGCATTATTCGAGCAGACGTTATATCGGATGACGCTGTCGCTGTTGACTTCATTGTCCGCGCTGAACACCGAGACGCAGTAGCCGATGGAATCATGGCCGTAGTTGTATTGGACAATATTGTTGGTGTTCCAGACGTCAATGTCATAGTCGGCACCATCCCACGGACCATAGTCTTGAATGTCGTATGACTCGTTGTTCTGCATAATGCAGGTGTGGCAGTACAAGTCCATGAGTCCGCCGGGGGTGTTGGCGCCGCAACCGGGATTGAGTGGGCATTGTCCGGTGTTGTGAACCACATTGTTCTGCATCAGGCTGAAAAGGATTCTATCTCCGGGGTTGAAAGTCGTGGAGCTGACCGAGGCCAGCGTATTCCACGGGCTGGATTGAGTCCCAGTGCCGTTGCTCGCGGCGGAGCAGTCCACATAGTGTGAGGCTGCTGCTTCCGGGGGACGGGCGGGTTGGCCTGGCGCGCGGGGTAGGCGAGGGGGACGGGGGTTGGCGAGTGGAGTCGAGGATAGGCCGAAGTAGGGCTGGTTTTGGCCGCTGGCCGTAAGGCAGATCAAAACCACCAGGGCGATGTACCTGAGACTTTTCAGTCGGGGCGGCCGTTTGGGCTGAAGCGACTCCGAGATGACCATCCCCGCGGCCCCGCTTCGGGGATCTCCTTCCTGACGTCCAACTGACGGCGATCACTCGTCATGTTACTGTCGCCCCGCCTCAACGGACTACTGCGCCACCGACCCGTAGTAATTCGGAAAAGCCGGACGCCGCAGCGTCGGCGGCGGGTTCTTCTTCAGCTCTTCCAGCACCACGTCCACCGCCTTCTCCAGTTGCGGATCGTGGCCTTTTCGAACCAGCGCCGGGTCCTGCTCCACCTCGATATCCGGCGGCACGCCAATGTTCTCCACTTCCCAGGCGCCCGTCAGCGGGTTGTAAATGCCCGAACTGGGCGCGGCCACGAAACCTCCGTCCATGAGCGGCGGAGAGCCGTTCATCCCCACCAGGCCACCCCACGTGCGCGTTCCAATCAACTTGCCCACGGAGGCGCGTCTGAAGTACCAGGGCATGGCGTCGCCGCCGGAGCCCGCCCGCTCGTTGATGATCATCACCTTCGGCCCGAAAATTCCCTGCGGCTGCACCAGGGGCTCGCCCACCCGGTTGGACGCGGCGCTGAGCGGCTTGCGGTTGAGGATCTCCGCGATGTCGGTGGCCAGCAGGCCGCCGCCGTTGAAGCGCTCGTCCACAATCGCGGCCTCCTTTCCGATCTGCGCGTAGAAGTAGCGGTTAAACGCGGTCAGCCCTCCGTTCGCGGTGTCCGGCATGTAGATGTAGGCCACCTTCCCGCCGCTCATCTCATCCACCTTGCGCCGGTTCTCTTCGATCCACGCCAGGTTCCGCAGCCGGCCCTCGTCGGCCACGGGGACCACGGTCACGTCGCGCGCGCCGGCCCCGTTTGCATCCGCGCCCACCCGCAGCACCACGGATTTGTCGGCCAGCTCTTCGAAGAAGCTGTAGAGGTTGGCCGGTGGCCGCACCTCGCGGCCGTCCACGGCGAGCAGATACTCGCCCGCCTTCACGTTCACTCCGGGCTGCGTGAGCGGCGCGCGCAGCGACGGATTCCAGTTCTCCCCGTTATACACGCGCGTGAAGCGATACCGGCCGTTGGCCACTTCGTAGTCGGCCCCCAGCAATCCCGTCTGCACGTGTTTTACTTCCGGTGTATCGCCGCCTCCCGTTCCCATATGGCTGACCGTCATGTTGCCCAGCATTTCCTGAAACAGATAGGTGAGGTCTTCTCGGGAAGCGATGTTGCGCAGGTACGGCTCGTATTCCTTCTCCGCTTCCTTCAGATCGAGGCCGTGGATATTGCGGTCGTAGAACCAATCGCGTTCGATCCGCCATACCTCGTGGTACATCTGCTTCCATTCCGCCGCCGGATCCACCCGCACTTCGATGCCGCTCGTCTTCAGCGCACCCTGACTGTCGGTGGGGGAAGCGGCGGAGGCGCCACCACCGGGCCCTTTCGCCATCGGCCGCAATTCCGCGATGATCCAGTTCTCTCCCTGGCGGTACAGCGCCTTCTCCCCGCCATACGACATCTGGAAACTGCTCACGCCGCTGAGCGGCGCGTCGCTCTTACGGGCCTTGAGGTCGTACCGGTGGATGGTCAGCCCCGGAGGGCCTTCCGGCGGGCCGTCCCCGGACCGCTCCTGCACTTCCAGCGCGAGCAGCGTTCCAGCCTTCCCCACCTGCAGCGCCGTATAGCGCCGAGCCGGCATGGGCACGGAGAGGATGCGCTGGTCGATCCCGTCGAGGTCGATCTTCACGTCTTTGACTTCCCCGGCGCCGGGTTTCGCCTTCGCCGATTCGGCAGGCTTCGCGGCGTCTGCCGGCTTCGTCCCAATCGCCGCTGCGCCCTTCGCGGATTCGGCCGGTTTTGTTTCACTCGCCGGCGCTGCGCCCGATGCCGCATCGGGTTTACCGGGCTCGGCGGATTTCTTCTCCTCCGCTCCCGTCTCCTCATCGCTTTCAGGTGCGAATGGCGAGGGCTGCGTCTTGTCCAGAACCACCAGGTAAATCGACCTGGTCGCGATGCGCGCTATCGCGTGAATATCAAGTCCCAGGCTTTCACCGGAGTTGGTGCTCGCCGTGAAGTACAGGTACTTGCCGTCCTTGTCGAATACGGGGTACGCGGCATCGCTCATGCCGTCGGTCACCTGAGTGGATTTGGCTTCCGCCAGCGAATAGAGATGGATGGCGCTCAGGTCGTTCGGCAGCACCTTCGAGTACGCCAGCCATTTGCTGTCCGGCGACCAGGCCCCGGCGATGTCGCCGCTGCGCATCTGGTAGGTGTCCTGTGCCACCTCCACCTGCTTCTTCGTCGTCAGGTCCACGTACCAAAGCCGCTGGAAGCTGTCGGTCAGGGCCATCTTCTTACTGTCCGGGGAAAACCGCGGCCAACGGTAGAAGCCCGGCTTCAGCTCGATCTTAGTCACTTCGCCCGCGCCGCTCTGCGGGCGGATGTGCAGGGCGTATTCGCCCGACTCATCCGAAAGGTACGCGATGCTTTTGCCGTCCGGCGACCACTGCGGGTCTCGTTCCATCACCCCCGGCGTGTTGGTCAGGTTGCGCGCATCGCCCTTCTCCGCCGGCACGCTGATGATTTCCCCGCGTGCCTCAAACACCGCGCGCGCCCCGTTTGGCGACACCGCCGCGGCGTCCAGATGCTTCCCCACGTTGACGAACCTGGCGCGCAGTTCCGCGAAATCCCCGGCCGCGCGAATCGGAACGGGCTTCGTCCGGCCGGACTTCAGGTCGTAGAGTAAAATCCCGCCGAACTGCTCGTAGACGATCGCATCCGGCCCCAGCGAGGCGGACTTCAGATCCAGCCCATGGTTCGCAATCGCCTCGCGCACGCCTTTGGTCTTCGTGTCGTAGCAGAAGAGCGTCACCGGCCCGTTGCGGTCCGACAGAAAGTAGACGCGGTCGCCGGCCCACATGGGGTTGAAGTCGTTGGAATTCGTGCGCGGTACGCTGGTCACGGAGCTGTCGGAGAGGCGCGCCAGCCAGATGCGCGAGGTGGTGCCGCCGCGATACCTCTTCCACATCCCGAACGCCCTCGCGATCGGCTCGTAGGCGATGGACTGCCCGTCGGCAGACATCGAGGCCGTATATCCCGTGGGCAGCGGCAGCTTCTCTTCCACCCCTCCGTCGGCCGGAACGCTGAACATCTCGAGGTAACGCGAGTATGCGGTTCGCGACGAGCTGAAGATGACCCGCGTGCCGTCCGGCGTCCACCCGATGACGCGATCGGCCGCCGGGTGCCAGGTCAGTCTTTTAGGCACGCCACCCGCGGCGGGGATAACGAAAACGTCCACATTGCCGTCGTACTCGCCGGTGAAGGCGATGCGCGTGCCGTCAGGCGAAAACGCGGGGTCGGTTTCGGTTCCCATTCCGCTGGTCAGGCGCACCGCGTCGCCGCCCTCGCGCGGCACGCTCCACAGGTCGCCCGCATACACGAACACGATATGGGTTTTGCTCAGCGTTGGCTTTTGCAGCAGCAGCGGCTCATCCGCGGCGCCGATGGCCGCCAGGGCAAAGAACGCGAGGAGCAAACGCATAGATTCTCATTCCTTTTTGATCAATCCAGCTTACACGAAGAGCTGCGTCGGCCACACGTAAGCGCCCACCTTCGCAAGCAGCTTCACATGACACGATTATTACTGCCGATATCCCCGCTTAACGTCCCCTTATCAAAGACGTAGAAATACGCAAATACGCACAAATGGCGTCGCGGTTCGAATCGTGTCTTCCGGTCCGTCCGGCAACTTCTCTTCGAGTCATTCGTCTTTCAAGGCCGCCGGGGTTTACCGCTCTACACGGCTTGCCGCGCTATTCCAGCTTCCACTTCGCGACACCGGCAGACCATTTCGGTTGCATGGTTACTTCCAGCCGCAGGCCGCTGGTAGACACGGGCTTGAAGCTGACTTTGTTATAGCGGTCCTTCTCCACACCCCAGGCGCCTGCGTTCTCCACCGGCTTCCAATCGCCGCCATCCTTGTAGAGAACCCGCCAGGAAGCGGGCACGCGAACTTCGCCTCGGCCCGTGTCGTCGAACCAGTACACTTGCACGCCGCCAACCGTCGAAGTCTTCGGGAATGCATATTCGAGCCACTCCGTCTGCCCCTTCTCCGGCCACCAGTCGAAGTACGAACTCGGATCGTTGGATGCCGCTGGCTCTTCGCCGTCGTTCACCGCTTCGGGGTGCTTTTTGATGCCCTCGCCGGTGACTCTTACTCCGCCATGCGACGCGCTCACTTTGCTGTTCATGGCGAGCGTGGGGTACGGAGTTGGCCTTGCCGAGGCCTCGGCATCGGGGATCCACACCGCCATCTCGTCGTTGCCGCGATTGGCCCAGTCGGCATACGGGATGGCCGTGAATTCCTCATTCCTGCGCACCAGGCGGCCGGCCGAGTCGTAGGACAGAGCGACCGCCTGGCTCTTCACCACCTCCACGCCGTTCAGCAGATCGGGCCGGAACTCGGCGGTGAGCTTCTCATCGTCCGGCAGCATGATGTCGCGCACTTTGTGGTCCGGGCTGTCCACACCTTCCGCGGCGAACACAATCGGTCCGCGCTGGATAGCTACGCGGCCATGATCGGCGGCCACCTGGCCATTGGCGACGACCCTGCGCACGGGCATTGGAAGATTGAGACTGATGACATCACCGGCCTTCCACTCGCGATTCAGCGTCACGTAACCCTTTTCCACCTCAATCGGCACGGCCTGCCCGTTCACCGAGATCGTGACCGGTTCGTGGCGGCTGTCGACAAAGCGATACAGATCGCCCGGCACCGCTTCGTTTCTGGCCCATCCGGGAATGCGCACCTTGATCGCGAAATCAGCGGGCTGATTGGGGTCGACAGAGATCTTCACGCGCCCATCCCACGGATAGCGCGTCTCCTGCTCCACTTTGACCGTGCGATTTCCCATGGCGATCTCCGCGCTCCCGCCAACAAACAAATTCACGTACAAGGCGTTGTCGCCGAGCGCGTAGATGTAACCCGGAACCGATGCCATAAAGCGCGTGATGTTGCCAGGACAGCAGGCCACGCCGAACCAGGGGCTGCGCCCGTAGCGGCCCGCCGACTCGAGGGGATTCTGGTAGAAGAACGATTTCCCGTCCAGCGAGACGCCGGAAATAAGCCCGTTGTAGAGAGTGCGCTCCATCACGTCGACATACTTCGCATCGCCGTGCAACAGGAAGAGGCGTTCGTTCCAGAAGTCGTTGCCGACGGAGGCGCAGGTCTCGTTATAGGCAGTCAGGTTGGGCAGTTCGTAGTTGACGCCGAATGCTTCGCCCGCGCTGGTGGCGCCAATCCCACCGGTGATGTAAAGCTTCTTCCCAACGACGTTTTCCCAGATGGTGTCTATAGCCCGGACGTACGCGGTGTCGCCCGTCATCGCCGCCACGTCGGCCATCCCCGAGTACATGTACGTAGCGCGGACGGCATGACCCACGGCTTCAGTCTGGTCCACAACGGGGATGTTCGCCTGGTTGTAAGCAAGCCCGCCTCCGCGGGAATCAAGCATGAACTTCGCCAGATTCAGATAGCGCTCGTCGCCGGTGACTCGATACAGCTTCACCAGCCCCATCTCCACAATCTGGTGGCCGGGCCAGATGGTTTTCTTGCCGGGTCCGAAAGTATTGCACAGAAGGTCCGCCGCGCGCATGGCGATGTTCAGCAGCGTTCGCTTGCCGGTTGCCTGGTAATAAGCCACGGCTGCCTCATAGAGGTGCCCCAGATCGTACAACTCATGACTCAGCACCTCTTCGTTTTTCCAGCGGTCGGGTCCGGCCCATGGATGAGGGTGCGCGGGATCGATCGTGCGCGCCGTATAAAGGTATCCGTCCGCTTCCTGCGCCGCTCCAATCTTCACGATCAGGCTGTCGATATACAACTCCAGCGCGGGATCGGGCTTGACGCTCAGCGTGTAAGAAGCACCCTCGATCACTTTGTAGATGTCGGTATCGTCGAACGGATATGGGGGGATCTTCCGGTCTTTATCGGAGATCTCGCCGCGCAGCGCCTCAGCGGCGCGAACGAAATTGTCCACCCTTCCCGTTTCCTCGCATTTCTGAAAGGCAAACGGAATGGTGACCTTGCGATTCGTCTCGATCCGCGGCGCCCAGAAAACGTCATTCAGGTGTACGGCAGTGAAGGGCACGGGCTTGATCGAGTAGTCATGGCCGGAGCCAACTGCGCTGACAAGGCCGGTCTGCTGAGCCGCTCCCTGCTGGGCAAAAAGGGCCGCCGTCAAGCCTGCCGGCAGCAACCATGACAGTCTCGTATTCATCATTTCGGAAACGCTTCCATTATATGGTCGGTTTCTCAATTGGCCCTGTTTGGCCCCATTGATTGAGCGGCGCTTGCAATCCCGAGACATCACGGACAAACGTTTCTTTGACGATCCGCGCTGTCGATGGCCGGGCGAGGTCGGTCCCTCGGTCAAATGGACGGCCCACGTGCGAGCGGAATCGGTTCCAGGGCGATCCACAACTGTTCGTTGGCGGGAGCCAACCGGAAGGGAGAAAAGACGATCTGTTTCTCTTTCGGCAAGCGCGCACGTTGTGTTTTGTCCTCGGAAAGATATCCGCATTCTGATTTCTCGCAGCCCGAGGCGCAATTTGACGCCTCGGTCCTGTCTGTGGTATCGATAGAAGCTATCCCGAGGTGCTCGCCATGGGCGGCGGGTGAAAAGGGAAGCGGGTGAGAATCCCGCGCGGTCGCGCCACTGTGAGCAGCGAGCGGACCGGCCAGTATCAACCACTGCTCCTTCGGGAGCGGGAAGGTGGCCGGTATCGCGACGACCTGCGAGTCAGGAGACCTGCCTCGGTAATTGCGCTTGCACCACGCTTCGCATGGAGAGCGGATGGTGATCACAGGGCGGGGGCTCATATCCAGCCGCTCCTGACCTCATCCATTTTCCATTCGAACGCTGGGCAGGCAGACTGGGAGGCGCGTTTCCTCGTCCATGCCGGTTCGGCGTTACCGATTGGGCGCGATTCATTCCATTGCGGAGACTACCGCAAGACCGTGATTCCCAAAAGGTAATGCCACACATGAAAACCACAACAACGTTACTGCTGTTCAGCCTCATCTTTCTCTCCGGCGGCGGCTACGCCGAATCAGGCGCCTCGCTTACGGGCACCGTCGAGGACCCCCAGGGAGCGCGAGTGCCTGGAGCCACTCTCACGCTTGCCTCGCGCACGGGCGGCGCCGGTAATACGACCACCAGCGATTCCGTCGGCGCGTACCGGTTTGACCGATTGCCCGAAGGCGACTATCTGCTCCGCGTGGAAGCTTCCGGATTTGCGGCCTTTCTCGCCGGGGACATCCATCTTTCCGTCGACCAGGCTGCCACCCGCGCCATTCCGCTACGGATCGCCGGCGTGCCGCAGCAGGTGGTGGTAACAGCGTCGGGTACGCCGCAATCGCCCGACGAACTTTCGAAACCCGTGACGGCGATCGACAAGAGCGATGCGGAAGCGCGCGACAATTTCGCGCTGTCCGATGTCGTGGACCTCGCAGCGGGCGTGCGCGTGCAACAGCTCGGCGGGCCAGGCGCCTTCACCACCATCCAGATTCGCGGGCTTCGCACCGAGGACACGGCCGTGCTGGTGGATGGTCTTCGGCTGCGCGATGCCTCGGCAACGCAGGCCGACGCTTCGGGACTGATCGAAGACCTGCTCTTCACGGACACCAGCCGTGTGGAAGTGAT
>JBEKFB010000057.1:0-16179 GCA_050013535.1 Bryobacteraceae bacterium | reverse complement strand
GCGATTATTCGGACGTGACACCGATGAAGGGTGTTGCGCTGGGTGGCGGAGATCAGATCATCGACGTGACGGTGGAAGTGGTGGAGGCGAGATAGCAGCGGCTGGCGTGCCGATCAAAAGAAAGTCTTGATCGCGTCAAATTCCTGCCCGAATGCGGCACTCACCTCGTCGGCCGCGACTCCCATGAGTGCCACGAACTCCTCGGGCGAAGGGGCATCGGTGGTCATGTTTTTCGGCGTTACCGCGATGCCCATGTGGTCCGCGAATTCGTCGGCGGCGGAGAGCAACGCGCTCAGCCGTAATGTGCGGCCTTCGGTGAGCGGCGTGGGGTCCTCGCCGGGCGTGTGATGGTATCGCACGGCGGCGCGAATGGGGCGCGGAAGGTTCCAGGCGACCAGGGCCATCGTGGAGATCTCCGAGTGATCCATGCCAATCACATCGTGTTCACACTTGTACAAGCTCCCGCCGTTTTCGTCGTACAAGCGAACGATTTTCATGTACTCATCCGGCAGGGATGTGGCGATGACCAAGCGGCCGATGTCGTGCAGCAGGCCAGCCGCGAACGCGCCTTCTTCGAACACCACTCGCACACGCTGCGCCATTAAATCCACGAGCACGGCTACCGCCACCGAATGCAGATTGAATTGCTTTGCCGGCCAGCCCACTGGCGAAGCCATATTCGCCCACATGCGCGCAATTGACATACTCAGCGCCATGTTGCGCAGCTTGTTGACGCCGAGCAATGAGATCGCGTGACGGATGGAACTCACTTCGGCGCGCCGATTGTAGAGCGACGAGTTCACCAGCTTGAGGACATTACCGGCAAGAACAGTATCTTTTTCAATCAGCTCGGACAGATGAGAAAACGAGACGTCGTCGCGGCCCAGGCTGGCGAGAACGCGGTTCAGCGTGGGTGAGAACGGCGAAAGGCGGCCTAAGTTGGCCAGGAGCCGTTCCCTGTAGTTCACTTCAGTAAGTGAGGCGTGCACCGCTGCATATATCGGCAGAATCGTGCCCGGTGATAAGGGCCAATGTGAACGCGGTCAGACTGATTGCTGGTCAGCACCTCACTCCCGAGGTCGCTTGTGGAGCTACTTCAAGGGTCACGCTTACGTGGACGCGCAGGTCCTCCGACCCAGCTTCTATCGGGGTCGGCGGAGCGACCCGCTTTGCAAGTTCCATGGGGCCGAGAGGGGGTTGTGCGGGAGCCGGCACCGCCGCGGTCTCCGCCGAAAGAACGCGCACCACCCGCATGCCGAGAGCGGCCGCCATTGCTTCAGCATCCGCGCGCGCTCGGACGGTAGCCTGCTTCAGCGCCTCTGCACGGGCATTCTGTTCGTTGAGCGCGGACGGCTGCATCCCGCCGATCACGGTGGCACCATACTTAGAGGCCGCGTCGATCGCTTTGGTCGCCATTGCCGGATCCGGTACGTGAACCTCGATGGTGTTAACAGCGACGTAGCCGTCCACTTTGCTCTTATTCGACGAGTAGTCCACGGTGCGGATGTTGGCATCCTGTCCTAGCAGTTCTCGCAGACGCGTAATGACGTCGGTGGTTTTTTCGGCGTTCTTTGCCCCGGCTCGTTCCGCGCTGCGTCCGGTTGAGACGACTGATAGGCGAAGGGCCGTCTGATCCGCGCGAACCGATACCACAGCTTCGCCCGTCGCCCGAACCACAGCCGGGAGCGTTTGAAGCCCACGTTCCTGAGCGGCGGCGAGGACGCCAAATGCAGAAATCAGAGTCAACAAGGTTCTCATAAACGACACAATATCGCACGAAATCGCGATTTCCGTGAATAGCAGATTAATTATCGTTAGCCCACTAAACGCCCGCGGAAATCACTCCCACCGCGGTCCCCGAGGACCAGTCCTGCTCAGCCAGGCGGCGCCGGTAGTGGAGATGCCGGATTCGCGTGAGTTCGACCATCGGGCGCCATACGGCATGTACAAAGCGGCGTTGAATCAGGAAATGCCAGAATTTGTTCGAGCGCTTGTACAGATACGACATTGCCAGATACGGCGCCACCGCGCGCCAGTCCTCCGGCCGCCTCGCCCAAATTGAGGCATGCGAGAAGAGCCGCTCGTATATCGACTGATAGCCTTGCTCAAGTTCCTCGGCGGACATGTGCCTGGGGCGGAACACAGCGTGCGCCGTGTCGTACAAACTCCAGTCGCGATGCAGGAGGCGTCCCTCCGCTTCCATCCGCCGGAACAACGGCGTTGCCGGATATGGCGTGAGGATATGGAATGTGGAGCATTCGAGGCGATTCCGCTCGATCCATTCGGCCGTTCTGGCGAACACGTCGGGACGGTCGTGGTCAAATCCCAGAACGAATGAACCATTCACCTGGATTCCGTTGTCATGCAGCATTCGCACACGGCGGGCATAGTCAGCCGTTCGCGGCGTCTTCTTGTGTGCCTCAATGAGGTTGTCGTCAGTGAGCGACTCAAAGCCCACAAACACGCCCGTGCAGCCGGAGAGGGCCATGGCGCGGATCAGGCCCGGGTCGTCGGTCACGTCGATGGACACAGCCGCGCTCCATATTCTCTCGAGCGGTTGCAGCGCATGGCAGAGGCTGCGCAGGTACTCTCGGTTCGAGCCCAGATTGTTATCGATGAACACGGCGTAAGGATGTCCGTCCGCTTCGAACTCGGCGGCAATTTGTGCAGGGGTTCGCATGCGATACGGCATTCGCAAACCATCAGTGGCGAGATAGCAGAAGCCACACCGGTTATGGCAGCCTCGGGTCGCGATCAGACTTGTGGTGGTGAGGAAGCTGGCGCCTGGCAGGAGAGTCCTCCGCGGGGCCGGATCCCCACGATAATCGTTGTTCCAGTCTGCCGCGTACCTCGATTGCAGACGGCCCGATTCCACATCGGAAACAATGCGTGGCCAGAGTTGAACTCCGTCGCCCACTGCGAGAGCGTCCGCGTGGGGCGCACACTCGTCGGGACAAGATAGGACGTGCAGCCCTCCGAGGACCACTTTGCTTCCCCGGCTGCGGTACCAGCGGGCCAGCTCGAACGCGCGCTTTGCGAAGGTCAGGTGGGCCGAAATGCCCACCAGTTCGGGCAATGGATCGAACGGCGGCCGCCCCTGCAGCAGGTTTTCATCCCAATAACGGACCTCCCAGTGTGACGGCGTTGTTGCCGCGAAACTGGTGAGGGCCAGCGTTGGCGTGAGCACGTGCTTTCCATAGCTCGCATTCGGATCCTTCGGGTAGAAGGGATTAATGAGGAGCGCATAGCGGGGCTGGACTGGGCCGGTGGCTGCCGACGCATCGAGCAAAGGAGGATGAATCATCTCCGGCGGGATCCACCGGGTGCGGGCTGTTGGTGCACGTCTGTTCATAAAAAGACTTTACGATAGAAAGTACTTGCTGTCAATCGGAAGTATTAGCCGGAGATGGGCTTCTTTGACGACCATCGTCACGGTTGAAATAGGTGGCATGTGCGACCTTGAAGAAGAGTGAAGCATCTCTGGCAAAAGAGTCTCTGGCACAGGATCAGCGAGGCGCTGGATCTGGGGGTGCGTCAGCATGTGACGCGTGCCGGAGTCGTCTATTCGATCATCTGCGCGCTGGTGGCGCTGGCCGCCTTCGCCACGGCCAACAACCTGCTCTTCCTGATTCTGGCGGCCATGCTCTCCACCCTGCTGGTCTCGGGGTTCATTAGCCGCCTCTCGCTGGCTGGCCTGCAACTGGATTTCATCCTGCCCGAGCACATCCCCGCCAACCGCCGCCTGCAGGGCCGCGTGGTTGTGCGCAATGTGAAATCGTGGATGCCGTCGTTCTCCATTCATCTCACCCCGGTGGACGCCACATCGGTATCGCCCCCGCTCTATTTCCCCACGATTCCCGCAGGCGCGGCCCTCAATGGTCCCGTGGAAGTGTTCTTCCCCCATCGCGGACTCTATCGTGAAAGCAGCTTCCGCTTCTCCACGCGATTTCCATTCGGTTTCGCCGAACGGCGCGTGCAGATGCACATGGGGCGCGATCTGGTGGTGTATCCGCCCATCGATCCGCAGCCGGGTTCAGAGGACCTTGTCGCGTCGCTCGCGGGCGAGATGGAAGCTTACGCACGCGGATTGGGGCACGATTTCTATCGCATCCGGCCCTATGAATCGTTCGAAAGCGCCCGCCATGTCGATTGGAAGGCGACCGCGCATATGGGCGATTTGCAGATCCGCGAATTCGCGCGCGAACAGGAGCTGGCCGTGGAGATGTGGCTGGATCTCGACGTTCCCCGCGAACACGAGCCGTGGTTCGAACGCGCCGTGAGCATGTGCGCGTTCCTGGCGTGGCGGCTCACCGAGCGTGGCGCGCAATTTCGTCTTTGCAGCCAGGATTTCAACGCGCGAGTGCCGGAAGAAGCCGACGTCTATACTATCCTGAAGTATCTCGCGCTGGTGGCGCCGGCTCGTGGGAAGGCGCTCCCTGCTCCGGACAATGACGTCGTTTACCGAATCGTGTTCAGCGCCTCTCCGGAACGTCTCGCCGCCGCCGGTCAGGAGATGGCTGGGCTGCGCGTGCGCGTGGCTGGGCCTGATGCTTTCACCCTGCCTGGCACAGACGATCGCCCCGCAACAGCAACAGTCCAACCTGCCGCCCGTCAGCACCACTATTAACGTCACCGATACGGTGGCCGAAGATTCGCCGTCGAACGTGATTGTGCTGACGTCGGACAGCCTGTCGGAATTGCCCGGCTTCGATCTCGACGACCTTGTGAAGATCATACCCGGCTTCCAGTTGTACCGGCGTTCCGACAGCCTGGTGGCCAACCCGACGACGCAGGGAGTCTCACTGCGCGGTCTCGGGTCCACGGGCGCCAGCCGCACTCTGGTGCTGTGGGATGGAATTCCCGTGAACGATCCGTTCGGTGGATGGGTGTATTGGACACGGCTGGACCCCGAAGAGATGCAACGCGTGGAGGTTACGGCGAGTTCTTCGACTGCCGTGTTCGGCGACCGTGCGATGGGCGGCCTGATGGCGCTGTTCTCAACCGCGGCAAGGGGCGACAGCTATCTGCAGTACGACTACGGCAGCTTTAACGAACAGGATCTGCGTACAGGCATGGCCGACGCGTGGCGCCACTGGGCCGCTTCCATGGATGTGCGCATGTACACCACCGACGGCTACTACATCTTGCCCGCCAACCTGCGCGGCAGCGTGGACCAGCCCGCCGGGTCGGACTGGGTTGCCGGCAATCTGCGCCTCGATTATTTCAAGGGCAACCAGCGCCTGTTCCTGCGGCTCGACATCGACGCCGAACATCGCGACAACGGGACTGTCGACCAGCGCAATGCCACGGGCCTCGGCGAGATCGCTGCGAACTATGCACACACGTTCGGAAACAATCAGATTTCGGTGCTCGGATATTACACGCAGGAAGCGTTTCGCGCCACCTTTTCCAGCGTGGCGGCCGGCCGCGATTCGGAAAAGATCGTAGACCGCCAGACCGTGCCCGCGAAAGGCGCTGGCGGCGCGGCGTACTGGAATTATTCGCCTCATCGCTGGAAATTGCTGGTGGGTGCGGATGCCGAACGCGACGAAGGCCACAGTACGGACCGTCTGTTAAGCGGAACGACGGTCACTGGTGGAACCGAGTTCGAGCGCGGGGCCTTCGCGCAATTGCAGTTCAATGCCGGGCCATTCAGCCTGTTCGGCGGGTTGCGCGGCGATCTGCCAGGCGTCGGCGGCGGAATCCTCAGCCCCAGCGGCGGGTTTGCGGTGGGCCATCACCGGCTGCGCGGGCATGGTTCGGTATGGCGCAGTTTCCGTGCCCCCACTTTGAATGAACTGTACCGGCCATTTCAGGTGGGGAACGTGCTGACCCTGGCGAACCCGGCGCTCGTTCCTGAACGGATGTTCGGCGCCGAAGTCGGCGGGGATTTCGTGGGCGAGAAAATGCGCATCGGCTTGAATCTGTTCCGCGATTCATTGACGGACCTGCTTGAGAACGCCACGCTGAGCGATACCGGAACCAGCATTCGGCGCGAGCGAATGAACGGGCCACCGGCCATTTCGCGCGGCATCGAAGCAAACGCCAGCCGCTCCTGGCATGACTTCAAGGGTCAGCTTTCATACCTCTTTGTCGACTCGCATTTTGACGCGAGCGGAATGCGCATTCCCGAGGTGGCCAAGAACCAGGGGTCGGCACTGGTGGCGTATAAGAAGAAAGATCTGATGCTGTCGGCTTCGCTGCGGACCTACTCGTCACAATTCGACGACGATCTCAACCAGTTTCTGCTGCCGGGTTTCGCTTCGCTCGCAGTGGCTGCCCAGCAACGCGTCAGCAAGTCAATCTCGGCAACCGCGGAGATGGAGAACATTCTCAATCACCAGTATTATGTGGCCCTCACTCCGCTTCCGAACACCGGTGAACCACGTGTATGGCGCCTCGGGCTGCGGTGGGAGCAGCATTAGGGCGCATCCAGCCCCTCAAACCCCGTCCGCTACAATTAGATAATCTCCCGGGGCCACGTCTTCGCCCGCCCTATGTGTATCGACTCACAGCGTGAAGAGCTCATCCGCCAGGAACTGGGCCGCATTGTGGCCAGCGATCTGTTCTCCCGCTCCGATCGCCTCTGCCGCTTTCTGAGCTTCTCAGTGGAGCAGGCGCTGCGCGGCGAGTCCGATCGCGTCAAGGAATACGTGGTTGGCGTGGAGGCCTTTGGGCGCGGACCGTCCTTCGATCCGCGGGTGGACCCGGTGGTGCGCGTGGAAGCCCGCCGTCTTCGCGACCGGCTGAAGAGCTGGTATGAAGGCCGGGGCTGCGACGCGAGGATTCGCATCGAACTTCCGCGCGGCGGCTATGCGGCCGTGTTTCACGATCAGGCGGCCACGACGGCGCCTCCCGCAAAACCACAGTCCACACCGGCGCAGCGGACCATTGCGGTGCTGCCGTTCACCAACCTGAACTCCGGAACCGACACCGATTACCTGTGCGACGGCCTCACCGAAGAACTCATCCACTCGCTCACTAAGGTGCGCGAGCTGAGGGTGGTGGCATGGCAATCGGCGGCGCGCATGAAAGGGCGCGAGCAGGATCTCGAGGCCATTCGCGAACAATTGGGTGTGGAGACAATCCTTCGCGGCAGCGTGCGCTGCTTAGGTGACCGGTTGCGCATTACCGCGCAACTGATCGAAGCGGCCACTGGATACTATCTCTGGTCGGAGGTGTGGGACCGGGCTGCCGCCGATGTTTTTGCTATCGAGGAAGAGATCGCCCAGGCCATCGTGAACACCCTGCGGGTGCGGCTTTGGCCCGAATCGCCCGCCCGGCTGACACCCAAAGCGACCAGTATCGCGTGCTACAACCTCTATCTGAAGGGCCGCTTCCACTGGAACAAGCGCTCACCGGAAGGGCTGCGGTTGGGGCTCCGCTGTTTCGAGGATGCCGTGGCGCTGGATCCGGACTGGGCGCTGGGATGGGCCGGCCTCGGCGATAGCTTTGCAGTCCTAGCGGAAAACGAGCTGCTCCCGCAGGAGACCGCTATCCCCGCGGCGAACCGTGCCGCCGAGCGAGCCACCAGTCTCGATCCCAATCTCGCCGAAGCGTATGCGACGCTGGGCGTTCTGCGCTCCCGGTACGACTGGAAGTGGGATGAGGCGGCCGTATTCTTTCGCAGGGCCATCGACCTCAACCCCGGTTACGCCACAGCGCACTTCTGGTATGGATTTCACTATCTCGCCATGACCGGCCGTCTCGAGGAGGCACTGGCCGAGGCAGAACTTGCTGTCTCGCTCGATCCACTGTCGCCCATCGCCCAGGAAGGCCGCGGCTTCGTTTTGATGGTGTCGGGCCGCTACGAGGAGGCAATCGAACAATACCGGTTGCTGTTGGAGTTCGAGCCGTCCTTCTACAAAGCGTGGACGTCACGAGGGCGAGTTTATGCGCAAATGGGCGACTACGCCAGGGCCATCGAGATGTACGAAAAGGGTCTGCAACTAGGCGGCACGATTCCTAATATACTGGCTGCGCTCGGCCAGGCCCACGCGCTCAACGGAGAGAGGGATCGTGCAAGGGAGTTATTGCAGCAACTGCACGAAATGTCTTCCTCGGCGAGCCGGACCGGCTCCGGGACTTCGGCCGTTCCGGCCACCTGCTTCGCCATCGTTCACCTGGGCCTCGGGGAAAATGACCGCGCGCTCGAGTGGCTGGAAGCGGGCATGGAGCGGCGTCAGATGTCCTTATCCGCGCTGAAAGTGCATCCGGTTTACGACCCTCTTCGACAGGAACCGAGGTTCCTGTCGCTGCTGGTGCGTCTCGGACTAAGCCCTGCCGTTCACCGTAGAACCACACCGTAACCGTACGCCGCCATTACTGCCTGACCAACACCCCCGAGTGGAGAAGCGTGGCGCTCACTCTTTATCGCGGGCATGAGCACGCCCCGCTCCCGAAACCCCGTTCGCTACAATTAGATAATCTCCCGGGGCCACGTCTTCGCCCGCCCTATGTGTATCGACTCCCAGCGTGAAGAGCTCATCCGCCAGGAACTGGGCCGCATTGTGGCCAGCGATCTGTTCTCCCGCTCCGATCGCCTCTGCCGCTTTCTGCGCTTCTCGGTGGAACTGGCGCTGCGCGGCGAGTCCGATCGCGTCAAGGAATACGTGGTTGGCGTGGAGGCCTTTGGGCGCGGACCGTCCTTCGATCCGCGGGTGGACCCGGTGGTGCGCGTTGAAGCCCGCCGTCTTCGCGACCGGCTGAAAGCCTGGTATGAAGGCCAGGGCCGCGACGCGAAGATTCGCATCGAGCTTCCACGCGGCGGATACGCGGCCGTGTTTCACGATCATGCGGCCACGACGACGGCTCCCGCAAAACCGCAATCCACGCCGGCGCAGCGGACCATTGCGATGCTTCCGTTCACCAACCTGAATTCCGGAGCCGACACCGACTATTTGTGCGACGGGCTGACCGAGGAGCTGATTCACTCGCTGGCAAGAGTCCATGAGCTCAGGGTTGTGGCGTGGCAATCGGCGGCGCGCATGAAAGGCCACCAGCAGGACCTCGAAGCCATTCGCGAACAATTGCGCGTGGAGACAATCCTGCGTGGCAGCGTGCGCTGCTCCGGTGACCGGTTGCGCATCACCGCGCAATTGATCGAAGCGGCCACTGGCTATTATCTGTGGTCTGAGGCATGGGACCGAACCGCTGCGGACGTCTTCGCGATCGAGGAGGAGATTGCCCAGGCCATCGTGAACACTCTGCGCGTGAAGCTCCTGCCGGAACCGGCGAGCCGTCTCACGTCCAAAGCGACTTCCGTCGAGTGCTACAACCTTTATCTGAAAGGCCGCTACCACTGGAACAAGCGTTCGCCGGAAGGCCTGCGGCTGGGGCTGCGTTGCTTCGAGGATGCGGTCTCACTTGATCCTGACTGGGCGCTTGGTTGGGCAGGCTTGGGTGACAGCTACGCGGTGATGGCGGACTACGGGCTTCTTCCACAGGAAGCGGCCGTCCCTTCCGCGAACCGGGCCGCCGAACGGGCCACGGCGTTGGACCCCAATCTGGCCGAAGCTTATGCGACCCTCGGCCTGCTCCGTTCGCGCTATGGCTGGAAGTGGGAGGAAGCCGAGAGATTCTTCAGGAAGGCCATCGAACTCAACCCCGGCTACTCCACGGCGCATCATTGGTACGCCGTCGATTATCTCGCCATGATCGGCCGCTTCGAAGAGGCGCTGTCGGAAATCGATCAGGCCATTTCGCTCGATCCTTTGTCGGCTATCGCACAGGAAGGACGCGGATTCGTCCTGATGGTGTCGCGCCGGTACCCGGAGGCCGTCCTTCAATATGAAGCGCTCAAGGAGTTCGATCCATCGTTTTCCAAAGCGTGGACATCGCTGGGGCGCGTTCTCGCGCAAATGGGCGAATATGAGAAGGCGATTGAGAGCTATAAGATGGGCCGGGAACTCGGCGGAGACATTCCCCATGTCCTGGCGGCGCTTGGGCAAGCATACGCGCTGAGCGGGCAAACCGAGCGCGCAACAGAGATGCTGCGGAAACTGCAGGATATCTCTTCGGCGTCCCATCGTATTGGCGGCGCCAGCCCCCGCGTTTCGGCAGCGTCCTTCGCCGTCGTGCACATGGGGCTTGGGGAAAACGATCGTGCTCTCGCTTGGCTGGAAGAGGGGGTGGAGAACCGGCAGATGGCACTGTCGGGATTAAAGGTACACCCTGTGTACGATCCCTTGCGGAACGAGCCCCGTTTCCAGGCGCTCCTTCAGCGCATCGGCTTCGCCCCCGCCGTTTACCGTAAAACCACACCGTAACCGTACGCCTCCATTACTGCCTGGCGAAAGCGATTCAGCCGCACTATTGCTGCATGAGAACCCGTGATGTTTGCTTCGCAAGTCTCCTGGTGCTGGCAACGGCGGGTGTTCGGGGCGAGAGCGTGTCTCCCGCCCCGGGTCCCCAGCAAGCCAGAAACCTGAACAATGTTGGCAGTGTCTACTTCGGCCGCGGCGAGTATGCGCGCGCCGAATCGATGTTTTCCCAGTCGGCGGCCATGGGGGAACCGGAGGCCGTTCTGAATCTCGCGGCCACCCTTCGCGCGGAGGGCCGCTATCCGGAGGCCGAGAAAATGTACCAGCGTGCCCGGCCAACCGGTACGGCGCTCCTCGGCCTGGCCCTGGTGAATCGCGATATGGGGCACTACAGCGAAGCTGAGGACTTCGCACACCGTGCTCTGGAGCAAGGGGCCGACGCCGGGTCCGCTTTGGACTTGCTTGGCACTGTTGCGGAGTCGGAAGGCCGGCTGGAGGACGCGAAAGTGCTTCTTCGGCGTGCTCTGGCCTCCGCTGAACAGCCCGACACCCTCATCAATCTCGGCATTGCCGAACGCCGGACTGGCGACTTGGCCGCCGCGCAGAATCATCTGGAGCGAGCCGTGGCGCTCTTGAAGGATGCCGGCGATCACGGCACGAGAACTGCCGCCGCGCTGGAAGCGTTGGCGTTGCTGGATCGGGCGCGGGGCGATTTGAAACAGGCTCGTGTGGTGGGCACACGAGGGCTGTTGCTGCTGCAGGCGTCGGTGGGAGTGGATCATCCCGAGTATGCCGCGGCTCTCTCTAATCTCGCGCTGATCTCGCAGGATGCACACGACGTTCATCGGGCCATGGAGCTCTTTCGGCAGGCTCTGCGTATCGATGAGGAGAAACTCGGGCCGGCTCACCCGCGGGTAGGCACCGACCTCAATAATCTCGGTGTCGCCGCGGCGGAGCTGCACGACTATGCATCGTCAGAATCGTACTTCCGACGGGCTCTGACGGTACAGTCGAACACGGTGACTTCGGCGTATTGGATGGCCAATCTCGCAAGCCTGTACGTGCACGAAGGCAAAGGCGCTCACGCCATGGCGTTGTACCGCGACGCGACCAGAATCCTGCGTGGGACCGATTCGCCTGGCCTGCGCGCCGCTCAGACGCTTGAAGAATACGCGGTGTTGCTTCGCAAAGCCGGTTCGTATGCCGAGGCGGAGAGCGTCGAAACAGTCGCTATGCGCATCCGGGTGCGTTACGCGATTACGAGAACGGAGGCCGGAAATCGAACTTAGTGCCGTCTATAAGCGCAGGCTGGATCGGAGACATCAACCTCCGGCCAGCTTGCGCACTGTTTCGAGCGTGTCGGCATCCGCCGCCGATTTATCTGTTCGATACCTCTTCACACGCGCGAACCGAAGAGCCAGGCCGCTGGGATAGCGGCGGCTTGCCTGGATATCACTGAAGGCAATCTCAGCGACCAGCTTCGGCTCGACATAAACAGTCCACGCGTCGCGAGAGATTTCCAGTTTCAATAACTGCTCTGTCTGCCACGCGAGCATTTCGTCGGTCAAGCCCTTGAAAGTCTTCCCCAGCATGGCGAATCCACCGTCCTCGGTGTCGCGCGCGCCCAGATGCAGATTGCTCAGCGAACCGTGACGGCGCCCATGTCCCCACTCGGCAGCCAAAATCACAAGATCCAGCGTGTGCGCCTTCTTGATCTTGAGCCAGCTTTGTCCGCGCGCGCCCGCGGCATAGGCGGCGTCACTGGCCTTCGCCATGATTCCCTCGTGCCCACGCTGGAGCGCGAGACGCAGGAACTCTGCGCCGCGTTCGGGATCGCCGGTGAGCAAATGCGGCACAACTGCCTCGGCGGGCGAAAGCGACTCCAAAGCGCCGAACCGGCGCGAGTGTGGCTCGTCCATCAAAGACTGGCCGTCGAGATACAGCAGATCGAACCAGAACGGCGTGAGCGGCAGCTCCTCACGCATTCGCTCCAGATCGAGCTTGCGGCCGAACCTTCGCGCGGTCACCTGGAACGGCTGCGGGCGGCCGTCGGCGGTCATGCTGATTACTTCGCCGTCGAGGATAAGATCGCGCGCAGGCAAGGCTCTCACGGCTTCGACGATCTCCGGCACCGCGGCAGTGAGGTCATTCAGGCTGCGCGAGAAGATGCGCACGTTATCACCTGAGCGGTGCACCTGCACGCGTTGCCCATCGAACTTGTATTCAAGCGCGGCTTCGCCGAGATTGCCGAGAGCGGTTTCGACATCTTCCGCGGTCTGGGCGAGCATTGGCTGCACCGGACGGAAGAGCTGCACGTCGTATTGATGAAGCGCGGCATCGCCCGATTCGAGCACCGAACGCGCAACGCGCGCGATATCGCCCGCCATCATGACAGCCCGCCGGACGCGGTCAGCGGCGACGCCCGAAGCCTTCGCCAACGCCTCCAGCATTACGCCTTCGAGCGCACCCTGCCGGATTTCTCCGAGGAGCAGCGCCGTTAAGAAAGCCTGTTCCGGTTGAGTGGCGCGGACGAAGAGCGCATGAACCAGGTCCCGTCGTTGCTTCTCCGATCCTCGTCCGCTCACCGCGGCGAGAGCCACCAGCGCGCGGTCCACTTCATGGATTTCGAGACTTGCGCCTTCAGCCGGATCTGCCGCCGCCGCTTTCAACGTGGCCCATCCAATGCCAATGCGGCCCTGCCGCACATATCCCGACAGAAACGCCACAACGATCTCAACTTCCTCGGGATCGAGCACGCGAAGAAGTGCGGCCAGCAGATCTGTCTTTTCGAGGCGCCGCGAGGTCTCCGCCACACGCCGGGATGTTTCCACAACGTTCGCCAGTAGCATCGCCTATCCTTTACTATGATGACCGGCAAGTTCCGGCGCGCGCTGCTCGCCTGGTATGACGACAACAAGCGCGACCTCCCGTGGCGACGCACGCGCGATCCGTGGGCGATTCATGTTTCTGAGATCATGTTGCAGCAGACGCGCGTCGTGGCTGTTTTGCCTTACTATGATCGATTTCTGAATCGTTATCCCACACCTGAGGTCTTCGCGCACGCCTCCGAGAGCGACGTTCTGGCTTGCTGGGCGGGGCTTGGATATTATTCGCGAGCGCGCCATTTGCAGGGAGCCGCGCGGCAGATCACTGAAGCGGGAGGCTATCCGCGGGATCATGATTCGATTCGCGAGCTGTCCGGTGTTGGCGCGTACACGGCTGCGGCTATTGCCAGCATCGCATTCGATGAGGCGCGGGCGGCAGTGGATGGGAACGTCCTGCGAGTACTCGCACGCGTGACCGCCGACAAGGGCGAGTTGCGAAGCGCCGAAACGCGAGGCCGTCTGGGCTCAACCGCACAATCGCTACTCGACCGCAGGCGGCCCGGCGATTTCAATCAGGCCATGATGGAGTTGGGCGCCACCATCTGCCTTCCCCGAAGTCCACGCTGCCCCGAATGCCCGGTGGCAAAGTGGTGCGAGGCGCGCGCACTGGGCCTGCAGAACGAATTGCCCGTCAAAGTCGCACGGCCAAAGCCGAACGACGTCACGCGCCGGTTGTTGATCATCCGCCGCAATGGGTCGATTCTGTTGAGGCGTCTGACCGCCGATAGCCCGCGTCTCGCCGGATTCTGGGAGTTGCCCGAGCCGGAGCATGTTCCGGGTGCTCGCGGCGTGAGAGAAATCGGCGAATTCCGGCACACCATCGTTAGCACGAATCATTGTTGTCGCGTGTTGCAGGCTTCTCGCGGACGGAAGCCTACCGATGGAGTGTGCCAATGGATGGAGCTCGCCTCTCTCAAATCGCTGCCGCTAAGCACGATGGCGCGCAAGGCCCTGTTGCTCGCCGGGCTGGCGCCATAAGGTCCCTACCCACGATTGCCGTCCTGTCGCTTTGTGTCTGCGTTGCGGCACAGTGCATCCCGCCGACGCCGGGTTTCCCCGGTTATTGCGCCGCTACGGTGGTGAACACCGCGGACGGCATCCCTGGCGTGCTTGCGCCGAACACCATCGCCACGGTTAACGGGCAGAACTTGTCCTATACATCGGCCAGCCTCACCACCGCGGATGTTTCTTCCGGCGGCGTGCTGCCGACCCAACTGCCCGGGACTGCCACACACGTTCTGGTTGGCAACCTGGAAGCGACACCATTCTCCGTATCCCCCACGCAGATCAGTTTCCTGGTTCCGCCGAATCTGCTGCCAGGAAAGACGCCATTCGTTGTCGTGAACCAGGGTCTCGCGGGCCCCGTGCTTACGCTTGATCTGCAGGCCACCGCACCAGCGTTCTTTCTATCGAGCGGGCAAGATGTGGCGGCTTTGCGTCTCGATGACTCGGCCATTACCGCGGCGAGCCCGGCACAACCGGGAGAAATCGTCATGCTCTACGCCACGGGCCTTGGCGCGACAAATCCGCCCGCGGAACCCGGCCAGCTTCCTACTCTCGCAGCGTCGCTGGTTCCCGAAGCCAATCTCCAGATTCTGCTCAACGGTGAACCCGTGTCTGACGACTACATCCTCTATGCCGGCGTGGCGCCATTCTTCGCTGGCTTGTATCAGATCAATCTTCAACTCCCGAGTGATGCCCCGGCGAATCCGGAAATCCGGCTTGTTTGCGCCGGCGAGACTAGTCCCGCGCAGGTCTATCTGAACGTCCAACCGTAATCATAAGCCCGATGCCCGTGGCCAGGCCGAATACGCTCAGCAGCGCACCCACACCCAGATACGGCTGATGAAATTCAATCTCGACTTCCGACGAGCCCGGCGGCACGGCGATGCCGAGCATTGCGTGGTTGATGGGACGGACGTCCAGATTCGTTGAACCAGCGCGAGCCGTCCAGCCGGGAAACCACGGTATTGATGTTCGCAGCAGACTCCGCGTACCGCTCTCGGTGTGGATGCGAAAACCGTGCTCACCAGTTTCCTCGACAGTGACGGCAGCGTTCGCGCTCTGCACGATTTCATTGAGGCCGCCCTCGACGATCGCATCGTGAGATGGATCGAGAGCCGCCAAAGCGGCTTGGGATTCACGCGGCCCGGCGACCGCATGCACCGCCTGCGGAAACCCAAAGGCGGCCAAGGGGGCGCGACTTTGCACTGCGCCGGTCTCCGGAATCACGGCGAGCGAAACATCCAGGGCATCAATCAGTTTTCCATTGGATCCCGCAGCGGCGATGTAATCGGAATAGCGGCCAAGCTCCAGCGGATTATACCCGTAGGTCACGGGGACGCGAACGTCGAAGGCGCCGTTTAGAGGTCCCGCGCCGGCGGAGTCCAAGCTGGAATACAAGCGCGTGCCCGGCGTGAGGTGCTGCTGGATGGTGCCGTAGAACGCGTCTTCGCGTGAGCCGTAGAGATCGTCGAAACTGCGCCGCGCCCACGGCAGCGGGTTCACGGCGGAGTTCCAGTAAAACGCGTCGGCAAAGCAGAAGAGAAGCAGAACTAGAACCCGGCCGCCGGGCCGAGCGCATACCAGAGCGCCGGAATCAGCACGATGAGGGCTGCTATTCGGATGCGCGCCATGAAAAGCCCCACGATCGCCAGAGGCAACAGCATGACGCCAGCGTAGAAATAAAACTGAGTGATGTCCTGTGGCCCGTGATACGGACCGAGCACCGCGCCCAGCGCGTTCGGCCACAATAGTGTTGTCAGCGCGCTCGGCGCCAGCGGCGCATTAGTGCTGCCGGAGAAGTTCATCCCCGAGCGAATGGATTCGTGCATCAGTACCGATCCGGGCAGCCAGGAGACCGCGCCGATGCTCAACACCCCGCATGCGATGACGGCAAGACTGACCACAGCACGTTTCCAGGTCCCCTGCCCGAGCGTGAGCAGCGCGATTACATAGAGTCCGGCGGCGAGCAGCGCGTAGAGCGCGGTTTGAAAATGGCCAGCGAGAAACATGACTCCAGCGGCAATTCC
>JBEKFB010000056.1:0-23230 GCA_050013535.1 Bryobacteraceae bacterium | reverse complement strand
TTTTTGCGAACGATGACTTTCTGTGTCGCGGAGCCAACCCGCGTATCGGCGGTAATGCCGCGCGCGGTGGCCCGCCATGTGGTGAGCGAATCCGGGAAATCGAAATCGACGCCGCCGTGTCCGTTCGCGCTTGTATTCACCTCCGCCGACCAGAAAATCGTATCGGGGAAAGCCTTTCGAACTTTGGGCTGGATCAACCGTTCGGGCTTGAGCTGGGTGAGCCGTTGCGCCTGATGCAACAGCGCAAGCTGCATGCGCCGTTTTCCAGCCTCGCCGCGGAAATAGTACGACAGCGACGTGTCCGTCGAGACCATGTTGTAATTTCGCCCATAGAAGAAGTTGATGATATCCGGCGTATCGTCTTTGCGGATACCGTAGATCGCTTCATCGACCACGCCAAGGCTAAACTCAGCCGCCACCGGACGGCCCGCGCTGTCCTTCGCTTCAATATCGTAATGAGCGTGCTCGCCCGGTTTATATTGCGATTTCGACGTAGTGATGGCCACTGCCAGCGATTGCGCCACCGGCGGCACCTTCACCAGCTTGTTTCCCTGGTAGAATTCGCCATCGCGGATGAAGGCGGCACTGACGTAGAAGCTGGGCGCCTGATCGGCGCGCACGGGAACATCGAACGTGAACGATGACGACGTGGCGTCCACCACGCGCACCATGTCAAGTGTGCGCCCTTCAACACTCACCAGCACCTTAGCCGTGGGCACACCGGTGATGACCAGGATCTTCGCGGTGTCGCCCGGAGCATAGCTCTTCTTGTCCGGCACAATCTGAATCGTGTCCTGCTTTTCGCCATAGAGCGAAGCATCGCCGCCGCTCACCCACAGATAGTCGGTATCTTCGACCTCGCGCTTCTCCGGCGTTGGCGCCGTCACCTCCACGCGCCACGATCCGCCGCTGGGAATCGTGAAATCCACTGAAGCGTGCCCCTGCGCGTCGGTGGTCGCGTCCGCTGCGCTGCGGGTTTTCTCGCTGCGGTCTCCCCAATGCCATTCCTCTAACCGCCCTTTAAGCGGGGTGCGGACGGGGTTGCCGTCGTAGTCCATGGCGGTGATGTTGATGCGCGCGTGCTGGCCAGGTGCGTAGACATATTGGTCCGGCTCGGCCCAAACATAGAAACTTGCATATGTCGCGGCCAGCCAACCCGTGCCGATGATCTCGCGATTGCCTTCGTCGGTGACTCGCGCTTCAATGCGGTAACGGAGGTCAGCGCCATGCTCGGAGACATCGGTGGGAATGGTGATGGTGAGCTTACCATCGTCATCGAGGCGGCCCTCGTTCTGCTGGGCCTGATCGCCGCCGATGTTAACGTCGTCGTCATTGGTGTCGCCGCCGTACTCGTCGCCCTCGAATTCATAGCGCTTGAGCCAGGCGGCGGACCTGTAAATCGCCCAGGTCACCTTCGCGTTCTTCACCGGCTCGCCAAAGTAATATCGGGCATCGATGGTGGCCTGCACGCTCTCGCCCTCGATCACGCGCGGCTTCACGGGCGTGACCCGCACCTCGTACTCGGGCTTCTTGTACTCCTCCACCTGAAACCCGCCGGTCATCTCGCCGTACGTGTTATCGCCCTCGCCTTCGTCGCTCTCGGCTTGTTTCACAGCTTCGGGATGGATCTGGATGGCGTAGTAGCCGAGTGATGAACCGAGCGGCAGCGTCAGCGAATCGTGCACCGCGCCCATGTTCGAAACCGGCAGGCGCTTGTGGTAAACAGTCTTCTGATCGGGATCTTCGATGGAAACGTCGAGTTCGTGAACTGGTGGAATCGCGTAGCCATTCGCTGCCGCGGATCTCACGATCGCTTTGAAATCAACCGTGTGGCCGGGACGGTAAACCGGACGATCCGTATAGATGTAGCCGTGCCAATCGTGATCCATCCGCGCGCCGATCGAATATGACGCCAGACTCAAAACGGCGAATTCGCCGCCATCACGCGCCATCAAACGAAGATCGCTGTTATTGTCGTCCCGGCGCCTGCTTGGTGATCATGGCGAGATCGGAGACGATGACGATCGTGTAAGCGCGGAACTGTTTCGTCACGGCCTCCACCAGGTAGACGCCCTTGCCTTTCACCTCAATGGGGACCGTCTGCGTTTCCCAGCGATCCATACTTTTGACTTGCTGGTGCCACGTGGACACCAATTGCTGCGAGTTCAGCAACGGCGCTTCGGCGTAGCTGGCTACATTTCGCGTGCGAACAGGCTTGCGCGTGAATGCCGCGCGAATGCGGTGCCGCGATTCCATGGAGAACTGTCCGCGCAGCAGGTTTTCCATCCCGTTCCGGAGATTCGCTTTGAAGAGGTGAAAGCGTTCCAGCAGTGTCTGCTCACGAGGCGGGTGCTGCGCTTGTCCGCCGAACATGTGCGGATCTTCGAGCTGCTCGAAGAAACGGACCGGGTCATTTACGCGATATACACGGAAATCCAGCGACTGCACATTCCAGGCATTCAACTGCACTGAGACTTCTTCGCCCGGCCCGAACGTCTTTGCGCTGGAAAGAGCGAAGTACGGTTCTTCCTCGGTCTGTCCGATGCCGGGCGCGGCAACAAGCAGCAGTGCCAGTCCCCAAACCGTGTGTCTCAAAGAGTATTCCATCGATATACGCCTAGAAAGTTGGTGTTCCCTTCGAGTGGCCGCCAGCGTGGCTCGGGATGATGCAGCAGCTCGGAGACAGTAAGTCGGCGGATTTCGCCAGCGTGCGATCCGATGGGCCCGGTGTGATAAACGACGTAGATCTGACCATTGTCTTCGAAATGACTCGGGCCCACCCAGACCATGCTGTGAAACGCGAGGGTGGTGCTTTGCCGGAAGAAGAGCAAATCCCCCGGCCGCGCCAGTTCCAGCGATCGCGCAACGAAGTGCGTATTGAATCGCTGGAGTGTTTGCGCGTCGGCGAATTGCGCGAAGGCGGCGTCGGTGAGGTCGGAGGCGTGGAACGGGCCGGCGCGCGTGCGAAACAGATTCGCCTCGAGAGGTGTGTACGGGTAAGCGTACTTACGAACCTCGGGCATGGCCGGAACCAGTGGCAAGTGTGCGCGTAACATCCACGCCGAATCGTGGGCGCGCAAGGCTTCGCGATATGCGTAACGAATGAGGGCCGCACAGTCATCGATCTCGGCGGGCACGTCTTTGCGGAAGAACTGGGCTTCGGCCAGGAAGGTGAACCATTGGCGAAACGCGGCGCGATCCGCTGGAGGAAGTCGCAGGAAATCCGGCGTGCCATCACCGCGACGGTCGCCTTCATCGAGCGACGTGGTGATTGTCGCGAGCCCTGGCGCATAACCAGGAGCATCGGCGCGCAGCTTGATGCGGCCAGGCGTCACCCCCACGCGCAGTACACGTCGTTTCGCGTCCAGGCGTCCCACATTGCCAAGGTTGCGTCGGCAGGTGTAGTAACAATATCGATCTCCGAAAAGCCGTCAGCCGTGGCAGCGGACGCCGAGAGATGGATTTGTACTGGCGTGGCATGGCGAACACACGCCACCGCAGCCAGCGCGGTAGCAACAGCCGATCCGGCCATGGCCCGGCGAGACGTGAGAGGCAAAGAGGATTATACGGGGGATTGGGTCCGGAGTCGAGGGGAATGAGCCCGATCACCACACGCCCGGCGCGAGCCTATATCGCGTCTGTCGTGTGAATTCCTCGTACCCCGCGAGCTCGCGCCGCAGGGTCCTGTCCTCCATCGCCGTGCGCCATGTGAATAAGCCAGCGATTACGGCGCCGATAGCCAGTCCCCACACCGACCGCAGGATCAACGACGTCCCAAGAAACTTCAGAATGAATCCCACATACATGGGATGCCGGCAAAATTGATAGGGGCCATTTTTCACCACTGTATGTCCACGGTCCGCCTGGATACGCACTGTCGTCTCGGCAAACCGGTTCACCGCCATCGCCCACGCCACAATCGCGCTGGAAACCGCGAACATCGCTACTCCCGCGCACGTCGCCGCCACAGGCATCGCCGACCAGCGGAATCGAACGGCATCGAGCCCCGAAACAACAAGCTGCATGATCGTGAGCGGAAGGTAGAGCCGCAGAAAGATTCGGTCAAACGGTTTCGTGTCGGCACGGCGCCATTTCCCGCGTGCCTCGGAAAGCCCGGGACTGCGGCGGGCGGCGGCGAACTGATCTATGCCAGAGCTAGCCACAAACGTCGCCACGTAGACCCAGCCGGCCATCCAGTCGAGACGGCCTGCCGAGAGGAAGAGCGCGCCGAGCTTTAGCATGATGAACGCGGTCCTCCGCACGCGCCGCGGCATCACAGGCGACTACGCGAAAAGCTCAACAAGGGGGAGAAGGAAGCCCGGCAGCGCGGGTTCGCCGGTGAGGCTCTGCGGCTCGCGAAGAGTCACCTGCGTTCCGTCGGCTCGGCAGACGCGAACCTGACGCGCCTTCGGTGAAACGATCCAGACCAGTTTTGCACCGGCGGCGAGATACTGCGAGATCTTTAGCTCGATGTCCTCGGCAGAGTTGCCGGGCGAAAGAACTTCGATGGCGATATCGGGAGCACCCTGGACCCATGCTTCATCGGGGGCCGAACGTCCGCCAAGGAGCACGGCAACATTGGGTTGGCGCACGGTGTGGGGGCCGAGCTGAAAACCAGCTTCGAACCAGACTTCGCCCGCTCCCGCATTGACCACCCAGGCGTCCAGGGTCCGGAACAACCGGCGCGCTATTTTGCTATGGATGAGTTTTACGGGCGGCACGACGATCACCTCCCCGTTGCTAAGCTCCTGCTTGCCGGGCTCATCGGGAAGGCTGGCGAACTCCTCGATCGAAATGAGAGTGCCGCTCGCCATATATGTGTAATTGTAGCGCCGCTTATGCGGCTGCATTGCGCGAATTCTGATTCGCCAGATAGCGGCTAATGCCTTCGGCCGCTTTGCGTCCTTCGGCGATGGCCCACACGACCAGCGATTGTCCGCGGCGAATATCGCCCGCAGCGAAGACTCCAGGCACCGATGACATGTAATGCTCGTTCGTCCTGACGTTGCCGCGCGCATCCAGGTCAACGCCAAGCTGATCGATCATGCCGTTACGCACGGGACCGTTGAAGCCCATGGCCAGCAGTACGAGATCGACGTCCATGGTGAACTCCGTCCCGGCGAGCGGCTCGAAGCGCGGCGGCGCACCCACACGGATCGCATGCAGCTTTCGTACGTTGCCCTGTTCGTCGCCTGTAAAACCGGTGGTGGCGATGCTCCACTCGCGCATGCCGCCCTCTTCGTGCGAACTCTCCTGGCGAAGCTGTAATGGCCAGAGCGGCCAGGGTGTCGACGGCGAGCGATCATCCGGTGGAACCGGCATAATCTCGAACTGTGCAACCGATGCGGCCTTCTGTCGATGCGATGTGCCCAGGCAGTCGGCGCCCGTGTCGCCGCCTCCGATAATCACTACGTTCCTGCCGGTGGCGAGGATCTGGTCGTGCACGGTGTCACCGGCGCCACGCTTGTTCTGCTGCGGCAGAAAATCCATGGCGAAGTGAATGCCCCTGAGGTCGCGGCCCGGCACATTGATATCGCGCGCCTGCTCCGCACCGCCGGCCAGCAGCACGGCATCGAACTCCAAACGAAGCTGCGCCACATCGACGTTCACGCCAACGTGAGCGTTTGTTCGAAACTCCACGCCTTCGGCCCTCATCTGGTCAAGCCGCCGGTCGATAATGGATTTCTCCATCTTGAAGTCTGGAATGCCATAGCGGAGGAGGCCGCCAATGCGGTCGGCTTTCTCAAACACCACCACGCCGTGGCCGGCTCGCGCAAGCTGCTGCGCCGCCGCCAGACCCGCCGGACCCGATCCGATCACTGCGATGCGTTTGCCCGTTTTCACCGGCGAGGGCTCGGGACGAATCCAGCCATTTGTGAAGGCGTGCTCGACGATGCTTTTTTCGATCTGCTTGATCGCCACCGGGGGCTCATTGATGCCCAGGACACACGCCGCTTCGCACGGCGCCGGACAGATGCGTCCGGTAAACTCCGGGAAATTATTCGTCGAGTGCAGAACGCGGATCGCTTCCTTCCAGCGGTCTTTGTAGACCAGATCGTTCCAGTCGGGAATAATGTTGTTCACGGGGCAGCCGGTATGACAGAACGGTACGCCGCAATCCATGCAGCGCGCGCCCTGAGTGCGTACACGATCGTCGGGGAACTCCTGGTAAACCTCGAACCAGTCATTGACGCGTTCGGCGACCGGACGGCGCGTGGCCACTTCGCGTTGGTACTCGATGAAGCCGGTGGTCTTACCCATGGGCCACTTCCTGCGCGGCCACAGACTTATTGGCGATGACCGTATGCGCTACCGCGGCATGCGCGGCCGGCTGACGCTTCACGCCCAACACGCGTTTATATTCGTGCGGGAACACCTTCACGAACTTCGGAATCATCTGCGACCAGTTTTCCAGAATCCACTTCGCTCGCGGACTCCCGGTCAGCTCGCCGTGCCGCGAGATCAGCCGATGAAGCAGGTCGAGGTCTTCGGCTTCCATCACCGGCTCGAGATCCACGCTGGTCTTGTTGCAATTGACATTCTGGAATTCGCCGGTTTCGTCCAGCACAAAGGCGATACCGCCATTCATGCCCGCGCCGAAATTCCGCC
The DNA here is from genome assembly GCA_050013535.1 of Bryobacteraceae bacterium. Lineage (GTDB taxonomy): Bacteria > Acidobacteriota > Terriglobia > Bryobacterales > Bryobacteraceae > CAWACP01. Next base: position 16,621 of record JBEKFB010000056.1, on the reverse strand, counting down.
CGGTCTTACCCAGAACAACCACAAGGCCCTTGGTCATGTACTCGCAACAGTGGTCGCCCACCGCTTCGACGACCGCGGTGGCTCCCGAATTACGGACGGCGAAACGCTCGCCGGCCAGGCCGTTGAAGAACGCCTCGCCGCTGGTAGCGCCGTAGAGCACCACATTGCCTACGATGATGTTCTCCTCCGCCACGAAAGTGGATGCGTGCGGCGGATAAATCACCAGCTTCCCTCCGGAAAGCCCCTTGCCCACGTAATCGTTGGCGTCGCCTTCCAGCGTCAGCGTGACGCCCTTCGCAAGAAATGCCCCAAAGCTCTGCCCGGCAGACCCGGTGAACTGAAAGCGGATGGTGTCTTCGGGCAACCCCTCAGAACCGTGCTTGCGCGCAATCTCTCCGCTGAGCATGGCGCCCACAGTGCGATGAACGTTGCGGATGGGTAGTTTAAATTCCACCGGCGTCCCGTTATCGATGGCGTCGCGCGCGTGGTCAATGAGTTTGTAATCGAGCGCCTGTTCCAGACCGTGGTCCTGCGGCACAGTGCAGCGCCGCCCGATGCGCCCCGGCACCGGCGGATTAAACAGGATACTCGCGTAGTCGAGGCCGCCGGCCATGTAGCGGCGCACTTCTTCGGCAACGAAGAAGAAGTAATTGATCACATGCTCGGGAGCGCCACGGAACTTGGCGCGCAGTTGCGGGTCCTGCGTGGCGATGCCCACCGGACAGGTATTCAGGTGGCACTTGCGCATCATGATGCAGCCCATCGAGACCAGCGGCGCCGTAGAGAAGCCGAATTCCTCTGCGCCCAGCAGCGCGGCGATGGCCACGTCGCGTCCGGTTTGCAGCTTGCCGTCGGTCTGCACGCGAATGCGGCTGCGCAGGTCATTCATCACCAGCACCTGCTGCGTTTCCGCGAGGCCCAGCTCCCAGGGAATGCCCGCGTGCTTAATCGAAGTGAGCGGCGAAGCGCCGGTTCCGCCGTCGTGACCGGCGATCAACACAACGTCCGCATGGGCCTTGGCCACGCCCGCCGCCACGGTTCCCACTCCTACTTCGGCCACCAATTTCACCGAAATACGCGCCTTTGGATTGACGTTCTTCAGATCGTAAATGAGCTGCGCCAGATCCTCAATGGAGTAGATGTCATGGTGCGGCGGCGGCGAAATGAGTTGCACTCCGGGAATGGAGTGGCGCACTCGGGCGATTACCTCGTCCACTTTGTGCCCCGGCAACTGGCCGCCTTCGCCTGGCTTCGCTCCCTGCGCAACTTTGATCTGCAACTCGTCGGCGTTCACCAGGTAATTCGCAGTGACTCCGAAGCGGCCCGAAGCCACCTGCTTCACGGCACTGCGACGCAAGTCCCCATTCGCGTCGGGCAGAAAGCGCGCTTCATCTTCGCCCCCCTCGCCCGTGTTCGATTTGCCGCCGATCCGGTTCATCGCAATGGCCAGCGTTTCGTGGGCTTCTTTGCTGATCGACCCAAAGGACATTGCGCCGGTGGCAAAGCGCTTCACAATCTCGCTGGCAGGCTCCACGTCTTCCAGCGGAACCGGTCGCGCAACCGTCTTCAGCTTCATCAGACCGCGCAGCGTGCACAGATTGCGGCTCTGGTCGTCAACCAGCCGGGTGAATTCCTGGAATGTCTCGAAATTCTGTTGCCGTACCGAGTGTTGCAGCTTGCTGACCGTGAGCGGATTGAGCAAATGATACTCGCCATTTACCCGGTAATGATACTGGCCGCCTGCGTCGAGTTCTTTTTCCGAATCGGTGAGCGGACGGAACGCGTGCTCGTGCTTCATCTGCGCTTCGCGCGCCAGCACTTCGAGACTCACGCCCTCAATGCGCGACGATGTTCCCGTGAAATAGCGGTCCACCAGCTCCTGATTGAGGCCGATAGCTTCGAACACCTGCGCGCCGCGATAGCTCTGCAGCGTGGAGATGCCCATCTTGGAAAACACCTTCAGAAGCCCCTTGTTGACGGCTTTCTTGTAGTTCTTGAGCGCGGTCTCAAAAGTCACGCCCTCCGGCAAATGGCCACGCAATGCCTGCTGTTCCAGCGTCTCGATCGCCAGGTATGGATTGATCGCGCTGGCTCCGTAGCCGATCAGCAGCGCGTAGTGCATAATTTCGCGCGGCTCGCCCGATTCGATGATCAGCGCCACCAGCGTGCGCGTGCCTTCCCGCACCAGATGATTGTGCACGGCGGTGAGCGCCAGCAGACTGGGCAGCGGTGCGTACTCTTCGTCGACGCCCCGGTCGGACAAAATCAGCAGCGAGTAACCAGACTTTATCGACAACGAGGCGCGCCGGCAAAGGCTGTCCAGAGCGGCTTTCATCTCCTTGCCGCCATCGCCCTGGGCACGGAACAGCATCGGCAACGTGGTCGACAGCAACTCGCCGGTGGAAACGCGCCGCAGTTTCTCCAGATCGCGATTGGTCAGGATCGGGTGCGGCAGCTTCAGCGTATGGCAGTTCTGCGGCGTCTCCTGCAGGATGTTGCGCTCGGTGCCAATGTAGCTGGTCAGCGACATCACCAGTTCTTCACGAATCGGGTCGATGGCGGGATTCGTCACCTGCGCAAAGAGCTGTTTGAAATAGTTGAACAGCGGCTGCGGCTTGTCGGAAAGACAGGCCAGCGGCGTGTCCGTACCCATTGAACCCACCGGTTCCTGGCCGTCAATGGCCATCGGCAGCATCAGCATGCGAATCTCTTCTTCGGTGTAGCCGAAGGCGCGTTGGCGCGTAATGATGCTGTCCTGATCGGACGGATGGAATCGCGACGGCTCGGCCAGATCGTCCAGTTTGATCTGGTTCTCTTTCAGCCATTGCGCATAGGGCTGGCGGCTCCACAGCCGTTCCTTGATCTCTTCGTCGGGGATCATGCGGCCCTCTACGACGTCGGCCAGCAGCATCCGGCCGGGCTGCAGACGCCCCTTGTAGCGGACATCCTCCGGCTTCACCGGTAGCACGCCGGTTTCCGACGCCATGATCAGGAGGTCGTCTTTGGTCACCACATACCGCGCCGGACGCAGCCCATTGCGATCCAGCGTTGCGCCAATGACGCGGCCATCCGTGAACGCGACCGCTGCCGGACCGTCCCAGGGTTCCATCAGCGAAGCATGATATTCGTAGAACGCCTTCTTGTCGGGATGCATTGTGCTGTCGGCATCCCAGGCCTCGGGAATGAGCATGGCCATCACGTGCGGCAGACTGCGGCCGTTGAGCGCCAGCAGTTCGACGGCGGAATCGATGGCGGCCGAATCGCTCACGCCCGGCTGTATCACCGGAAAGGTGTCGCGGAGCTGTTTCCCGAACAGCGGCGATTCCATAATGCTTTGCCGCGCGTGAATCCAGTTCTGATTGCCGCGAACCGTGTTGATTTCGCCGTTGTGGCAGAGATAGCGAAATGGGTGCGCCAGTTGCCAGGTAGGGAAAGTGTTTGTCGAAAAGCGCTGATGCACCAGGCACAGCGCGCTCTGCGCATCCGGATCTGAAAGCTCGTTATAGAAATTCGCGATCTGCGGCGCCAGCAGAAGGCCCTTATAGACGATGGTCCGCGAGGACAGCGACGGGATGTAGAAAAAGCCTTTGTCGTGAATCTCCGAATTCGCGATCTCGTTCTCCGCCCGCTTGCGCACCACGTAGAGCTTGCGCTCGAACTCGTCCTGATCCATGCCCGACGCCGCGCGAATGAAGATCTGCTCGATGTAGGGCTGCGACGCGCGCGCCACGCGTCCGATGGCGTTGGAATTCACCGGAGTGTCGCGCCAGCCCAGCACGCTGAGCCCCTCTTCGCGCACAATCCGCTCGAGAATGCCCTCCACCTGCAATCGCTGCGACGGTTCCACCGGGAGAAAGACCATGCCGATGGCATACTCGCCCGGCGCCGGAAGCGTGAACCCGAGCTTCGAGCATTCGCGTGCGAAGAAGCGGTGCGGAATCTGGATGAGGATGCCCGCGCCATCACCGGTTTCCGGATCGCACCCGCAGGCGCCGCGGTGGGTGAGATTGATGAGGATTTGGATGCCCTTGAGGATGATGTCGTGCGAGGGCCGTCCTTTGATGTTCACCACGAAGCCGATGCCACACGCGTCGTGTTCGTTGGCGGGGTTGTACAATCCCTGCGCGGGGGGTAGTCCGTTGTAAAGATCCACCTCTTCTTCTCCTTGGGATTGGTGGGATGTGAAGATTATAGCAGTGCCTATAGTATTAGCACAAGCAAAATGTTCCTTGACTTAGTATTGGAAAATATAATACTATGATGACGGGTATCTGTAACATTGCAAACATTCAGGTTGTTCCGGGACATCGCCCAGTCGCGAAGTTTCAGCCAGGGCGCCAGTCTCAACGGCGTTAGCCAGTCATCGGCCAGCCAGCAGATTCGCGAACTCGAAGAGGAGCTCGGGATTGCGCTTCTCGATCGCAGCACACGGCCGCTGAGTGTCACCGATGCAGGAAAGCTCTATCTCGAGTTTTGCCGCGATGTGCTGCGCCGCGACGAAGAATTCCACGCCGCGCTCGACCGGCTCAAATCGGAGGTCGATGGAACCGTTCGTATCGCCGCAATCTATTCGGTAGGGCTTTCCGAAATGTCCGAGCTCGAACGCGAGTTCTCGCGCCGTTATCCGGGAGCCCACCTCGAAGTGGAATACCTGAGGCCCGAGAAAGTCTATGACGCGGTTATTTCCGACCATGCCGACCTCGGCCTCATGAGCTACGCCGAGCCGACCCGCGAAGCCACGGTGCTTCCGTGGCGCGAAGAGGAGATGGTGGTTGCGGTTGCGCCCACGCACCCGCTGGCGCGATGGACCGGGGTGGATGCGCACGAACTTCAGGGACTTGATTTTGTCGCCTTCGATGAAGACCTGCCCATACGCCGCGACATCGACCGCTTCCTGCGCGATCACGATGTCACGGTGGAGATCACCGTACATTTCGACAATCTGCAGATGATGAAGGAAGCGGTGGCGCACGGCGCGGGTGTGAGCATCATGCCCGCGCGGGTGATGCGCGCCGAGATCGCCCAGGGACGCCTGTTGCCGGTGCGGCTGATTCCTTCGACGCTGTTCCGCCCGGTTCGCATTGTCCATCGCAAGCGCAAGCGCTTCAACCGCGCCACCGAGGCATTTCTGCAATTGCTGCAGGCCCCGGTGCCGACCGATGCCGAAGCGCTGGTTGGAGCTGCAGAGCAAAGGGCGTAACCCTCAAACCCGCGTAAGTGGGTTTCCCGGCGACGTACGCTCCGCAAAGCTATCGGACCTCCCCTGATGCATGCTGCGCCCCGTTGCCCACAATCTGTTCTTCCCGGTGGCTTCGCCACAGGGAGCGCCGCTACGCTGCGAGAGGCCACTCCTCATCCTGAACGGCGTGAGCTTCCTCTTCGGGCTTGAGCAAGATCATCCACAAAGCGAACAGCAGGCATTCCAGAACAAACGCGGCGATATTGGCGGCGAGATTGTATCTGCCATGGCCGTATGCCACCGTGAGATACCGGCCGGTCTCAACGACGGAAAGAGCAAAGAGAAGCGAGGCATGGACCATCGTATTCCTGTCGAACGTCCACGCCGGGAGAACGCGCCGGGTCACGAACAGTGCGGCGGCAACGATGGCGATGCTCGTCCATACGCAACGGTTGAGAAGCACAATGCTGTAACTCCAGACCGAGACGTGAAACAGAGAAGTCTCGACCCTGAGCGAAAGCACGCTCAGGGCGAGTGAGGACACCAAAGTGCCAGCGGCAAGTGCGTGATAACGCGTGAAATGCGGCCCCTGACGAATGTTCACTATTCGACGAATGGCTTCCCACCCCGCGGCAATTCGCAGAATGCACAACAGCGGCTGGGAGACGCTCCACACATGGAAATACATTACCGAAGAAATCGGGGTCCAGATCAGAAGGATGGCGAAGGCGACTTCCGCAGCCAGCCACGCGACGAACCACCGCAAGCCAAACAACAGGTTCCGCTCGACGATCTTCACAAGCAAAGCGGCCTGCAGGACAACCTCACACGCCCACAGGCCCTTTTGCAGAACATCGGCGTTGAACATTGTTTCAGTGCAACGATAACCCGAAATCGTGTATCAACGCAAGAGATCGCTGGATGCCGGGGTCTTTCCCCGGTGATCCTACTGGCAGGATTGTCCTGGGTAACAGGTCGGCACGGGCCCGTCGGCCGGTTTCGGCGCGACGCCCGCCCGCGTTCCATCCTTCATCACGACAGGGTTGCTGCGGTTGATGGCCAGACCACCGGCGGTAACCACCGCTACGGCGGCCACGAATGCGATTGCTAATGTCTTTTTCATGTATTTGCTCCTTGGGTTTTGTCTTGTCCGAGTGCGGACCGCTCCATCGAACCATACTTGTTCGGATCTGTAAACGAGTACCGGGAGTTTTCCGGTTAAACGCCGACGGCGCGGCCGCCGCTCAATGAATTGGTACCGGTACGGCTACGTTTATCTATGAGGAAGGAGCCACCGATGCGGCGCCCAGCGCGGACAGCAGGCGAGCGCCGATGGGGCTGCCCCACCCGGTGCAGGCGTCCCATCCCGGTCCGGCCGAATATGCCCCATTGTTGCCAGACGTGATGTCGCGAAAACCGGTACGGGCGCTGGCCGCGTAGATCTGCGGATTGAGAAATCCGACCGGTTTGCCGAGCTGCTGATTTAACAGAGCGATCAAGGCCGCCCAAAGCGGGGCCACCGCGCTCGTTCCACCCACTACCGAGGGCTGGCCGTCCACTGTGGTGTTGTAACCGGTATCCGGGTCGGCGTCGCCGGCCACATCGGGAACGCCACGCCCCTGAAAGTGAGAGGAGTTCACCGAAACGGGAACGCCCGCTCCTGTTTGATATGACGGCAGCGGAAAGTTCTCGCTCACGCCGCCACCTGTCGCGCCTCCGCTGGCGCCGTCGTTCCATACAACTTCGCTCTTGATGGTGCTGTTCGAGCCTTGCAGACTGGTGCCGCCACAGGCAAGCACGTTGGGGCTGGACGCCGGAAAATCCACGTGAGCGCCGCCGTCGGTCGCGCCATCGCTCGATCCGTTGTCTCCCGCCGCGACGCAAATGGTCACGCCGAGCGCCGCGGCATCCTGAAAAGCCTGATCGTACGATTGCATGGCCTGCGACGTCCACGTGGATTCGGAGCCGCCCCAGCTTATGGAGATCGCATTGACGCTGTGAGACTCGTCGTGAATCGCGGTGGTGATGGCGTCCAGGAAGCCCTGCGATGTGTTCGTGGTGAAGTACACGACGATGGAGGCTGCCGGGGCGATGGATCCAGCTACTTCAATGTCCAGCGCCACTTCACCGTCGGCGCTGTTGGGATCGCCGGAAGGGGCGTTGGTGCCGCCATCGACTGAGACCGAGGTGACACTGGGCACGGCGATGTTGAGAGCTGAAAAGAAAGTAGTCAGGTCGGAGCTGTTGTAGCCGCCGCCAAGCTCAATGATTCCGATGGTTTGTCCTGCGCCTGTGGCGCCACCAGGGAAGTGATAAAGGCGGGCGACCGCCGGCGGCGCGTAGGAGACCTCGCCTTCAGCTCGTGGACGAATCGATGGCAGCCGCCGGAAATGAGTTCTGGCCTGCGGACGGGTGTCGAAGCCGAACACTCCTTCGATAATGCCGTCGAGATCGGCGGGAAGTTTCAGTGTGCCGGTCCGGATGCGGCACTCCTGATTGTTCACGCGGGCCAACTGAACGTCTGCTTCGAACGCGCGCGTCATGTCGGCGATTTTGCCAACCAGTGTCATGCTTCGGCGGCCGAGATGGACGTCTGCTACCCGGAGTCCCGCGCTTTCGGCGAATTGCTTCACTTTCTCGACGTCGGCGGGATCGGCTCCGTAGCGGCGTGCGAATTCTTCGCGGCTGATATAGTCTCCCAATGCGAGATCGGGAAGCGGAGCCCTGCGCCGCAGGACAACGGTGACCTGGATTCGTTGTTGAGGATCGGGCGGCCCGGTTGTTTCTGCGCCCGGCGGAAGATCACGCTGGCTGCCTTTCAGCTCGACTCGGTTTCCCGCCATACCTGGACTCTACTGCCCCACCTTACCACCGCCGCAGCGAATCGTTTCCACTGGCATGAAAGTGCGACTGCGGGCCCGGACGAATGTTTTGGCGCGCTATGGCGAGACGGTCTCGCGAACATTGAATTCGAGCTTCCACCTGCGCCCGTCGCGAGCTACGCACCAGAGCTGCAGGAGACCTGTTTCGGTCACCACACTCTCCAGCGTCACTGGAACGAATTGCCCGGCATTGCCGTCGGCGGGCAGATTCACCTGCACAGGGGACAGCTCGGTGAGATCGGCGCCCGGATCTTCAATCAGCGTGCCGGCTGAATCATCGCGCCGCGCGGCCGATTGGAAGAAGCGGAACTCGGCCGGCTCGCCGACGATAAGGGCGAACTCACGTTGTGGAATGCTTGCAGACGTGCCTTCTTCCATGCCAAATGGAACTACTGTGAGAGCTTTGAGCGGAGCGGCTATACCGGGTACCGCGGGCATCGCGCTTTCGATCCCGACATAGTATGTTCTCGGCACGCCACCACGAATGCGCACGCCTTTGCCCTCGCGCGTAAGACCATAGTACGCAGCCCCGCGCGATACCGCGTGCATCAGATCGTCGCCCAGCAGCGGCTTTACCGGCTCCATGCGCTCGGCCTTGAGCCAGCCGTTCAACACTTCCAGGATGCGTTGTCGTACCGGTGCGGCACGTAGTACGCCGCCATTAAACAGGATGTGAGTGGGGCACACGAGGCCACTCTTCCCTCGGCGCACCGTGCCGTGTTCAGCCGCTGCCGCACGCTGTCGCAGAAAATGGGCGAGGTGCCGCGTGATGGCGGTGTCTGTTGTATAGGGGAGCCCAAGTTCGGCGAGAGCCGCGCGTGGCCGCCGGGCCGGCATGTCTTCACTCGAAACCACCGGAAGAAATCCATCGAGCAGGATACGATCCAGCACGTTGCGCTCGAGGGTCGCGCGGATGGTCCCGCCCACCAGCTTGGTGCCGCGCCCCGCAATGGTGACGGGATGTTCCTTCGCCTTGCTGCCCTCTTCGAGCAACTTTTCTTTGGCGATGCGGCATTGCTGCCACAGCCCATACAACTGCAGCGTGTCAAGCTTCTGTCCTTTTGCCGCAAGCTGCTGCTCTACTGACCGTGCGAGGGCGAGATCGATATTGTCGCCTCCCAGAAGAATGTGCTCGCCAACAGCCACGCGCTCGAGCTGCAATTCTCCGTTTTGCTCGGTCACGGCGATGAGCGTGAAATCGGTGGTTCCACCGCCGATGTCGGCAACCAATATAAGGTCGCCAACCGTGACGCGCCCGCGCCAATCCGGATGCCTCTCGATCCACGCGTAGAATGCCGCCTGCGGCTCTTCCAGCAACGTCGGTTCGCGATAGCCGGCCTCCGCGGCCGCCTGTAGTGTCAACTCACGCGCGACGGCATCGAATGATGCGGGCACCGTCACCAGCACCATCTGGTCTTCGAGTGGATCGTCCCCGTGTTCGTGATTCCACGCTTGACGCAGGTGGTTCAGGTATTCGCGCGAAACGGAAACCGGCGAGAGCTTTTCAGTTCCCTCCGCCGCATTCAACGGCAGGAAAGCCGAGTTGCGCGCTACGCCGGCCCACGAGAGCCACGATTTCGCGGAGGAAATAAGCCGTGCCGGAGCTTCCGACCCGCGCTTCTGTGCCAGCGTCCCCGCGATGAACGCCGGCTCACCCCACGGCAACTCCAGTGTCCCGTCAGGAAAATCCGCGGGACCAGGAACATACAGGAACGAGGGCAGCAGCGGTTCCTCGCGAACATCACCTGGATTAACAAGTTGCGCGACGGGGAACGGATGAACCTCGGGAGTTTCGTGCGCGGTCTCCTGCGCTTCCGCCCAGGCAAGACCGCAATTGGTTGTTCCGAGATCGATGCCGATGATGTACCGCGCCACGGGACTATTGGACCCCGACCGGGGCTGCAAGGATAACGGCGGGTCGCTCAATATGGGGGCGGTTCATCTCAACATCAGGATAGCGTGCGCTACCGCGATGCTATCCGCGGATTCACTTTGCGCGAGCCGGCGACGAGTTCCTCCGCGAACTCGGCAGCGCCTTCATCCGAAAGCGGCCACAACCCCCTCATGAAGCCGCTTCCCGTCATGGGTCATGCCTGTCAGCTCAACAGGTCGAGACTCTCGGCGCGGTCGAGTTGAAGGGCGTATTCAACTACGCCGTTCGCGCCCAGTTCGGGATTCCTAATCTGGCCGACTGTCCCTTGCGGCTGGGCCGCCATCAGTTGTCCCACAGATTGCTTGCCAGCCAGCGCACATACCCGGCGTTGCGGTGGCGCGTTTCCTCAACAATTGCCGATGGCAAAGTGTCCAGCGCTTCTTTAAAGAACCGGCCATCCTCACCGTGGCTGCCGACCATGTTGCCAAGCCAGAACACCAGGAACAGATTGCCGTCTACACGCCCGATGCTCGCGTCGCCCAAATACGACCCGTGCGTGGCATGATATTGTTCCGCCAGCGCGCTTTCCTCACCGAACGCTCCGGCCTGTGCGAACTTTTCGCAAGCCGCCACCATCGCCTCATACAGCCGCTGTTCGGCCGAACCCCGCGGCTGTTCCGAAAGCACGTCGAATAACTGAAGCTGCAGCTCTCCGGAGATTTTGTAATTCAGCCTGCCACCCGTGGCCGCGCCGATGCTCCGCAAGACTTCGGGCTGTTTGCCACTGCCGGAATGAATGCTGAGCGTTCCATCGAATAAACTTGCCACATCGGCTAGTTCAGCCACCCTGGCCTTCAGTTCGGCGATGGGATCCCCGGCAAATTCTGCGTCCACTCTCGGCAGCAGTTCTGGCCACATCTTGTGCCCGGCATACTCGCCCAGGGCTGTGCGGCTGTCCGGATACGCCTGCCTCTTCTTGAATCCGAGATTCGGCGGAACCAGTTGCGCGGGCCGTCCGCGTTCTCGCAGCCAATGCATGTAGAAGATGAGCTCTTCGGGTGTAGTCAGCGTGTCTGCTTCGTCCAATGATGGCTCGAAATCGAACTGCGCTTCGCCTTTGGACTTCGTGATCGCATCGAACAGCTCTTCATTCAGCTTCAGACTTGGCGCGAATTTTACCGACAGACGGCGGATGTCCTCGGGTGAGAACAGATACCTGCGGCCACTGCAATCGAATGGTTTTGAAAACGCGTCCAATACCCAGCCCCGTTCGTTTCCGGTCAACCTTTTCTCGAACAGATCATCCACCTGCGCCCCGGTCCATGGAGTGGGGTGCCGCGTATCGGCGCGCAAATCGAACAGGCGTGACGTGTCGGTGGTGAACTTCGTGTACCCAGCCGCCTGGTGTATCGCTTCCTTCACCCATTCCACCGAGCGCGCGATGGAAGAAGCGTCGACGCCATTGACGATAAAGTGGTCGGCCTCGGCGTTGTAGCCGCTGCGGTAGCCCGCGCGGATCGCGGCCCACAATCCGGCGTGGTAAAGATGTTCAATGCTTACCCGGGTGTGCCCGGGCGCGGTGGGATTGGAGCCGTCGCGCCGGCCGATTTCTTCGGCCGTGGTCATCTCCCGCGTAGCCGAGAGCTGCACCGTGGATGCGACGTTTCTGCCCGTCCGATGCAATACGTCGCCGAAGGCCTCGAATACGGCTGGCAGGCTGATCTCCGGATGCCGGTTTCCCGCGGCGATTGCCGGAAGCTCACGTTGCGGACGGGGCAGAAATGAGCGGTCGATTCGCTCAGCGAACGCGCGGATGTTCTCGTGATCGGCGGGGCCGAACTTGTACAGGCACCGTTGCCGGACGGCGTCCTGCCAAACCACGCCGGAAAGACCGCGATCGCCGGCCTTGCCACCCGCCTGCAGTAACAGCGAATCGCCACCAGCGTCCAGCGCCATATAGGACACGTTTCCGCAGGCCGTAAACGAGTCCGGACAGGCCACGCCATTCAGCGGGAGTTCCGTCAGGAGTGAAGACGCACTGGTCATGATGCCCTGCGCGCGGTGAAGCTCTCGAAATTTCCCCGGAACATGCGCGCGATGTCGCGACGGATCTCGCTGGCGGTCACCGGGCGTCCGTCCTCAATAATGAGGCGATAGGCGTTTGCGAGGATCGGGGCCAACGTGCGGCGCGTGTTCCGCCACTTGTAGATCACTTGCTCAAGGACGCGGGCGTCGGAATGCTGCGGGATAAAGCTCGCGCCAAGCATTTCCAGGCGCTCCCGCGTGATCTCCTCCACAATCGATGGATTGTTGAGGAACCACCAACAGCCGAATGGCATCAGGTTGCTGAATTTGCGAGCGTAGACACATAATTCATGTTGATTCTCGCGGCTCAGCACGCTTGTCAGAAAGCGATTTTCGGGATAGGTTGAACACAGGTGTTCGAGCGCCCGCAGGTCGGCCGCGCCCGCGCCATCGCCAGCCAGCCGGATTCGCGGGTTCACCTGATAGCGCACTCCGATCATCAACGATAGCGGTATTCCAAACTCCCGGCACGCCGGCAACACCGCGCCATCAATCAATCGCCCGCGAACCGAGTCTTCAGGAAAGCGGAAAGTGTCCGGCAGAGAGACCGCCATGTACACCGGCCGCATCCGCTCGCACCAGGCAGCGAGGAACCTGCGAACCTCGCCCACCGACTTTCCCCCGGCATTCTCATCCACCGAAAATCCCTGCGCTTCCAAAGCGCGCCAATGATCGCTCCACTTATTGAGCACGCGATCAAGCCGCAGCACCGGGTGAAACCGCGCATCCCGTTCCGCGCCTTGTTGCCACAACGGTCCCTCCACGGGGTCGAGCGGATCGTTGGTCATCACCACTTCGCTGATGCCCGCGCGCTCAAGTACACGGCCGATGTGCTGGTCCAGTTTCTGCGCCGCGAAGAAACGCCGCGCCTCAGTGAGATCGGAGCTGTCCGTCGGGAGCCCGAAGGCGTGGAGCACCGCGACTACGCCTCGAGCTGCTTCCGATACCGGTGTGTTCTCCACAAACAGCGTGCGCCAGATCGCGTCCGCCTTCCTCACGGTCGGCCAGGAGAAATACTCTTCGGGCGCAATGCCGGACGACCGGAACAATTCCGCTTCGAGGTAGTGATAGGTCAGCAGTTCGTCGACGCCCCAGAGTCCCAGCTTGCCCAGCGACGGCATGAACAAATGCGTGTGCACATCCACCACCGGCGTGGCCCGTAGCTCGTGCTCCACCACTCCGAACAGTTCATTCGCTGCGACTGCTTCCGCAACAACATTCATAAGTGCAACCTCAATTGTTAACTCCCGACGCGAGAAAACCGCCATCAACCACGATGCACTGGCCGGTGATAAAACTGGCCGCCTCCGACGCCAGCAGAATGGCCACGCCCGCCAATTCCTCGGCCCGTCCGAAGCGGCGCATGGGGGTGCGCATCAGCAGCTCGCGTCCCCGCTCGGTTTCATCCAGCAATTTCTTGTTCAGGTCGGTCCGGAAGACCCCTGGAGCGATTGCGTTGACGTTGATGCCATCGGGCGCCCATTCCACCGCGAGGCTCCGTGTCAGCGTCAGTACCGCGCCTTTTGACGCTGCGTACGATGCCACACCGGTGAGACTCACAAAAGAATTCAGCGAGGCGATGTTGATCACGCGTCCGTGGCCGCTTTGCCTGAGCGGTTCGTAAAAGGCCTGGCAGGCGCGCAGCATCCCGGTCACGTTGGTGTTGAAAATGCCTTCCCATTCGGCCTCGCTAATGTCGCTTGCCGGCGTCTTCGCGATTCGGCCTGCCGCGTTCACCAGAATGTCCACCCTGCCAAAATAACCCGTAACCGTATCGCGAAAGCTGTCCACAGAGGCGCGCGATTCCACGTCCACGGCCGCTCGGACTGTTCGTCGGCCGGTCTTCTCCACGTCCGTGCAAACGGCATCGACAAGCTCAGTGCGCCGTCCCGTCGGCGCAACATCAGCGCCTGCTTCGGCGAGGGCCAGAGCTATGGTGCGCCCCAGACCCGAGGTTCCTCCGATAACCACGGCCACACGACCACCCAAATCGAGATTCGATGGCATCAACTGAGCACTATATGCGCCCGATGGTGACAATGTCAAAGCAGTTTCGTCAAAGCGGCCGTTCAGCGGCAAGCTCAGCCAGCTCATCCATAGGACTAAGGCGTCGAAAGTACCCCTGTCGCTGTCAGAGCTTTCTTAAAGCGGAGAACGGAATCCGCCGATAAGTGTAATGCTCAAAGGACCTCGGAGCATTCTGCGGGCCCGGAGACATCACTGATGCTCGTCCCGAACTTCACCACGCGTTTCTGTAACTGGATGTTCAAACAACCGGGACCGCTGGCTCGGTATTTGATGCCGTTCGTGACCGTCGGCTGGGCTCTCGGTATTCAGGTCGCAGTGAGCCAGTTCATACCCCCCCAGGTTGATTTCCCGTACGCCTTCCTTTATCTGGTCGCGATTTTCGCGACGGCCTGGTTTGGCGGTTATGTTCCTGGCGTAGTCAGCGTAGTGGTGGCCACGATTGCGTTGCCTCTTATTGCACCTCCCGACTTTCACGTGACGAGTATCGATCCCAGCCGTCTCGTCTTCTCGCTGGGGCTTTCGGTGCTGATCAGTTTGGTAGCGCAATCCCAGCGCAGGATGCGCGACGTTTTGGGTCAGGCGAGTACCGAACTGGACCTGGCAAATACCGAACTCGATGACCAGGCACTCATGGCCACCGTGGAACTGGCGAAGGTGGTGGATGACCTGAGGCTCGAAGTCGCTCAATACGCGCATATCGAAGATGAACTCCGGCAGAGCGGGGAGCGCGTGGATATGGCGCTTGACGCCGCCGGCATTGGTGTCTGGGGCGTGAATCTCGCGACCGGTGAACTGAAGCGGTCGAGACGCCACGATGCGATTTTTGGTTACGACGCAAGTGACCCGTGCGCGGGCTTTTTCGACCGGGTGATTCCGGAGGACCTCGCCGGGGTGGAGCAGAGCTTTCGGAATGCCGTGGAAAACAGGGGCGCGTGCGAGTTTGAATGCCGCATCCGGCACCCCCAGGACGGGATTCGTTGGATTTGGGCAAAGGGCAGGGCGATTGTCGACGAAACCAACGAAGCGCGCAGCTTTCTGGGAAGCTCTCGTGACATCACCGATCGGAAATCGGCTGAAGAAGAACTGAACACCCGGCTTGCGCGCCTGAGTCTGCTGGAGGAAATCACGACCCACAACGCCCTGCAGCAAGCCTATGACGATCTGCGCCACCCACAGCAGACCGGGATGCAGCACGACCTTCGGGCATTGGGGCAAATGGCCGACGCCACGCCACCGCCCTTGCGCATTCTCAGCGTGGACGACGATCCGTTGGTGATTAAGTGCCTGTGCGAGGCTCTGGAAGCGGATGGCCACGCGGTGGTAACAGCGCACGGCGGACAAGACGGTATCGATGCTTTCCGTCAGGCGGAGAAGAGCGGCCGGCCGTTTGAGGTGGTGATCACTGACCTGGGCATGCCCGGCGTCGACGGCAGAGAGGTCGCGAGCGCGGTCAAAGCGGGCTCGCCTTCCACGCCCGTCATTCTGCTCACCGGTTGGAGTCACGGCCTGGTCGCCGAGGGTGATATCCCGCCACACGTTGACCGCGTGCTGAACAAACCGCCCAGGCTGTGGGAATTGCGTGCCGCGCTGGCAGATCTCGCGGGACGGAGTGTCACCACGAGCGTCGCCGCGCACCAGGAAGATGCCGTCGCTACGGAGCAGGCCTCCTGAGCGATACCGCCAACCGGATGCCGCCTGCATCGCAGTCAGCGACACGGGCCGTGAGCGAAAACCGTCAGTTTCCCATCATTCCCTCCAGGACGGAGGAGCCAGCCAGGGAAGTCCGAAACGCCCACGCAGCGAGGCCGATCACGCACAGGCAAAACACTAATGAAGGCGTTCCATACCAGGCGCCGAAGTTGGCGGTGAAAACCATGTTGGGCATGATGTCGGCCACGAAGAGGCATGCCAGCACCGCGGCAAGTCCGAAGCGCAACAGGACGAAGACGAGCAATCCGTAGATCAGGGCGTAAGCAGGGATCATGATCGCCGGGAACCCGCTGGCAAAACCCCGGGGCAGAGCGAAGCCGAGCGTGAAGACGAGACCGGCGATCCATTCGCGGCGCAGCAAAAGGCGCAGGAGAAACAGCAGAAGAAAGAACAGAAACGCCCCGCCAAGGGAATCTATTATGTGGGCGCACAGTCCGCTGGCGAGCAGCGGCAGGCCCATCAAAGCGCTCAGTGTGACGCTTATTTCAGGCGGAGCGCCACGTTGTTGCATGAACACCATGGCCACCGCGAAAACCAGGTCATAGCCGAGGCCCACCAGAATGCCGATGAGCAGATCGCGGCCCAGCAGCGCGTCGCGAACATCGCCCCCAAGCAGGCGCGCCCAGGTGACCATCGTTTGGGGCCAGCGGCGGCGCACCCACGGTTCCAGCGCAAGGTAAGCGAGCCAGATCCGGCCGCCCGACCCCAGCGATTCGGCCAGCATTTGCAGAAACAGCACGGATTCCCACGTCGACCCCGTATGGTGCGCCTGCAACAGACGGCGCGCGAGATCCAGCGAGAATACGAATGCGCCAAGACGGAGTGCGCCGCGGCGGTCACCACGGCCGGTGCGGATGTTGTGCC
>JBEKFB010000055.1:0-16847 GCA_050013535.1 Bryobacteraceae bacterium | reverse complement strand
CCCGAGCTGGTCACCCGATGGAAAGTCGCTCGCATTTGGCGCCAGCCCCGATGCCGCAGCGGCCGCGCCAGCCCCCAGCCGGTTTGCGATCCGGGTTATCGATCTGAATACGCGCCGGATCACCGTGTTGCCCGGCTCGGAGGGAATGTGGTCGCCGCGCTGGTCTCCCGACGGCCGTTCGATCGCCGGTCTGTCGGCCGTGGAATGGAAAGTTGTGCTCTACGATCTGGCCACGCACAAACAGACCGAACTGGCGCCGCTGCAGGCCGGGTACCCGGCTTGGTCGCACGACGGACAATGGATCCATTTCGTGACCGCCGGTGGCGCCCGGACATGGTATCGCGTGCGAGTGCGCGACCGTAAACTCGAACAACTCTACAGCAACAAGCAAGCGGGGCGCCTGATTCAAGCCCGTGATATGTGGACCGGCCTGGCCCCGGACGATTGCATCCTCATGCTGCGCGATGCCGGTACCCGCGAGATTTACGCGCTGGAGTGGGAAGCGCCTTAGTGGACACGCGGCGAGAGCCGCGTTAACGCATCAGCCGGACAAACGCGGCTGTCGCCGCATGTCCCCATCATCCCAACCAGCGGCTGGTGATCGGCGCGTAAGCATCGATGCGGCGGTCTCGCAGGAACGGCCAGTTGCGCCGCACCTCGTCCATGCATCTCTTCCCTATCCGTCGACGCTTCGGCGATAATCTGTCCGAACGGGTCGGCTATGAATGACGATCCCCAGAATTCGAGACCAGTGTCGGTAGGTCCTTTTTCGAAGCCGACGCGGTTCACCGCAGCCACGTAAACGCCGTTGGCGATGGCATGCCCGCGCTGGATAGTTCGCCAGGCATCGAGTTGGGCCGCGCCGAATTCCGCCTTCTCAGCCGGGTGCCAGCCAATCGCCGTCGGATAAAACAGAATACCGGCGCCCTTCAACGCCGTGATGCGCGCGCCTTCCGGATACCACTGATCCCAGCACACCAGCACGCCAATGGGGCCGAAGGGCGTGTCGAATTTCTGGAAGCCGAGATCGCCCGGGGTGAAGTAGAACTTCTCGAAGTAGAGCGGATCGTCGGGGATGTGCATCTTGCGGTACAGCCCTTCAATTTCGCCCGTTGCGCCAATGACTGCGGCGGTGTTGTGATACAGACCCGGCGCTCGTCGTTCAAAGAGCGAGGCGATGATAACGATCTTCAGCTCGCGCGCGATGCGGCCAAGCGTCTCGGTCGTCGAGCCCGGAATCGTTTCCGCCAACGCGAACAACTCGGCATTTTCCTCCCTGCAGAAATACTGCGACCGGAACAATTCCTGAAGGCATACGATCTGCGCGCCCTGTGCCACAGCTTCGCGAATCCGCCAGATGGCCTTCTCAAGGTTCTCATTCGGGTCGAGCGAGCAGGACATCTGAATAACGCCCGCGCGGAATTTTTCGGTGAATTGGCCCTTGCTCATGTCTTTTCAGTATGGTTCAACCCGTCCGGGTCATCTCATGACATGTTACATTTCCGCGAATCATGCTCTAAACATATTTTTTCATAAATGTTTCTTCCGTCAGACACCCCGTTGTAACGCCTGGGGGGTTTCATGAGCCTATGAGGTGCGACCTCCACGTTCATACAAGGCACTCGGGAATGTGCACGATTCCAGTTCTGAAGCGATATTGCCGCGAAAGCTACAACGATCCACTGGCCCTCTACGAGATGCTGAAGCGCCGGGGCATGCACATTGTCACCGTCACGGACCACGATTCCGTGGGCGCCGCCGAGGTACTGCGCCGTTTCCCGGATTTCTTCGTCAGCGAGGAAGTCACCTGCATCCTGCCCGGCGGGACCGAGGCGCACATCGCCGTGTACGACATCACCGAGCGCCAGCACATCGGGATTCAGGCCCGAAGGAACGATGTGCCCCGTCTGATCGCCTGGCTGCGCGAGCAAGACTTGCTGTTTGGGGTCAACCACGCCTTCTCGGCGTTGACTGGCCTCCGGCGGGCTGCGGACTTCGCGCTGTTCGAGGCGGAGTTCCCGCTTCTTGAGACCCGCAATGGCCACATCCCCGCGCGAGCGAATCGAACCGCGGAACGAACGGCGGAGCGCTGGGGCAAGATCGCCACCGGCGGCAGCGATTCGCATACCATGGGCCCGCTGGCGCGGACCTGGACTGAAGTTCCCGGCGCCAGCAATGTCAGAGAATTTCTCGACGGGTTGCGGGCAGGCCGGGCCACGGTGGCGGGCGCGGACGGAACTCCCTGGATACTCACGCGCACGGTGCTCGAAACCGGCGGATACTTCGTTCGGGAACTCGGTTGGCCGGCATTTCTGTTTCCGCTGTTTGCCGCGGTTCCCGTCTCCACTGCAATCGCACATTCATGGGATATCCTGTTTGCCTCCATCTGGGGCAAACGTCTCGAACAAACCGCAAGGACGCCCGCGCGCGAGCAGCTTTCCGTCGCGGCCTGAGCGCGCACGCGGATTAAACTAAGAACCGGATGCGTAGTTCGATACTTGGCGCGCTGGTGTGGTGTACTCTCGGCACCGTTGCCATCGTTCTGGCGCTCTCCGCCGTGCTGGCCGCGTCCGGCGCCGCAGATCCCGCGCACGCGATTGCCTCCTTCCTGAGCAGTTGGCGCGTCTGGCTGACTGCGATTGTCGCGCTGGTTTGCGGGCTTGTTTCGGTACGCATTATCGCTGGCTCGCTGACGCATCGCATCAGCGGACTTAGGCAGTATTCCGATCGAATTCTCGACGATCCCGCAGCCGATCCAGAACTGTTCCGAGCCGACGACGAGCTCGGCGTGCTGGGCCGCTCCATGACCCGCGTGCCTCCGCGTGTACGCGAGCTGGTGCAACGGGTAGGGCTCGAAGCGCAACGCCGCGACGCGATCCTGGGCGGCATGGTGGAGGCTCTGCTGGCGGTGGACCAGGACCTCAAAGTGGTGCTATGCAACGATGCGTTTGCGCGTGTGGCCGGACTCCTCGCGGGGATCGCGCCCGGGACGCCGTTGGTGCGCATTGTTCGCGATCCCGCTCTGGTGGATCTCTTACGCCACGTGCTTGAAACCAGCAGCGCGGCGCGGCGCCGCCTGCAATTGGGATCCTCCGAAGGACCGTGGTTTGAGGTGAATGTCGCGCCGCTGGCCATGCCCGCCGGACGAGGCGCCATCGCCCTCCTGCACGATATTACGGAATTGGAGCGGCTGGAACGAATTCGCAAGGATTTCGTGGCCAATGTCTCGCATGAGCTGCGCACTCCACTCACCGCCATCCGCGGCTATGCCGAAACGCTGCTTGACGGCGCGCTGGACGATGCCGAAAATCGCCGCCGCTTCGTCGAAGTGATCGAGACGCACGCGATCCGTCTGAACAACATCGCTTCGGATTTGCTGGCGTTGTCCGAGCTGGACAATGGCGGTCTCACGGAACCGGCGCGTCCCGTGCTGGTGCAGTCGGCCGTGGAATCGGCTATGCGCACGGTGGAACCAGCGGCCGCCGAACGCGGCGTGCATCTGGTAACCGGCGCGATCGGCGATATCGAAGTTATTGGCTACCGCATGCGTCTCGAGCAGGCGCTCGTCAACCTCATCGACAACGCCGTGAAATTCAATCGCCCGGAGGGCGAGGTTCGCGTGGAGGCCGAACGCATCAATAACGGCTGCACGCGAATTGTCGTTTCCGACACCGGTATCGGCATCCCCTCATCGGACCTGCCCCGTGTTTTCGAGCGCTTCTACCGCGTAGACCGCGCTCGCTCGCGCGAGATGGGCGGCACCGGTCTGGGCCTCTCCATCGTCAAACACGCTATCGAGCAAATGAAAGGCACCGTGGCGGTTGAGAGCGAGTTGGGCCAGGGTTCGCGGTTCATCATCGTACTGCCGGCCAACGGTACGGCGTAGCGCGACCGATCCCCAGGTAAACAACTAAGCCAGGCCGTAAACGGCAGATAATTCACACCTCAAAGGGCCGGTGTAACCAGTTTGTCACCTGGTGTTCACATTCTGCTCACACCTGATCGATATCCTCAAGATCGCCTTTGAAAATTCAGGGAACCTTATTCAACGAGGAATCAGGAAAGGAGTGTACGACCGAATGACCACAGGTCACAGGCGTTTGAGATTGGTGGGGCTTGCTCTGGCTATCATGTCTTGCACAGCGGTGATGTGGGGAGCCGATCCCGCACAGACACAAGGGAGCGATATCGATCAGCTTAAGGCCACGCTGGCCGCGCAGCAGAAGCAGATCGAAGAATTGCGCAGCGCGCTTGAAGCGCAGAAGAAGCTGATAGAGAAGCTGACTCCCGCGCAGAACGGAAACCCGGCTCCGGCGCAAGACAGTAACGATAATGCTAAGTTCTCCCTGCCCAATGCGGCAAAGTTGGGTGAAGTTGCATCCACCAGCCCGGTGATTCCGCCGGCCCCGCTGGGCGCGCCGCAGGCCTCGGGCAATGCCGTGGAGAACCCGTCGCCGCTGTCGTTCAAGATCGGCGTAGCGGATTTCACGCCGCTCGGCTTCATGGATTTCACCAGTATCTGGCGGTCCACGAATTCCGGCGGTATTGGAACGGGTTTCGGCGGCATTCCGTATGCCACGACATCCTCGGCCCCGGGCAACCTGAACGAGTGGCGCTTCAGCAATCAGAACTCGCGCATTGGTCTGAAGGTGGACAGCGAGGTCATGGGCGCGAAGGTTCGCGGGTATGTGGAGGCTGACTTTCTTGGCATCCTGGCGCAGAACGCGTTTCAGGAGAGCAACTCCGACTCGCTGCGTATGCGGCTCTATTGGGTGGATGTTCGGAAAGGTCCGTTTGAGCTTATGGCCGGACAGTCATGGGGTTTGCTGACACCGAACCGGGTTGGAGTATCTCCGATGCCGGGCGACATCTTTTATTCGCAGGACATGGACACGAACTACCAGGTCGGTCTCACATGGACGCGCCAGGCGGGCATCCGGTTCGCTGTTCATCCCAATGACCACTTTGTCTGGGCGATTGCAGCGGAGAATCCGCAGCAGTATGTTGGCACCGCGGTTACTTGTCCCACGGCCCTGGCGGCAACATATTGCGGCACCATTCTTGACACCGGCAGCAGCAGCGCGGCCGGCACCCCGACAACGCCAAACGCGGCTCCGGACATCATCTCGAAACTGGCATTCGATGGTAAGCACGCGCATTTCGAGCTCGCCGGAATCGTGCGCACTTTCCGTGCGTATGATGTGGTGACTCTGGACCATCACACTTCGATTGGCGCGGGCGGTGCGATAAACAGCAACATCGAGCTGTTCAAAGGATTCCGCCTGATTGAGAACGGCTACTACAGCGATGGCGGCGGGCGTTATATCAACGGCTTCGGTCCTGATGTCATCGTTCGCGCCGACGGGACACTTTCTCCCGTTCATGCCGCATCAACGGTGGATGGCTTCGAATACACGAACCACAACTCCTTCCTGTACGGCTATTACGGTTTGGCCTATCTGGACCGTGACGTCGCTCTGGACACCACTGGCAAAGACATCGGCTACGGCTTCGCAGGCAGCGCCACCAACAACAACCGCACTGTCGAGGAAGGCACGTTCGGCTGGATTCAGACGTTCTGGAAGCATCCGACGTACGGCGATCTCAAGCTGATCACGCAGTACTCATACCTCTGGCGCAATCCCTGGGCGCCGCCGACCAGCGGTCCAACGAACGCGCACGCCAACATGATTTACGTGGACATTCGTTACGACCTGCCCTGAGCCGGCCGGAAACCGGTATACGGCCGAGATGTTGACGAAATGGGCGCCATTTCCCGGCGCCCATTTCCTGCTACGATCTACCGCGAAGCCGATCTATCTCGCGGCGATTGCGCTTCGATGGCTTGCCTTCGGGCAACGATTCCGCGCGCGGCATGGCCCTGCGCTCTTCCGCCAGCTTCAGCCGCAACGCCCGGCTCGCCGCGGTCTCACGGTAGAGCGTCTGCGCAACCGGCGCCGGTCCGCGTACTTCGCTTAGCGCCAGCACCTCTACTTCGAAGTCGCCGCTGTCGTTTTTCACGCGCAGCAGATCGCCCGCGCGGAGTTCGCGCGATGCCTTGACACCTTGCCCGTTGGACACGATCCTTCCCAGTTCACACGCCCGTGCAGCCAGAGCGCGTGTCTTGAAGAAACGGGCGGCCCAGAGCCATTTATCGATTCTCACGCGGGTTATCTTAGCGCTCGGCCAAGGCTGTAACCAGTTTGTCATCCAATATTCACATTTTGCTAATGCGCGGCCGGTATCCTCAAGGTCGCCTCAAACTCTTACAAGGAGTCATCATGCGATCCACGGTCTTGATTGCTGTAATACTGGCAATGGCCTTTCCGGCCGCGTATGCGGCGGAGACCATCAATGCGGCGGGCGCCACGTTTCCGGCCCCCATTTATCAGAAGTGGTTTCAGGAATATCGCGCCTCACACGGCGATGTGCAGATCAACTATCAATCGATCGGGTCCGGTGGCGGGATTCGGCAGTTAACGGCGGGCACTGTCGATTTCGGCGCGTCCGATATGCCCATGACGGACGAACAGATCGGCAAGATCACCTCGTTCAAGGTGCTTCATTTTCCCACCGTGCTCGGGGGCCTGGTGCCCACGTATAACATTCAGGGCGTGAGCGGTGAACTGAAATTCTCGCCGGAGACTCTGGCCGGCATCTTCCTGGGCCGGATCACCAAGTGGAACGATGCCGCGCTGAAAAGGGACAATCCCGGGGTCAATCTGCCGGGCGCGGATATTACCGTCGTCCATCGTTCCGACGGCAGTGGCACCACCTTCGTCTGGACCGATTATCTTTCCAAAGTGAGCGGCGAGTGGAAGAGCAAGGTCGGCGCGGGCACGGCGGTGAACTGGCCGGTGGGTCTGGGCGGCAAAGGCAACGAAGGTGTCGCCGGGCAGGTGAAGCAGACGCCGAACTCCATCGGCTATGTGGAGCTGATTTATGCGGCACAGAACAACATGCCCTACGGGGTTGTGAAGAACCAGGCGGGCGTATTTGTAAAAGCCAGCTTCGATTCGGTCACCGCCGCCGCCGCTGGCGCCGCGAAGAACATGCCGGCCGATTTCCGGGTCTCCATTACCAATGCGCCCGGCAAGACAGCTTATCCAATCTCGTCGTTTACCTGGCTGTTGATTCCGGACAAGATCGGCGATGCCACCAAGCGCGAAACCATCAAGGCATTCCTGAAGTGGATGCTGACAACGGGCCAGAACGATACCGCGTCTATGAGCTATGCTTCGCTGCCGGCTCCGGTGGTCGCGAAGGAAATGAAACAGATCGCCGAAATCAAGTAAACTAAGCCACCGGCGATTGACTATGGCCACAGCCACTCAGTCCGTGCCAGGAAGGGCACGGACGTTTCTTCATGGTGTTCGGGGAGGCGATCAGATCGCCTATCTGGTTACCTTCCTGTTCGCCGCGTCGGTGGTTCTGATCACGGTGCTTCTGGTATTCGAGTTGTGGACGAAATCGGGCCTGGCCATCCACAAGTTCGGGTTCAGCTTCCTGAGAACCAGCACGTGGGATCCCGTAAACGACCAGTTCGGCGCTCTCCCGTTCATATACGGCACGATTGTCACCTCCGTTCTCGGGCTTATTATCTCCGTTCCTTTGGGAGTTGGCGCGGCGATCTTCCTTTCGGAGCTTGCTCCTCCCCGGCTATCGAATACACTGACATTCCTCGTTGAGTTGCTCGCCGCGGTCCCCAGCGTCATTTTCGGCGTGCTGGGGTTCTTTGCCCTGGTGCCGCTCATGCGGGATCATGTTCAGCCCGCGCTGATCTCGGCATTCGGCTGGTCGCCTGTCTTTAAAGGTCCGGCGTACGGCGTAGGTGTGCTCACCGCGAGCATGGTATTGGCGATTATGATGTTTCCGTACATCATCTCCATTTCGCGCGAGGCGCTAATCCAGGTTCCCCGTGAGCAGAAGGAAGCCGCCCTGGCCCTCGGCGCCACCCGTTGGGAGGCGACATGGGACGCGGTGGTGCCCTTCGCACGCCTGGGAATCGTAGGCTCCGTCTTTCTCAGCCTGGCACGCGCGCTGGGCGAGACCATGGCCGTGACCATGGTGATCGGCAACGATCCCAAAATCAATTCCTCGATCCTGGCCCCTGGGTACACCATCGCGTCGGTGATCGCTAACGAGTTTACCGAGGCCACCAGCGACCTGCATCTCGCGGCGCTGGTGGAGCTGGGCCTGGTGCTGTTCCTGATCACCATGATTCTCAATGGTCTGGGACAACTGCTTCTACTGGTCACCACCAAACCCGGGTCGGCGAAGTCATAATGCTGCGAATCTGGCGCCACGCAGTTAATAATGTAATGCTCTCCCTCACGGGCATCTGTGCGTTCGTCACGGCGTCGGCGCTGTTTTTCATACTCGGCTACCTGCTGTGGAATGGCGGCAAGTCCCTGGACTGGAACTTCTTCACGAAGCTGCCATTGTCGGCTGGCGAACTGGGCGGTGGCATGGCAAACGCCATTGTCGGCAGCGCAAAGGTTGTAATGCTGGGAGCGCTACTGGGCGTGCCCGTGGGGTTTATGTCCGGCGTCTATATAGCGGAGTTCAGCGGCAAGGCCATGGCCAATGTCATTCGTTACACGGCGGATCTGTTGAACGGCGTGCCCTCCATCGTTATCGGGATCTTCGCGTGGACGGTGCTGGTGGTGCCTATGCGCCATTTCTCGGCATGGGCCGGCGGTTTCGCGTTGAGCCTGATGGTCATCCCAGTCACCCTTCGGGCTACCGAACAGTTTCTCGGCCAGGTTCCGCTGTCGCTGCGCGAGGGCGCCCTGGCGCTGGGAGCGAGCAAATGGAGATCCGTGGCCACTGTCGTGGTTCCGGCCGCCCGGACCGGCATCATGACGGGTATCATACTGGGAGTAGCGAGAGTGTCCGGAGAAACCGCTCCGCTGCTGTTCACGGCTTTGAACAATCAGTTCTGGAGCAAAGGATTCGGCGAGCCGACGGCGTCTCTCCCCGTGATGATCTACACACACGCGATCTCGGCGTATGACGATTGGCACCGCCAGGCCTGGGCCGCCGGCCTTGTGCTCCTCGGCCTGGTCCTCGTGGCCAATATCGCGGCGCGCATGGTGCTCGCGAAAGGAGCCGCTGGTCAGCGCGGATAGAATTATGAGCGCAAGTCCACGATCCGGCGTAGCCGGGAAAGAAGAGTCTCTGGAAGGCCCGGTGTCGTCGAAACCGATCGCGCAGGCCGGCCCCAAGCTGCGGGCCTCGAATGTCGATTTTTTTTATGGAAAATTCCAGGCGCTGCACAACGTCTCCATCGATTTCCCGGAGAACCAGATCACCGCGCTGATCGGCCCCTCCGGCTGCGGCAAATCGACATTCCTGCGAACGCTGAACCGCATCAACGATACGATACGTGGCGCGCGCGTTACCGGCGAAGTGGTCCTCGACGGCAACAGCATTATGCAGGTAGACGTCACCGAACTGCGGCGCCGCGTGGGCATGGTGTTTCAGCGGCCCAACCCATTCCCGAAGTCGATTTTCGACAACATCGCCTACGGGGTGCGCATTAATGGGCTGGCGCGCCGCAGCGAAATCCACGACGTGGTGGAACGCAGCCTGCGCCGTGCGGCGTTGTGGGAAGAAGTAAAAGACAAGCTGAATAAGTCGGCCTATGCGCTCTCTGGTGGGCAGCAGCAGCGGCTGTGCATAGCCCGCGCGCTGGCCGTGGACCCCGAGGTTTTGCTTCTCGACGAACCCTGTTCCGCGCTCGACCCCATCGCAACCAGTAAGATTGAAGAGCTGCTGTTGAGCATCCGGGATCAGTGCACGCTGATCATCGTCACGCACAATATGCAGCAGGCCGCCCGCGTCGCCGACCTGACCGGGTTTTTCCTGATGGGCAGGTTGGTGGAGTTCAACAAGACCGACTTCATCTTCAAGACACCGGCGAAGAAAGAAACGGAAGATTACATTACGGGCCGGTTCGGCTGAGCCGGACCGCGCACGAGGGAGAATCGCTTTGCGCCATTTCTCACAGGAACTGGATGACCTGCATCAGCGCCTGCTTCAGATGGGCGGTCTGGTGGAGTCGGTGATTCGCAAGGCCGTCCGTGCGCTCGTCGACCGCGACAAAAACGTCGCCGACCAGGTCTTCCAGGACGAAGAACGAATCAATCAGATGGAAGTGGAGATCGACGACATCGGCACCCGCCTGCTGGCCCTCCACCAACCTGTTGCCCGCGACCTGCGCTTTCTGACTGCGGGCCTGAAGATCAACACGGATCTGGAACGCATGGGCGACCTCGCCGTGAACATCACCGAGCGCGCTCTTTCGCTTATTTCCATGCCGCCCATCAAGCCGCTCATCGATATCCCGAAGATGGCGAACCTTGTCGAGCAAATGCTGCTGCGTAGCCTGGGCGCGTTCGTGAACGGCGATGCCGAGATGGCCAAGATCGTTCTGCTGTCCGACGACGAGGTGGACCGGCTGCGCGATGCGATCTACCGCGAGTTGGTGGCATTCATGCAGCAGGACCCAGCCAGTGTGCAATCGGCCGTGGATTTGATGTTCGTGGCCCGCGACCTGGAACGGATCGCCGATCACTCCACCAACATCGCCGAGGACGTGGTCTATCTGGTGCAAGGCGTAGATGTGCGCCACCGCGCCGTCGAAGCCATGAAGTAAGGCCCAACGGACTTGCGGCGGCAGTCGCGTTCCGTTCGGCTGGCGGCCCCTCTTCCTGAACCGGCTACAGTAAGAGCGGGGGGAGGAGTTGCCGTTTCAGCTCAAGCGCGGCGAACCCGTGCCGCGCGCCATACGGAGAATCGCCGCCGAGCAACTCGGTTCCAGCGCCAGTTACTTGCGCAACGCGGCGCCTTCCGAACGCAACGAAGCCGTGCATGAGGCGCGCAAGAGCATCAAGAAAGCCCGCGCGATCCTGCGTTTGGTTTCCGAAGAACTGGGCCCCGTGGCCGTCGCCGGAAACACGTTGCTGCGCGATCTGGCGCGCAGGCTCTCCCCACTGCGCGACGCCGCGGTGCTGGTCGAAACTCTCGACAGCCTGAAGGACCAGTTGCCCACCGATTTCGATCCGGCGTTATTGGCTGGCATCCGCGAGCGCCTCGCGGGCGACCGGGACAAGATTGCTCAGGGAGTCATCGCCGATCATTTACCGGCGGCTGTCGCATTCGCGTTGGAGCGGGCGTCTGAACGGGTCCGTACATGGCCTCTTCAAACCGCCGGATTTGCCGCCCTCGCGCCCGGTCTCAAACGAGCTTTTCATCGTGGCCGGCAGGGTCTGAAGCACGTACGCGGGAACCCCACAATGGAGGATTTTCACGAGTGGCGCAAGCGCGTGAAGGACCATTGGTATCACTTACGGCTCCTGGAAGGTTCCTGGACAGAGGCTACACGGTCATACGAGAGAAGATTGAAGGAACTGGAAACGTGTCTGGGGGACGATCACAATCTGGCCGTCCTGCGCGAGCGCATTGCGGCGTCTGAAAACGCAGCGGATCCGGCCGCCCTCCTGACGTTAATTGACGCTCGTGAAAAGCTTCTTCGCGATCGGGCGCTCCGCCTCGGGCAGCGCCTCTATGCGCAAAAGCCGCGGGAGTTTGTGCGGCATGCAGGGGAATTGTTTGATGCCTGGCACGCGCCACGCATATCTCAGGGGAGCGCGAAGAAGACAAAGGCTTCCGCGGCCTAACCGACGGCTCTAAGCCGCGACAGCGGGGGCACTTACCGTGAGGGCCATCATCACTGGCTTGCGGACCGGGCTCGACGCATCGATGTAGGCTATTTCAAAAGCCGCAGCCATGGGAGCGCAGCCCGGAGAAGTATAGAGCTGCCCAAAGATCCGCTGGATACCCACCCCGGCCAGCCCGGGGCAGACGTGCGCCACGCTCGAGGCCGACTTTTGAATGCAGGTGCGGCAATCGAGACCGAGTGCCAGACAGGTCTCAGGCCGGTTTTCGTCGAGTAGGTAGTCCATTTGATATCCCCACGCCCGGCATAGGGACGCCGACTGCGGCCCGGAACAGTGGACTACCACCCCCCTGCCCGAACCCCCTTGCTCGTTTGCGTATGTAACGATTATTGGGATTCCGGTGGTGGTTTACCACTGAGCATGGGGGTGGCAGGTTCAACTCTTTTGCGGGTATTGAAATATCTGCGAAGTACCGAGTGAAAAAGGGGGTCCGCCTTAGGGTGAATGGCCGACACCGGAAATAGCCGCGCGCCCCTACCATTGGGCAAGGAGATTCCCATGACCCTGCGCCCCGTTCTCATGCCCTTTGCCGCTGTTGCCTTTGCAACCGCATTGTCCGGACAAGCTCTCATCGAGCACGCCGCGGCGATGGCGGGCGCGAGCGCCGGGGTCGCCGGGGGCAAAGCAGTCAGTGACGCCCTGACCAGTGTCCTTGGAAAGGCGGCCGATGAAACCAGCGCGGCGGCAGCCGAATCCCCAAAGACGAGTACGAGACCCGCGGGAAACCCGGAAGCGAAACCGGCCGGCGTTTCGGCCATGGCGGATCAGCAGGGTAAGGCGGCTCCTTCCGCTTCCGCACGGCCTGCATGGCGGCGTTCAGACGGGGAGCGGCCGGTGCTTCCGGTATCGCAGTCCTATGACAGCCGTTACCATTCCCAGGCGGCGCCGCTGGTGAGCTCCGCGCAACTCAGGTCCATTGCGACGGGAGCCAGCCAGTCGGACGTGATCGCGAGTCTGGGAGTGCCCGCCGCTCGAATCAGCATGGATGACGACGGCCACCACGTGGAGATTCTCGAATACACGTCAAATGGCAGCCGCGTGGGCAGCGTGCGCTGCACCGACGGGCGGGTTGAGTCGGTCAACACGGCGCAGCCATAGACTATCCCTTAATCCGGCTTCCCACGCCGGTGAGACATCCGGTATCGGTACGCCAGATAGAGCGCTGCAAGAATCGCCGCGATTACCGTGACAATGCGGATGTTGTGATCGATCACCTCAAACACTCGTTGCCATTGCTCACCGAGGAAGTAGCCGATCGAAACAAATGTACACACCCATAACAGCGCGCCTGGCCAGGCGTACCCGGCAAAGGCTCGGAATTCGAGCTTCGAGGTGCCCGCGACAATCGCCGTGAAATGGCGCACACCCGGAATGAAGTAGCCGAAAAACAGAGCCCAGTGGCCGATGCGTTTGAACCAGTCGTGCACGCGCTGGATGTCGTGGTCGTTGATGTGAACCCAGCGGCCGAATTTGTGCACGAATCCCAGCCCGAGGGTGCGTCCGATGGCGTAGCTCACGCTGATGCCGCAGGCGCTGCCGCAAAAGGCGGCGAAAACGCCCGGAACCGGGTGAAACCGTCCTTTCCAGATGAGATAGCCGGTAAACACCAGCAGCCACTCATCGGGCAGGGGCAGTCCTACGATTCCCAGAACCAGGCACCCGAACACAGCGCCATAGCCATACCTGGATACCCAGCCGAGGATTTGATCCAAGCTTAGAGGATAGCGTGAGACTGGGCGGTTGCGTTGTCAGCTCGCGGTCTTGGTGGCCAGAGCGCCGCCGCGCCCAGGAATGAGCGAGAAGTACTCGATAAAGCGCTTCTTCTGATCGGGGAGCGACTGCGGCCGCGGACTTTCCACCATGCTTTGTGCGAGCACCCGGAACTGCTTGCCAAGATCGGTGGTGGCGTCCACCGGCTTGCCCAGTGTCAGTGCCCGTTGCACGCCGTGATAATCGTTAGGCAGGGTCATGTGCACCGGCAGGCCCAGCAGTTGTTCGATTTGCTGTGGTGTGATCATGGGCCGTTTCTGGCAACGGTTCACCAGCACGCAGACGCGGTCGCCCAGATCGAGGCGCTTCAGGTACATGTATTTTTCGCGCGCCAGGTGCAGGGAGGGAATCTCCGGAGTGCACACCAGCATGATGCGCTTCGATTCGTGCATGATCTCCAGCGAGTAGCGCTCCAGGTTGCCGGAAAGATCGAAGCACAGGACCCGGTAATTACGGCGCATGAACTCGATCAGATGGCGGATCTGGGGGGCTTCGATGCGCAGGTCCGGGTTGAGTTTGCCCGCGTGCAGCACGTCGAGCTTGTCCACTTTGGTCACCAGTTGCGGCCACAGGTTCTCGTCCATGTTGAGAGCGCGCTCGCACGCATCGGTCACGCAGAAGGTGTTGTCGAGCTTCAGCATGAACCGGACCATGCCCGAATTCATGTCAAAGTCCGAGAGCAGCGCGTTCGTATCCGGCATGGCTGACAGGCACATGGCGGTGTTCAATGCGATGGTGGAAGTGCCAACCCCGGCTTTGGACGGCAAAAAGGCGAACACCTGTTCGGTCGTCTCGATGGCCGGCGGCTTCGATTCCACCACGCCATGGATGCGGGTCAATGCCTCGCCGAGGGAGCGGACGTCGATGGGCAGAGAGCAGAATTCCCGGATGCCCAGTTTCATGCATTCGAGCAGAAGCTGCGGATCGCATACGCGGCTGATGGCAACCGTCTGGATGCCCGGAAGCCGCTGGTCCATCTCTCGAAGCAATTCCGTTGCGCGCGTCATCGATTCGGTGCTGAGGAAAATGACGTGCGGAGCGTGGGCGCGCACAAATCGCATCAGCTCCAGCGTATTGGGGTAATGATCGAGAACACGAGTAATGCTGACCAGACCGAGGTCTGCCAGCGCGGATTCCAGCCGATGGGTTACGTCGGCATCAGGACAGATAATAATGCCCCGCAGCATCGCCGCCAACTCTCCTGTGTCCCAGCCTAAGCGCGCCGGAACATTGAAACAATTAGACCTTTGTACCCTTTTCTCCAGGCGTCATACCCTGGTACCCGGGCCTCTCCTCTGGCTACTGCTGAGGTGAAGCACCTGGCACAGGTTCGTGCGCCCTCACAGTTCCTTATCGGCCGGTTGGCGCGGAAATTTCAGAAGAGAATCCGATCCTCCGCCGCGGCTGGGGTGTCTCCGGTTCCAAAAGATCGCGAATCGCTTCGAAGATGGCCTGGATCTCCTCGTCGTGATCGCGGTATTTACCTTCGAGAGCCTCAATCTTCTCGGCGAGATCCCGATGGGTGAGCATCGCCTGGCGGAGTTGAACAAACACCCGTATGATCGCGATGTTCACCTGCACGGCGCGTTCGCTGCTGAGCACTGACGAAAGCATCGCTACTCCTTGTTCCGTGAAGGCATAGGGCCGGTACCGGGTGTTGCGTCGCGCGGATGCGGTCACAAACTGTGACCGCATCGTTACTGCTTCTTCCTCAGTGAGTTGGATCATGAAATCATCCGGGAACCGGCTTCGGTTGCGTTTTACCGCCTGATTGAATGCCTTGGTGGAGACTCCATACAACCGTGCGAGGTCAGAGTCGAACATGGCCTTCTGCCCTCGAATGATAAAGATGCGACGTTCTATGAGCTCCACCGCGACCGGGGCTGACTATCTGCCATAACTGCACGATCTGCCATATCCGTGAAGTGTCCGCAGGGGACCACTCTCTCTCGCGGATTCCCGCTTACCGTTTTGCTATTCTGTGCTTTAGGAATCCAGGTCATCCGTTCTCCGGCTCTCTGAGCCCGAGCCAGAGGTTTCATATGTCAGGCCATTCCAAGTGGGCCACCATCAAGCACAAGAAGGGCGCCCTCGACGCCAAACGCGGCAAGGTCTTCACGCGAGTCATCAAGGAAATTATGATCGCCGCGCGCAGCGGCGGTGGCGACCCTGACGGAAACCCCCGCCTGCGCACCGCCATTCTCGCCGCTAAGGCGGTCAGCATGCCGCAGGACAACATCAAGCGCGCTATCATGCGCGGCACCGGCGAGCTCGAAGGCGGCCAGATCGACGAAATCATGTTTGAAGGTTACGGTCCGGGCGGGGCTGCTGTGCTGGTCAACGTGGCCACCGACAACCGTAATCGCACGGTGAGTGAAATCCGCCACTGCTTCTCGAAGAACGGCGGCAACCTGGGCGAACAGGGCAGTGTCGCGTGGATGTTCGAGCGCAAGAGTGAGATCGTTGTCGACAAGGACAACGCCAGCGAGGACAAGCTGATGGACATCGCACTCGAAGCGGGCGCGGACGACCTGCGCGACGACGGCGATACGTGGAGTGTTCTTTCCGCCCCCGACGCTCATGAGGCGGTGAGCGAAGCGATCCGCAAAGCCGGTATCCCCACGGTCGAGGCGGCGATTGCCATGGTGCCGAAGAACCTGATGAAGCTGGAAGGAAAAACCGCCCAGGGAATGCTGAAACTGCACGATGCCCTCGAGGAGCACGACGACGTGCAGAACGTTTATTCCAACTTCGACATCGACGAGTCGGAACTGGAGTCGATGTCCTGACTGAGCCGCGACGGTGACGGAGCGGACCCATGCGCGTTCTGGGAATTGACTGCGGAACCGAACGAACCGGCTACGGCCTGATCGAAAGCGACGGCCGGTCGCACATCCTTGTCGGTGCGGGCGTTATCTCAACCAGTGAAAAAGATCCGCTGGCCCGGCGTCTGTTCGTGATCGCAACGCGGCTGCGGGGTATCATCCACGAATTTGCCCCAGAGGCGGTTGCGGTGGAAGAAGTATTCTTCTCCAGGAATGTACGCACCGCGCTGAAGCTTTCGCATGTCCGTGGCGTGGCTCTCATGACAGCGGCCGAGGCAGAGCTACCGTTAGGCGAATACTCGCCCCTCGAGGTTAAGAACAGCGTGGTCGGCTACGGCCGCGCGGAAAAATCGCAGGTGCAACTCATGGTCCGATCTCTGCTGCGCCTCGCCTCGCCGGTGGAATCCGAAGACGCGAGCGACGCTCTGGCCGTGGCCATCTGTCACGCCACCCACGCCACTGTGCTTAAGAAGATGGGAGCCGCTTAATGAGAATCCGCTTCGCCGGG
>JBEKFB010000054.1:0-16330 GCA_050013535.1 Bryobacteraceae bacterium | reverse complement strand
CACCTCAACCGTGCAGAGCTGGTCAAGCGATACGCGCTCTCCGGACGGCGAAACCAACCGGATGTTCTCGATCGCTTCTTTGGTGTCCCGCCAGGGGGCCTGATAACGCGCAACGAGGTCGAACCGCCGCTCGCCCTGCAGAACCTGGCTGACCGCCTTCCCGCCCACCGCCGTTTCGATGGCGTCCTGGACGTCGCTCACGTTGATGCCATAACGCGCAGCCTTCCTGCGGTCGACAACGAAGTTCATGTTGGGCTGGCCGATCACTCGAAACATACCCAGATCGGCGATGCCGTTCACGGTGCGCAGGACATCGACAATCTTGTCGCCGGTGGCTTCCAGGGTCTTCAGGTCGTCGCCATAAATCTTGATGGCCAGCTCACCCTTCACGCCGCTCACCGCCTCTTCCATGTTGTCGGCGATCGGCTGCGAGTAATTCCACAGCGTTCCGGGAATCTTTTCGAGCTCGCGGTCCATCGCGGAGATTAGCTCTTCCTTGTTCTGGCGGAACGCGGACCGCCATTGGTCTCTCGGCTTCAGGTCGACAAAGTATTCGGTGTTGAAGAAGCCGGTGGTGTCGGTTCCGTCATCCGGCCTTCCGACCTGCGAAACCACCTGGGTGACCTCGGGGAAAGATGCAAAGATCAGGCGAGCCTGATTCATGATGCTGGTTCCGTCGGTGGGGCCGGTGCTCGGGGCCAGAGTGGCCCGCGCCCAGATTGCGCCTTCGTCCAGATGAGGCAGGAATTCGGAACCGATTACGCCGCTGAGATCCAGACCC
This sequence comes from Bryobacteraceae bacterium, assembly GCA_050013535.1. Lineage (GTDB taxonomy): Bacteria > Acidobacteriota > Terriglobia > Bryobacterales > Bryobacteraceae > CAWACP01. The sequence continues at coordinate 15,549 of JBEKFB010000054.1, read as the reverse complement.
ACCGATACGATCAGAGCGGCGGCGGCCACGGCGACCGTGACCCAGCGAAAGCGAATGGCCCATCCGACGGTGACCCGGTAGCCTTTCGTGATGGCCGTCATCACCGGGTTGCGCCACTCACGAACCTTCTGGCCGAAGACAAAACTCGACAGCACCGGTGCAATCAGCATGGAGAAAAGCAGCGCTCCAAGCAGCGCGAACGCAACCGTCCAGGCCATCGGCTTAAACAGACGCCCTTCCACGCGCTGCAACGTGAAGATGGGGAGGTACGCGGTGATGATGATGGCGATGGAGTAAAACACCGGGCGCTGCACTTCATGCGCCGCATCGCGGATGGCCATTAATGGCGAAGACGATTCGTCCCGGCGGCTGAGATGCCGGATGATGTTCTCCACCATCACCACCGCGCCTTCCACCACCATGCCGAAATCAAGCGCGCCAAGCGAGAGCAAATTCGCCGGGATGCCTCTCAGGTCGAGACAAATTGACGCGAACAGCAGCGAGAAGGGGATGGTGAGCGCGACGATCAACGCGCCGCGGACATTTCCAAGAAAGAGGAAAAGGATAACGGCGACCAGCAGAATTCCATCGGTGAGATTATGCAGCACCGTGTGCGTGGTCAGGTGAACCAGGTCGCTGCGGTCGAGAAACGGGACGATCTTCACTCCCGGCGGCAGAATGTGCTCGTTGAGTTCCTTCACTTTGGCATGGATTGCGTCGAGCGTGGTGTCCGAGTTTGCGCCCTTGCGCAGCAGAACGATGCCTTCCACCACATCGTCGTTATCGACGATGGTTCCATCCACCCGATGGATAGCCTTGCCGATCCGTCCCAACCGGATCTTCGCGCCCTGCACAACTTCGGCGATGTCCCCGACGCGAATCGGCGTGCCGTTCTGCGTCTTGATCAGCGTGTCCTGGATGTCGTGAATGTTACGGACGAGCCCCACCGTGCGAACGTTGATCTGCTGCAGCCCCGATTCGACGAAGCTGCCGCCCGCATTCACGTTGTTGTTGGCGAGCTGCTGCTCCACCTGGCTGAGGTTGAGTCCGTAATCCACCAGCTTGTCAGGATCGATGCGTACTTGGTATTCCCGCGTGGTGCCTCCGAAGCTGCTCACGTCAACCACGTTCGGCACGGACTTAAACTGCTTCTCCAGCGTCCAGTCCTCGATGGATTTCAACTCCATCAGATCGTACGCGGGATTGGTGCTGTGCAGCGTGTACCAATAGATTTGACCCACCGGGCTGTAATCGGAACCCATCTGCGGCTGCAGGCCCGCCGGAAGGGTGACCTGCGACAAGCGTTCCAGCACCTTCTGGCGATTCGTGTCATTCGACGACTCGTCGTCGAAGATCAGCATGAGGCTGGAAAGGCCGAACAATGACGTGGATCGAAGGTGGTCCATGTGCGGAATGCCGGCCATCGCTATCTCCAGCGGTACCGTCACCTGCTGTTCCACCTCTTCGGCCGCGCGGCCCGGCCATTGCGTGATCACCTGGACATAGTTATTGGCGACGTCCGGATATGCTTCCACCGGCAGATTGTGAAACGAGATAGCGCCCCAGATCAGCAGCAGAAAAGCGGCGGCGACAATCAGCAGACGATTATTAAGGGCGAAGTCGACAAGGACGCGAATCATGCATCCTTCATCGTATCCTCACGGGCCGACAGACCACTGGACATGCGGCGACAGCCGCGTTTCGTCCGGTATCGCAGTAACGCGGGTTTTGACAAGTGTCCCGTTGCCTCAGGCCGGCTCCTGGGAGCTTTCCTGTTCGGGAAGTGGCAGCATGTCGCTATCGCGCGCGACCCACACGTACAAGGTGGGAAGCAGGAAGATGCTGAGCAGCAGCGCAGTGGTGAGGCCGCCCACGATGACGATGGCGAAGGGCCTTTGCGAATCCGAGCCGATGCCGTGCGAGAGCGCCGCCGGCAACAGACCCAGCGTGGCCACCAGCATGGTCATCAAAATGGGCCGCAGCCGAAGCACCGCGCCATTCACGGCGGCTTCCTCAATCGTGTGCCCACGCGCGCGGCGCTGATTGATGTACTCGAGCATAATGACGCCGGTTTGCACGGCTACGCCGAACAGCGCAAGGAAGCCGACGCCCGATGACACGCTGAAATGAGTACCGGTGATCAGCAGCGCCAGCAGCCCGCCGATGGGCGCCATAGCCACGTTAACCAACAAAAGCGACGCCCATTTGAAGGACTTAAACATCGTATAAAGGATGAGGTAAATCACCAGCAGCGTAATGGGCAACACCACCATGAGCCGCTTCTGCGATCGTTGCTGACTTGCATACTCGCCTGCCCAGCTCACCGTATATCCGGTGGGAAGCTTCACCTGCGCGTTCACTTTGCGAATCGCTTCCTCCACCGTGCCTCCCAGATCGCGTCCACGGACGCTGTACTTCAGGGCGACGTAGCGGGAGTTAGCCTCGCGATAGATCTCAGATGCGCCGTCGGAGGTCTGCACCTTGCACAACTGCGCCAGCGAGACGCGTTCGCCGGAAGGTGACAGCAGTCGTACATCCTCGATCGCTTCCTTCGTATCGCGGTACCGCGCCTGATACCGCGCCACCAGATCGTAGCGCTGCTCGCCTTGTAATACCTGGGTGAGAGGATTCCCCCCTACCGCCGTCTGGATGGCATCCTGCACATCGGCGACATTGATCTGAAAACGCGCCGCTGCATCGCGATCTACAACGAAGTTCAGGTTGGGCTGGCCGATCACACGGAACAGCCCGAGGTCCTCGATACCGGGGATGGTCCGCATCACGTTGACCATCTCGTCGCCCTTCTGCTCAAGTGTCCGCAGGTCCTCGCCGTAGATCTTGACGGCAAGCTCACCCTTCACGCCGCTCACCGCCTCTTCCACGTTGTCCGAAATTGGCTGCGAGAAGTTCCAGAGTACGCCGGGCGTTTTTTCCAGCTCGCGGTCCATGGCCCCAATCAGCTCGTCTTTATTCTCGTGAAACGCCGCGCGCCATTGATCTTTCGGCTTGAGGTCAACGAAGTATTCGGTGTTGAAGAAGCCGGTAGTGTCTGTTCCGTCATCCGGGCGCCCCACTTGCGAGACCACCTGCGTGACCTCCGGAAACGAGGAGAACATCAGCCGCGCCTGATTCATCAGGCGAGCGCCTTCGGTGGGACCGGTACTCGGCGCCAGCGTGCCACGCGCCCAGATTGCGCCTTCATCCAGATGCGGCAGGAACTCGGAGCCGATGACTCCGCCGAGAGCCAGATAAAGTGAAACGCCGATGGCGACGGCGGCCACACTCGCCATGACCCAGCGATGATGAATGGCCCAACGCACGGACACGCGATAGCGGACCGTCACATGTTTGAGAACCGGGTTGTGCCACTCTTTGATTCCCCCGCGAAACACCAGGCTCGACAGCACCGGCGCGATCAGCATGGAGAACAGAATGGCGCCCAGCAGCGCGAAGGCCACGGTCCAAGCCATCGGTTTGAATAAGCGGCCTTCCACGCTCTGCAGCGTGAAAATGGGCAGATACGCGGTGATGATAATACCGATGGCGTAGAAGACCGGCCGCTGCACCTCGTGCGCGGCTATGCGAATGCGCTCAAGAGGCGTGCGCTCCACATCCTCGACCTGCCCCAGGTGCCGCACGATGTTCTCCACCATGACCACCGCGCCGTCCACCACCATGCCGAAATCGAGTGCGCCCAGCGACAGCAGATTGGCCGGAATCTCGCGGAGATCGAGACAAATGGAGGCGAACAGCAGCGCGAAAGGAATGGTCAGGCCGACGATCAACGCCGCGCGGGCGTTACCGAGGAACAGGAACAATATAATTACCACCAGGATGATGCCTTCGGTGAGGTTGTGCATCACCGTGTGCGTGGTGTAGTGGATCAGATCGCTGCGATCAAGAAACGGAACAATCTTCACGCCCGGCGGCAGCACGTGTTCGTTCAGATCTTTCACTTTTTCGTGGATCGCCCGCAGCGTGGCGTCCGATTCAGCACCCTTGCGCAAAAGCACGATGCCTTCCACAACGTCGTCGTTATCGACGATGGTCCCGTCGCTTCGATGGATCGCCTTGCCGATCTGTCCAAGGCGAATCTTCGGCCCTTGCGCGACCGCGGCGATATCGGTAATGCGCACCGGTGTCCCACTGGACGTCTTCAGAACCGTCCGGGCGATGTCGGCGCTGTGCTCGAAGAGGCCAACCGCGCGCACATTGACTTCCTGCAGGCCTGCCTCGATGAAGCTGCCGCCCGCGTTGGTGTTGTTGTTTGAAAGCTGCTGCTCCACCTGGGCGAGGCTTAACTGGTAATCGACCAGCTTGTCGGGATCGAGGCGCACCTGGTATTCGCGCGTGATGCCTCCGAAGCTGCTCACGTCCACAACGTTCGGCACGGACTTGAACTGCTTCTCGAGTGTCCAGTCCTCGATGGATTTCAGCTCCATCAGGTCGTAGGCAGGATTCGTGCTGTGCAGCGTATACCAGTAGATCTGCCCCACGGGGCTGTAATCGGTGCCGATCTGCGGCTGCAGGTTCGCGGGAAGAGTAACTTCCGACAAGCGCTCGAGCACTTTCTGCCGATTCCAATCGTTATCCGACTGGTCGTCGAAAATCAGCATCAGGCTGGAGAGGCCGAAGAGCGAAGTGGACCGCAGATGCTCGAGGTGCGGAATGCCATTCATGACGATTTCAAGTGGAATGGTCACCTGCTGTTCCACTTCTTCGGCCGCGCGGCCCGGCCATTGCGTGATGACCTGGACGTAGTTATTGGCAACGTCGGGATAGGCTTCCACCGGCAGATTGTGAAACGAAATGGCGCCCCACACCAGCAGCAGAAGAGCCGCAGCGATAACCAGCAGGCGATTGTTGAGGGCGAAATCGACAAGCGCGCGAATCATGCTTACTGTTCGACCTTACTGTTCGACGGTGTTTTGAAGAATCAGGGCGTTCGAAACAACCTGCTGGCCGGGCTGAATGCCCGAACTGATCTCCTGCAGATTGCCGGCGAGCATGGCGCCGCCAGCCACTTCCACCCGGCGGTAGCGGTCATTCCCGGCGGGCACGTAAACCCAGTCGCGGTCGTGCAAATGGAGCACCGCAGCCGCGGGAACGGTGGCGTGGGTTTCTTTCCTCAGTCCATAAAAGGTCGCTGTGGTGAACATACCCAGCCGCAGCATTCCCGGATTGCTTACTTCAAGGCGCACTTTCGCCGTGCGGATGTTGGGATCGAGAATGGGCCCGATATTCGCGATTCGCCCCTTGAGCGTCAGGCCCGGATAGGCGGCCAGATGAATGTCGGCGAACTCGCCCATGCGCACGTAGGGCAGATCGTTCTCATACACGTCGCACAGAATCCAGACGTCGGAGAGATCGGTGATGGTGAACAGGTTCGGCGAATTATCCAGCGTTTTCACGCCCGCCGACGCGGTCACGTTCTGTTCGGTGATCACGCCCGAAGCCGGCGCGAAAATATCCACCAGAGCGCTGGGATGATCGATGTCGGCGCCCAGCACCCGCAGATGCTCAACGGCGGTCTGGGTGGTGACCTTCGCCTTCTCGAAAGTGTCCTGCGCCACTTCCAGATCCTTCTGGGCGATTGCGCCTTTCTGATACAGCAGCTTGGAGCGGTCGAGTTGCGCCTTGGCCAGCGTCTCGTCGGCAACCGCCTGGCGATAGTCGGAGAATGCCTGCGCAATATCGTTGCTCTGCACGCGCATCAGGCGCTGCCCTTTGCGCACGGTGTCGCCGAGGCGCGCGTCGATCTCCACCACGCGGCCCGAAGCGAGCGAGATCACCGGAATCTGCCGGGACACATCGGGGTTCACGGCGCCGGTGACGTTTAGCGTTGGAGCGGCGCTGTACGTGCCCGCAGTGGTCAGCGGGAACTGTTCGGGATGATCCACCTTCACCAGACCGGCATCCGATTCATGCTCCACTTTGGCGGGCGGCGGCGCTTCGGCGGTAGTGTCGGCCTTTCCATCTCCACCGCAGCCAGTAAGCAGCAGCGAGAGCGCCCCACCCAACACTGCCGCGATCAGAATACGGGTTTTCATTGGATGACCTCCCGGCCCACCGCGAGATTCAACTGGCCCGCGGCGGTCAAATACGAACCGATCAGATTCAGATAACTCACCTGAATGCTCCGGTAATCCTGCTGCGCCTGCAGAAAATCGAGCAATGACGCGCCGCCATGCTGATAGGCAAACGAAACGGTATCGCGCACACTCACCGCCTGCCGCAGGTATTTCGCCTTGTACGGACGCAGCAGCGTGAGATTACTGTTCAGCGTCTCCCACGCCGAATCCACATCGTTGAACACCTGCGCGCGGGCGGCATCGCGGAGCCGTTCGTTGCGCGCAATATCCAATTGAGTGCGCAGCTTCTCGCCCTGGTTGCGGTCGAAGATGCGCAGCGGAATCGACACGCTCACCCCCAGATACACCGGAATTGGCGGATTGCGCGCGAAGTCCGCGCTGAACGTCGGGTCGGTGGAGCCGTCGGCGATGGCCAGTTTATGATCGGTCTGCGCTTTATCCACCGACTGCAGAGCAGCCTTCAAGTCCGGCCGGGTATCCAGCGCCATGGTCCGGAACTCGTCCTTCGCGGCGACCTGATCGGGAAAATCGAACGGGCCGGTGATGTCGAACTGCTCCACCGGCGTGCGCTCATTCAGCAGCATCAGAAGCTGGATCTTCGACGTACGCAGGTTTACCTGCGCGGTTTGCACGTCGGACTCGTACTGCACCCGCTGCAACTCCAGCCGGTCCAGGTCTACCTGGGCGATGTCGCCGGCATTGAAGCGGTCGCGGCTCACCGTGAGGAACTTGTCGTAGTACTCAAGATTCTCCTTCGCCAGCGCCAGCACGGCCTTTGCCTGCAGCGCCTGCACGAATGCGCCACGCAGATTGAAAAGCAGGTTGCGCTCCAGATCGGCCTGCTGCGATTGGGCAATCGCGGTAGCCTTCTCGGCGCTTTCCAGACGCAGCTCGCGCTTGTGCGCCCGCTCATGCAGGTAGCTGAAGGAGGCATCGGGAAACGCATAAGCGAACGGCGAATACACGTTCGGCCCACCATTGGGCGGCGGCTGCGTAGAGAACGGGTTGATCTGATCGAGAGCCAACGTGAAATCCGGATTCGGGCGCAGATACGCGGTGATCTCGTCCGCCTTGGACTCGTCAATGTTCAGCTTCCCCGCGCGCAACGTCGGATTCTCCGCCTCAAACCGGCCCTTGATCTGCTCCCAGGTAAACGCCTGCTGAGCCATCGCCGCGGAGGTTAGACAGGCGACGATCAACGGTACACATATCTGCAGGCGCACGAAGCTCAACTCTCTAAAGTAGCGGCTGAGTCTTGGCATAGCCACTATCTTTCGGCCATATCTTGCGATTGCTTTGTATATCTTGCGGCCATTTTATTGCGGTCATGTCACAGTATCGAACTAAAATGTAAAGCAGGCAGACGGGGACTTTATGTTGTCGTACCTACTACGCGGCAGCCGCACGGCCGTTCTCACCAGGGCGGGCCTGATCATCGCCGTGGTGGCGTTCGCGGACTGGCGGATTGTCGATCCGATTCAGCTCGGCTTCCTTTATCTCCTGCCGATGTTGCTGGTGGGCGGCGTGTTGAACCGGTGGCAGATCGCCGCTGTGGCCGCCTTGTGTACGGTCCTCACCGAGGCGTTCGGCAGCGAGCAATGGTTCAGCGAGACCGGCGTACCGCGCAACATCCTGGTATTTGCGGCCTTCTTCATCACCGGGATGTTTTCTCGCGAAGTCGCGCGCAGCCGCCGTCTTGAGGCAGAGCACCTCCACCGGATTGAATCGGAGAGCGAAGCCCGCCGCGAAGCCGAAGAGCAGCTCAAGGTTCTGGTGGAGAGCAGTCCCGCCGCCATCCTGACCGCGGATTCAGACGGTCAGGTGTTGCTGGCCAACGGCGCGGCGCACAGGCTGCTGGGCGTGGGTACCGGCACGCTGCCGGGCCGCTCGATTGGAGCGTACATCCCAGCTTTGGTCAATGTTCCGAGCCCCGATCTTCGTCGAGGCTCGTTTCGCACAGTGATGCAGTGCCGGGGCCGTCGTGAAGGTGGCGAGGTCTTCCTCGCCGACGTGTGGTTCTCCACGTACCGCACCAGCTCCGGACCGCGCCTTGCGGCGATGATAGTGGACACTTCCGAGGAACTGCGCACGCGCGAAGAAGTGGGGCTGCATCAGCTGCTCACCGGTTCGCGGATTCTTGTCGGCGCGGTATCGCACGAGATTCGCAACGTCTGCGGCGCGATTGCCGTGGTGCATGCAAATCTTGCGCGCGGCGGCGCACTTGCAGGTAATCAGGATTTCGAAGCGCTGGGGACACTGATCCGCGGCCTTGAGAAGATCGCGGCGATGGAACTTCGTCAAACCGCGAACCAGGCAACCGCCGTGGATCTGTCGTCGCTGATGGACGAGCTGCGCATCGTCATCGAGCCTTCGTTCCGGGAGAATGGCATCGCGGTGCGCTGGGAGGTGAGCGACGATCTTCCGCCGGTGTGGGCTGATCGTCAAAGCCTCATGCAGGTGTTCCTGAATCTCGCCAAGAACAGCGAGCGAGCGCTGGTCAATCGGGCGCGGCGGGAACTCACGGTGAGCGCCCACGTCGAGAAGCACCGCGTCACAGTGCGAGTGCAGGACACAGGCAGCGGCGTCTCTCACCCCGACCTGTTGTTCCGGCCTTTTCAGCAACAGGCCAAGGTCACCGGGCTCGGCTTATATCTATCGCGCGCCTTCATGCGTTCGTTCCGCGGCGAGCTGCGCTATGAGCCCGAGGCGGAGGGCTCGACGTTTGTTGTAGAGTTATCGCCGGCGCCATCGGGCGCGGAGAACAGCGAGCATGCCCCAGCCGATTCGAATCCTGTTGATCGACGATCACAGCCTCTTTCGCGAGAGCCTCAGCCGGCTGCTCCAGGCTGAGCCGGACCTCTGCATCATCGGAAGCTGCGCCACGGCGGCGGAAGCCCTGGACGTGATGAACAGCGAGCCCGTCGATATCGTGCTTCTCGATTACGACCTCGGCGAGGAGCAAGGCACACTTTTTCTCGATGAGGCGAAGCAGCGCGCATTCGCCGGCCACATCCTGATGGTGACTGCGGGGATGACCGATGCCGACACGCTGCGGGCGCTGGAGAGCGGCGCGTCCGGTATTTTTCTCAAGCACAGTCCTCCCGCGCAACTGGTGGAAGCGATTTACAAGGTGCGCAGCGGAGAGACCTGGCTCGATTCGCGAGCGGTTCGATCGCTGGTGGCCGGCGCAAGTGGCAGGACGGAAGAACACCGCACGGCGCAGCCGCTGAACGCGCGTGAGCGGTCCGTCCTGAAAGGCGTATTCGAGGGGCTAACGAACAAGGAGATTGCCGCGAATCTGCAGATCTCCGAGAGCTCCGTGAAGGCGGTAATGCAGCAACTATTCGACAAGACCGGCGTGCGCACGCGTAGTCAACTGGTCCGCATCGCGCTGGAGCACCATTCGCAGGATTGGCTGACCAGCGATTCGGGGTGATGTCAGCGCTCGTGCATTTCTTCTCTGCTCCAGCGGATGTGGCCGCCCGTTCCCCGATCCGGAGCACTGCGGATTCGCTTCAGGAAGCGGCGGTTCATCGCGGCGGTCGCCTCATCACGTTTCTTTAACGCGCGAACTCGCGAGGCTTTCTTGCCGCCTTTCAAATGTCCAGTGTGGCACGCTAAGGGACATGTGGTGCCAGCCGCGTTTCCTGCTTGACGCTACTCGTCCAGCTTCAGCACCTGCCGGAAACGCGCCACTTCGCCGGCAGTCAGCGGCCGGTACTCGCCGGTCTTGATGGGACCCAGCTCCAGAAAGCCGATCTTCACGCGGCGAAGCTTCTCCACCAGTCTGCCGAAATACTTGAACATCAGCCGGATCTGATTCTGCCGGCCTTCGGTCAGCTTCACTTCGTACCAGGGATTCTTCGCGCGTCTAATCAGCTTCAGGCCTGCGGGAGCGGTGCGCCGTCCATCCAAAGTGATGCCCTCGCGGAACGACGTCTCCTGCTCCGGGCTGAGTGCGCCGGTGACCTTCACCACATAGGTTTTCACGACGTGATTCTTGGCGGACGTGATGCGGTTCGCGAACTCGCCGTCGTTGGTGAGCAGCAGCAACCCTTCGCTGTGATAATCGAGGCGACCCACCGGGTAGACACGCTCGCGCACGCCCTTCATCAGATCGAGCACCGTCGGCCGGCCCTCGGGATCGCTGGCAGTGGTGACGTAGCCGGTGGGCTTGTTCAGAACGAAATATACCTGGCGATTAGAAAAGCGAATCAGCTTGCCGTCCACTTTGATATGGTCTCGCGCGGGGTCTGCTTTCGTCCCCAGCTCAACAATCACCTTGCCGTTGACGGTGACCCGGCCCTCGATCATGAGCTGTTCAGCTTTGCGGCGGCTGGTGACACCGGCGTGGGCCAGCAGCTTTTGCAGCCTCTCTTCGGCCATGTGCGGGATTAGCCTTCCTCGGAAACGGGCGCCTCGGAAAGAGGCGTCTCGTCAATCTCAATCCCGACCACTGCCGACTCGGCGTCCGGCTCCGAATCGCTAAGCGCCAGCTTGCTCAGCTCCTCGAATTCCTTCAGCGTCGGCAGTTCGGACAGATCGTTTAAGCCGAATTGAATCATGAACTCCCGCGTTGTTTTGTAAAGAATCGGCTTACCAACGACGTTCTTCCGTCCAGCCGATGCAATCAGCTTTCTGTCAAGAAGCGTCTTCAGAACACCCGCTCCCTGGACGCCGCGGATTTCCATGATCTCCGGTGCGGTGATCGGCTGCTTATACGCCACCACGGCCAGCGTCTCCAGCGCAGGAAGAGACAGCTTCAACGGCGGCTTCAGGTTGCGCACGAACTCCCGCACAGCCTCATGGTGCTCTGGCCGGGTGGCCATCTTGTAGCCTCCGGCGATTTCGCGAATGCTGAGACCGCGCTCCGGGCGACTGTAGTCGGCAATCAGCTCTTCCATGATCGCCTGCACTTTATCGATAGGATGGTTCAGCGCCGAAGCGATCTGCTGGACGGTGAGCGGTTCGTCGGTTACATAAACCACTGCTTCGATGACGGCCCGAATCCGAGCCCGTTCCTGATCGGGAGCCGAGGTGTCTTCCACAATCAGCAATTGCTCGACGACTGCTTCTTCCGGGATCTCGCGCTCCGCTGGCTCGCTCGCCCCATCGGCGGACCGTGTGTTCACTTCAATATCTTCCATTTCGGTCAGTTGTAATCCTGCTCAATCGCCGCCAGCGCTTCTTCGGAATCCGCGGTTTGATCGAACGTCTCCGTGCGCAGGAGGCCGATGTCGCCGAACGCATCCGTTTGTGTCATCTCGATGGCCTGAATCTTCACCAGTTCCAGTATCGCCAGGAACAGGCAGATCATCGCGCGCTGGGTGCGTTGTTGCTCGAACAGATCCGTGGCCGATGCGGCCTTACCGGCTGGCAGCCGCTTCAGCACGCCGCGCAGGTAACGGATCATCTCGGGAATTGAAATCGTCTCGCGGCCGACCTCATAAGTGGGACGGTCGCGCCTGCGTTCGAGCACCTGCTGAAAAGTCTTCACCAGGTCGAACAAGTTTACAGCGAGCGCCGGCGCCTCGTCCTCGGAAAGGAACTCGCCCATGCGCGGATTTGACCAGACCGCCTCTTCCACCATTCGTTTCTGCTGCAGCATCTCCGCCGCGTTCTTGAAGCGCTCGTGTTCGAGCAGCCGGTCCACCAGCTCCCTGCGCGGATCTTCCTCAGGCGAGATTTTCTCCAGCTCGGGGTCGCGCGGCAGCAGCATCCGCGACTTGATGTGGATCAGCGTCGCCGCCATGAACACGAACTCCGAGCCGAGCTCGATGTCCAGCTCCACGGCGCGCTGCATGTATTCCAGGTACTGCGCGGTGATGGAAGCGATGGGGATGTCATAGACATTGATCTGCTGCCTGCGGATCAGGTCGAGAAGCAGGTCGAGCGGCCCATCGTACTTATCAAGATGAACATCCATCGGCGAAGGCACTTTCCTAATTCTGGCACAGCGGCAAGCTCTCATAGCCGGCCATTGGCCCGGATAAAGCCGTTGCCGTTGTGCCGGGTGCGGTATCGGTTTGACCTGTGCCCTTTGTCGGTTGCACGGTGCGTGGGGCCAATGTTACTTGCGAGTTTTCCCCCAAAGTCAGCCAGGGAACGCAGGATTCAGTACACCGAAATTGGTCAAGGGGTACGCTGACTTCAGGCGATTCTCTTCAACTTGATGAAAAGACGTGTCCGGAGTGCGTGGAGACCCAAATGCATCTTCATTGGCATCTCGAAAGTGAATGGACTAAACAAGTCCATGAGAAAAGCGGGCCGCCGCCCCACTTTTGAGGTGTACTCCAGGGAGTAAAACTCGGATGGCACGTGCACTCAAACTCGACCCGACCAGGACAGGACGCGACGCGGACGGGCTGAAGAGTAATTTGAGCCGGCTTGTGGTCGGCCAGGATGAGGCAGTTGAGCAGATCGTGAGCGTTTATCAGACGCACTTGTCCGGCATGAATGCACCCGGGCGGCCGGTGGGAAGTTTTCTGTTCCTGGGACCCACGGGTTCGGGCAAGACGCGTATTGTGGAAGCCACTGCCGAAACCCTGCTGCGGAATGCGCGTGCAGTAATCAAGGTGGATTGCGGGGAGTTCCAGCACAGCCACGAAATCGCCAAGCTGATCGGTTCGCCCCCGGGTTATCTGGGACACCGCGAAACGCACGCGCTGCTGAGCCAGGAAGCTCTGAACGAGCATCACACGGATCAGGTGCGGCTGAGCTTCGTGCTGTTTGATGAAGTGGAGAAAGCCAGCGACGCATTATGGAACCTGCTGCTGGGCATCCTGGACAAGGCCACGCTCACGCTCGGCGATAACCGCCGCGTGGATTTCTCGAACTGCATGGTTTTCATGACCGGCAATCTGGGCGCTCAGGAAATGAGTGCGCTGATGAACCCGCGTCTCGGTTTCGGGGCCGTGGCGAGGTCCCAGGCTATCGCCGATGGAACCGCGTGCGATGAGAAGCTGGAAGGCAAACTGCAGCGCACCGCGGTGGAAGCCGCTCGCCGCAAATTTACTCCCGAGTTCATGAACCGGCTGGATAAGATTGTCACGTTTAAGCCTCTGGGCCCGGAGGAGCTGAAGAAGATTGTGGACATCGAGCTGAACCTGGTGCAGCAACGCGTGTTGCGCGGCAGCGGCGACAAGGCGTTCATCTTCAAGGTGACGGAAAACGGTAAGAAACACCTGCTCAACGAGGGATCCGACGTGAAGTACGGCGCGCGGCATCTGAAGCGGGCGATCGAACGGCTGGTGGTGAAGCCGATGTCGAATCTGATCGCTACCGACCAGGTGCGTGGCGGCGATGCGCTGTGTATCGATTACGAAGACGGAGACCTGACCTTCACCCGTGATGCCGAGGGGTTGTCGCACCGCTACATGGCTGAGGTCACCGGGAACGTGTGGATACCACCCGTTACACTGGCGGCCAGCGCAGCGGCTTTTCCTCCGCCGGAACCGCGCCCGGCGCGCTCACGCAAAGCGTGAGTCGCGAGGACATGCGGCGCCAGCCGCGTTGTGTCTAGCCCCGAGATCACGCGGCTGGCGCCGCGTGTCCGGTTACTTCGAGACGTAACCCTGCAGATAAATCGCGCGGTAGCCGTTCACTGTTGTCGCGGTGCCGGTGACCTCGACGATCTTCGCGAAATTGTCGATGGCCGCCTGGCGGAAGCTGCCGGTCTGGCCATCGCGGCGCGGGTCGTGCTCCTCGGCCATCAGCATGTAAACTTCGCCGTCGCGTGTGAGCAGACCGACGGGCTGACCGCTCTGGAGGCACTTCGTCCCGCAGGCCTTGTGCTTCTCGCCGTGCTTGCCGAGTTGCAGATAGCACGAAAGGTCGATGATTTCGCCGGTGACGGTCACCACCTTGCCTTCGAGCGGCTTCTTTGCGACTCCGGCGCTAACGGTTGTGTCGGTCCACTCGGCCGACGGCTTCTGGCCCAGCGTGGCCGCGGGATGATCCCAGGTTCCGGCATCGGCCGCGACGGTCATCTCAGGGTGCAGCGTTTTCGAATCCTGAGCCGTGAGAGTGAGTATGGCGGCTGCAGCGCCGCAAAGCAGAGCTCTGGTGGATGGAGTCATACTTCTAACAGCCTCGCATATTCTCTACCGCTTGAAACCGGTTTCATCCTTGAAGGCTTCGAGTGAATTGTAAACAATCGGGCAAAACGTGGCGCGATCCGGCATTTCCCACATGCGGCTGAGAAACGATCCCGCGCCATGCGTCAGATGCGGGAAATCCCGGCAGGTGCCGGGGCGCCCTTCATATACTGTGCACGCGTTGCCGCTGAGGAAAACGCAGCCGTGCTCGTTGCGCCGCAGCACTCGCCCTTCGTCGTCAGTCATCGCCGTGTATTCTTTCAGGAAGTCGGCCCGTTTCATCCCGACGAATTTCACCAGCCGCTCGATGTCGCGCTCGTTGACTTTTGTCGTGGCGACGCGGCAGCAATTGGCGCAGGCCAGACAGTCCGTCGCTTCAGCCACTTCTTCGGCGATGCGCTTCAGACGCCGCTCCACGAAGTTGTGACGCTTCAGCCAGGCGCGAAGCCGGCCATTCTCCTCGCGCTTCTGCTCGCCCATGCGGCGTATCTGGACGAGATCGGTCAGCATAGCTTCAGGGTACAAGGGGCGGCGAACGTAGAATGGTTTCATATGTCAACCGTCGAGACTCAGCAGGAGTTCTATCGCATCCAAAAGCTGCCGCCCTACGTGTTCGCCGTCATCAACGAGATGAAGGCAAAGGCGCGCGCGGCACAGCAGGATGTGGTGGACCTCGGCATGGGCAATCCCGACGGCGCCACGCCTCGGGCGGTGGTGAACAAGATGGTGGAAGCCACACGCAACCCGCGCAACCACCGCTATTCCATGTCGCGCGGCATTCCCCGGCTTCGCGAGGAAATTGTGAAGCGCTACAAGGACCGCTACAGCGTGGAGCTGGACCCGGAAACGGAAGCCATTGCCACCATCGGCGCAAAGGACGCGCTGGCGCACCTGCTGTTCGCGGTGATCGGGCCGGGCGATATTGTGGCTTCGCCGAACCCCGCGTACCCGATCCATCAGTACGGCGTCATTATGGCCGAAGGCCACGCCTGCACCATTCCCATGCCCGACCCGGCCAGTTTCCTGAATTCGCTCGAAGATCTCTATCGCACATCACGGAAGCCGAAAATGATTCTGGTTTCGTTTCCGCACAACCCCACCACGCAGTGTGTCGAGATCGATTTCTTCCGCGAGCTGGTGCCCATGGCGGCAAAGCACGGCACGGTGATTGTCCACGATTTCGCGTACGCCGACCTCGGCTTCGATGGCTATCAACCGCCCAGTCTGCTACAGGTGGAGGGCGCGAAGGAAATCGGCGTGGAGATTTTCTCGCTCTCGAAGAGCTTCAACATGGCCGGCTGGCGCGTGGGATTTTGTCTGGGCAACAAGAGGCTGATCGGCGCTCTGGCGCGCATTAAGAG
>JBEKFB010000053.1:0-16385 GCA_050013535.1 Bryobacteraceae bacterium | reverse complement strand
GGCTCGTGGCTGGTTCTTCCATGTTGCCGTAGCTTCGGGAGTAACTTGGGCCGCTATCCACTGGACGCAATCATCTCGCCACGCTTTCACCGCATTGTTTATTTCATCGTCGACATTTTTGACGTTGCTTATCTCCAGCGTCACTTCCGAGGTCCCGTATGGGGGACTACCGAGTCGGTCCCCACTTTGGCCGATTAGCTTTCCAGTCACTTCCAAGAACACGTCAGTTGGAATCGGCTCCGGCCGCTTCCAGTCGATATTCCCGTTGGCGTCCTTCTGTTTCGCCGAGGCGAGCCACATATGTCCGATTTGCCCTACAACTCGATCCACTCGACCGACGCCAGCTCCGATGTATGGCTTGACCATTATGCAAATCGGCTGAAAGCGATTTGGGAAGGTCTTCGGGTGAAGATCCGGCAACTTCAGGCCGTTCACTTCCAGAATGGACACCTGGCCAGTGACCGTTATCGTGTCGCCGACGACGGGGCAGCGATCTTGTGCAATTAGCGCAAGGGGCGAGGCTATCGATACGAACAGCACGGTCGCTTTGAGGTTCATCTTCAGCGCCAACAAGATAGTTTATGCCGTTTGCGACGGCAAGGGGTAATCGCGCCAGCGCATCACAGGGATCATGGTTCGAAAGGGAGACGCGGTGGGCGTCGCAAAAGGACCACAGCCGACCTGCAAGCTGGGACGGCGATGCTGGGGTGGCGTATCCACCCTCGGCGGAGTTCTAATGGGATTGTGAAGAAGAGATCGCGCACGTTTGTGATCCATTCAAGTAACCCATACGCGGCGGCGGCAGCGATGGGGATGGCAGTGGCACGCAATGAGTCAAGCGGCAACTACTTCGATCCGATTTCAGGACCGATGCCCGGCGCTCAGCCGGACCCGTTGGCGCAGCACCAGTCCAGTGTCCCATTCACAGCTGATCCCATGCTTAAGGTGGATTTTAGAGCCGATTGGGCCGATTTCATTCGAAGGGACATGACGGCCTACGGCTTGACGTTCCGCCAATCTCGCACTCTTGAAGAGAACACTGACAGATACCTCAACGCGAAGCGGCGAATCCCTCGCCGATCAGCGAGGACAATACATGAATCGAAGGAGCTGTGTATTCCACCGCAGTATGCGAACGACTATTCCGCTTTGACGAAGCTCATCCGTGAAGGCGGCGACTTGAAGCCGTATTTGAGTCGCGACATCGCCAAGAAAAAGTCCTCGGACAAAAACGATCCGCTCCTGAACAGAGATGGAATTCAGCACCTTCATTTTCGGCGGCGCGGCTCCGACGATGTGTTGTTCGCAAAGATCACTGATACAGACGTATTTGTCATTCAGGCGCTCCCGCATGATGATCCGCAGGTATGGGTGAATACGTCATTGCTTCAGATTCTGCACGACAATTGGCCGGAGACCGCCGAAGGCAGAGTCGCGGGGATTCCCCCTGAACCTCTGCCGGCCAGCGAAAGACTCGCGCTTCAATATCGGAATCGGAACTTCGCGACTGCGATGTCTGACGGTGCGGTTTACCTGTCGCCGGGCGGGGGAGTTATAGAATCCGGGCAGTGTTACGACGACAGAGTTGCCAGCGACAGAATCTTTGGCTATTTGGCCGATTGGCAAAGGGTGGCCCAAGACAATGCTGTAAACCTTCGCGCTGCGCTTGGCATTCCTTTTCCCGAAGAGCTTGCCCTCAATCTGAAATTCGAAAACGAGGACTGGTGGCGCGTGCCGATTCTGTATGCGCCGATTAAACAGGCGAAGGTGTCGCTCAGCCGAGGAGGCTGATCAGAATCGTGCGGAGATGTTCGCGACTTTCTCGCGACATGCGACGAAACAGCCCTCATCGTCTTATAATTCTGTTTGACTTGTCGATTCCGATAATGCTGAAGAGGTCGCGTATTTCGTTGCTGGCAAGGACGACGATTCTGCTGAGTGGTGCATCAATTGCGTTTTCGCAAAACGCCAAGACGGTTGCCCAAGGCACCTTTCCGTCGGTCGGATCGCGAGGGCAATCCAGCGTCACTCGGAAGTGGTGACCTCTCGCGCAGGATCGGAGAGCTTCTGAACCCGGCCACGCAACCAGTGAACGAGGCGCATCAGTTCCCAATTCTGAACGCCTGACGATGCGGGAGATTTGAAAATGGCGGAGGAAGAGGGATTCGAACCCCCGAACGAGTTTCCCCGTTAACGGTTTTCAAGACCGCCGGTTTCAACCACTCACCCATTCCTCCGAGATCTATCTTACCTGATACCCGTAACTTACCGTGCCTGTCACAATGACATTCTGGTGCTTTTCCGTTTCCGGGCCGCTATTGTCACTATTCTGTCACTACCCCTCAGCAGCGCGACCGCCCGCGTTGCTTCGGAAGTTGGGGTGGGGGCTGACGAGGTCTGCCCCTCGCGGGAGCGGTTCCTGCGGGCGAGATACGTGCAGCGGGCGGGCAGTGTGACCGGCCAGGTTCCCGGCTACACCGCCGGTGATCGGAACTGGCAGGTTTGCAGACACGTCCGTTTGATGAAAGAATCGAGAGGCGCTTGCTCAGGACCGAATCACCATGACACAAAGAATCCTCTTCGCGGTTTCCGCGGCACTCATACTCGCGCAGGTTCCGGCCTTCGCCAAGCCGAAGCGCAAGGAATACGACAACTCGGCTGCTCAGGTATTCGATGCAGCCCTCAGAACCGCAAGGGAACGACATGTGGTCACCTACGTCGACGAGAAGCGCTTGATGTTCACCTTCGAGACAGGCAGATCGCCGCTCTCAAGCGGATTCGTTGCCAATGCATCCGTCGAGGCGGAGACGGAAGCAAAATGCGCCCTCGTGATCAACGTTCAGCATAAGGAAAGTGGTGATGGTTTCTCGTTCAACGCAGGCGACCGCATGGCCGACCAGTTCTACGCGCAAGTCTCCGAGGAACTGGCGAGGGATTCGACCCAGAAGACGGCCGTCAAACCAGAGGCGCCACCGGTCACAGTTCCACCACCGCCGGTGGCATCCACACCTGCACGAGACTACGGTACCGTGGCGGTCACCTGCTCCATCGAGAGCGCCGATGTGACCGTGGATGGGTCGTTTGTGGGAAATCTGCCAACGTCAGTGCGACTTTCTCCCGGCAAGCACACCGTACAGGTGAGTCTGGCGGGTTACCAGTCCTGGAGCCGAGAGATCACAGTAATGGCCGGCGCCGATCTCAGGCTCATCGCGACACTGACGAAAGAGTGAGCACGACGCCGTGATGGATGGTCAGGCCATCTTCCTGAGCGCCGACGCGCGGAAGGCGCGAAAAGTGCGATAAGAAGAGCGCCCGCGAAATGGATTTCAATCTTGCTGCCGTCCAGGTTGCCAGTTTCCTCAAATCGGTGAGAATCGGTGAAAGCGCTTGTTAGGTGCGGAATCGAGTCAGCGGACGAAAGATGGGTTTCTCGGAAAGTAGCCAGCGCACGTGGCGATAACACGAGATATCATTCCACCTTCGGCCCGCGGACCCGTGATGTCCTCCAGGCAGAGCAACTAGACTGAATTGATGCAGCGACGGGTTACCGCTTTGGCCGCGGTGAGTTTCGTCGTTCTGGCTGGTTGCCGGGGGCACGATACCCACCCGGTTCAGAATCTCAAAGGCGGACAGGACGTCTCGCGGTTCGTCCTCACGTCGTTCCGGGGCACGCGGGATGGAGACAGACTCGATGTACGAGCGATGTTCGGTGACGGCGGGGGCGCCTCGATCAGAGTGGACATGCACTTCATCATTGGCGTACCGACTCGCCTCGAATCTGGGGCGTGGGTCGGGCTCGGTGGCGCGGGAGGGGTCCGGGAACTGTCGGTGACCTTCCTGGGCGGCCAGTCCGGGCCACCGAGTGTCGGAGGCCGCTTTGAGCTGATCGGAACGGACAGCGGCGCGCGATATCGGGTGACGATTCCTTTGCAGGAATTGAAGAACAAGCTTTAGCAAATGCGCGCCATACAGAACATGAGCACATCGAAATGAACGCGACAAAATCCCTGTTGCTGGCTTCACTGTTCATCTGGCCTGGACGCGCCTCCGCGCAGTCGGTCGATAAAGAGCCTGCAGCAGTCATCGAGTTTGGCGGGGCCGCCAGCCGGGATCTCGGCGGCGGCTCCAGCCTCGGCCCCGACCTTGCGGTTGAGGTTACTCCGATAGAGAATTGGCTGGAGCTTGAGGCAGGCATCGCGCCACTCTTCCGCCGTCACTCGACGGAATGGGATACGGACCTGCTCTTCAAGAAGCCTTGGACTCTCAGCGAAAAAGTGGAGTTCATGGCCGGCGTCGGACCCGAGTGGATTCACACAAGGGCGTACGGCGTGACGACAAACTCACTAGCCGGAGAGGCTGTGCTCGATTTTATGTTCTGGCCTTCCGCAAAGCACGAATTCGGCTGGTACCTCGAGCCGGCATTCGATTACAGTTTCCGACAAGGGCATGAGCGCTCGGTTGGCATAAGCGGTGGCCTGTTGATCGCGATCCGATGAGGCACTGTGATGAATACCGGATGCCCGCGGAAAGTGGCCGGCGCGGACGGCTGGCGATGTTTAACGGTTATCGTTCCACCCCAACGGCGTGTGCGGGACGAATGCTAAAGGTCACCTGCGCATTCCGGGTACTCCACCCCGCAGGGTCAATGTACGATAAGGCTGAACAAGAGGCTCACAGACCTCTGAGAAAGAACAAGGAGAGCCAACGTGGATTTTGACGTGAACGTGCGGGAGCGCATTCTGAAGCCCGTGAACGAGGTGTTCGATGCGGTTGTGAGTGCGGGCGTCAAAGCTGAGGCAGGGCGTTCGCGGAATTGGACGACCAGGTGATAGGCGCCGCCGTTTCCGCTGCTTTCGTGAAAATCAGATCTCTGCTGCCTGGAAGCCGGTCCTGCGAATCTGTCGTGTCGCGACACCCCTCGATCGGCTGCGTCGCGATACGTTACTCGTAACGAATCCTCAGGGCGAGACCCGTCTCCACTCCTGAATGGCCGATTTGGTGACTTCGCCTGTGCCAGCCGCAGCCCGCAGATGGTGCCGAGCCGCCAGGGCCGCAAGGTCGGCACTATCGAGGAACACCGGACCATCGAGAGCCAGGAAAAACATAGCCGACGAAGGATTGGAACTGTGCGGCAACCCCAACACGTGTCCGAGCTCGTGGACGGCGGTCAAAAACAGGTCATTTGCTGGTAAGGACATTCCTGGCCTGAAGGCGATCCAGCCCTGAAACGCGGCCGTGCCAGGGAACTGGGCGCGGGCGACTTCGCCGGGCTTAAAAAGTCTGAGATCGCCGTCGACGACTTGAATCGCGCAAGCCCGGCTATTCTCTTCGTGCCAATTCATTTCGAGGACGCTGGCCCAGAAGCTCATAGCACGCGCAAACTCCATTGTCAGTTTTGGGTTTGACGTGGAGAACCGGACGCCGAGGTTCATGGGCTCCCGCTTCAGGACTTCGGCGTAGCCGTCACACGGGGGATAGGGGCCAGTCCACGTGCCAGGCAACTCGCCTGCAATTGTGGTGAAGGCAATCGTCAGGCACAATATCATCACGCGTTTCGGCACGCGATGGTGATGGCCGAACCTCAATGTCGAATCGAAAATCCTGAAATCGATGTGCCTGCACTCGCGGTCGCCGCGGAAAAGCTGCGCGACGCGACAGAACGCACTCGAAATGCCCGGAAGCTTCCAGGTGCCACCGTAGCGGCTGGCGCGGACAGGCATATTCCTCGTGACCTTTACCGTCTATCGGCCGAGAAATAGGCTGGCTTTAGCAACGGTTAAGTGAAGGGCTCCGTGCAACACATATGACTTTGCACCGCGCCTGGGAGTACCCGCCGGTCATGATGCACAACAGTCCCAAAAAACAGTCTGGCCGTGTTCGTGAACTCTTCGCCGATCCTCGCTCGGAGAGGAACGACTACTCGACTCTCGGCAGAAGGACGTAGGACGCGTGGGCCGCGTCATGGTAGATGGTTTGGCGGGCGGCGACGAATTGGGTTTCGGTTTCGTTGTTTCCACCGGTGTTGAGGTTGCGGTCGAAATCGGGGAACTCGGCGGAAGCGACTTCGACGCGAAGGCGATGCCCGGGCGCGATGGTGATGGCGGTGTGCCAGAGATCGATGTCGTAACGGTAGATCTTCCGCGGGGTCACGAGCTCAGGCTTAGAAAGCGAGTTGCGGAAACGTGCGCGAAGACGGCCCCCAGAGCCGTTGCCCCACAGGCTCGTCGCTTTGCCAGCGGGGTTGAGGTCGACAAGGTAGACGAACCAATCGGTGTCGCGTGCCGAGGTCGCGGCGAACAGGACAGCTCTCACCGGTCCCGCGATGGTGTAAGGCTTTTCGAATGGATCGCTCGTGTAGATGAGAATGTCGTCGCGAGCGGCGACTGATTCGGGTCCCGCGGAATCGAAGGCGGGCGAGGGAGTGGGGTGACCGGGGTCATATGTGTAGTGATCGCCCGGCTGGTTGACGGTGGGCCGTTGGAAAGTGAGACGGGCGCCGCCGGCCAGGTAAAGTTTTTCGTACCTGGTGCCGGGCAATGGGTAGGTGGGTCCGTGCAGCCAGCGGTTCGATCCCATCACATAGAGGGAGACAAGCGGCTCATTGACGATGGAGTTGTCGATGCCTTTGAGCCAGTGATCGAACCAGCGGAGATAATCGCGCTGGAGGTCGATGGCGGCGGCTGGGCCGTAGTCCTGCGTGTCAGACGATTGTTCCGCAGTGTCAGTGTGACCCCATGGGCCTATGGTCATTTTCTGAATTGCGTGGCCAGAGGCGGCGAGCCGGAGATAGTTCAACTTCGTTCCGATGCCGTCCGCATCGTACCAGCCGGATTCGTGAAATACCGGAACGGTCAGGTTATTGAGTTTGTCGAGAAACGAGCGGTTCATCCAGTAGCCGTCGCGCGCCGGATGGTTGCACCAATCGCGCCAGTAGTTCGAGACCTTGCCCAGAAATGACACGTCGAGATGGCTGACGGGCAGGGGTTGAAGCAACTGGGATGGGTCCTTTTGGTCGACAGCGCGCGTCTTCTCGCCGGAGACGTCGCCAGCGGCGTTGGTCTCGACCATCGATACCCAGCGAGAGCTGTTGGCGAGAGAGAACACGCCATGGTCGTAGGGCAGGTTCAGGAGCGGATCCGGCGGGCTGACGTTGGGAATCATGGCGGCGAGATGCGGCGGATGCAGCGAGGCAGCCCACCATTGCACCCACCCGACATACGACGCGCCGATCATTCCGATCTTGCCGGTCGACCAGGGCTGGCGCGCGAGCCATTCGATAGTGTCGTAGCCATCCTGGGCTTCGTGAACGAACGGCTCCCAGACGCCTTCGGAAGCAAAGCGGCCACGTACGTCCTGAACGGCGACGACGTAGCCGCGGCGGGCGTAGAAGCGGGCGGACAGTTCCTCCATCTCCTTCATATAGGGCGTGCGGATCAGGATGACGGGGGATTTTGGGACGCCCGCAGGCAGATAAAAGTCGGTGGCGAGGAGGATGCCGTCCCTCATGGGCAGCTTGACCGAAGACCGGAGCTCCACCCGGTATTGGGGTTGGGAGAGCGGCTCAGAGTCGCGCGGGGGCGCGCGCAGGCTTTCGTAACTTTCGCGGACGAAATAGACGTTGCGAGGCGAGACGCCGCCGCCGATACCGGGAATGCCGGAGAGCAGGTAGATGCGTCCCGCGTCATCGGCGAGCGCGTGAAATTCGCGGCCCGCGGGGGCAAAGAGCCAGCGGGTGAGATGCAGGGTCTTACCGTTGATGGAGACGTCAAACGAATCCTGGCGCTCCACGGTAACGGCCGGGCTGCCGACCAGATGGGCGTCCAGGGAGATGGCCAGCAGGATCTGTTTGCCGCCGGTCTTTTTGTCGTAGCGCAGCAAGGCCGGGGTTATGAGCGAAGGCGAGTAGGGCTCGAAAGCCAGAATATCTTTGGGGAACGTGCCCTGGCCGCTGAGGGACGGCGTTTCGAACTGAACGGAGTTGCCGTCGCGGCGCCAGGTGAAGGTGCCGTCCGAACCCTCGATGACGGCCTTCACCCAGCGGCCGTCGGCATCGGGTGTGAGTGTGGTGGAAAAAGTCGCGGTCTGGCCACCGAGGGTAACGGCGATCCGGCCGCAATAGTAACCATCGGGTTTCCAATCGAAGTTCAGGCTGGCAACACGCTCCTCGTTGACGTAGAGATGGAAGACTCCGCGATCTGAGAAGCTGGCGAGTGAGGCTGTCTGGGAGAACGCGTGAGTAGCGAGGAGAAAGGCCAGGCGCGCGGGGCGCGAGCGCATCTTTGGATGATCGCACGAACGTTTAAGCGTTACCCGGGAAGTATCGTCAAACCGCGGGGATGAGGAGGCCGGATGATTAGGGATTTTCATGGAGCCCGCACTCAGTCGCTTGAGTCCTAAGCGCCGGGCCATGCATCCACCCATGATGGAAGTTTTGACTGAATTCAGCCTGGCCGAGGCCCTCGCACTTCTCATTCGCACTCCCGCTTCCCTAAGTGCGCTTTTGCGCGGGCTACCCGACATGTGGGTGCGCCGCAACGAAGGAAGAGATACCTGGAGCGCGTTCGACATCGTGGGCCACTTGATCGCCGGTGAGCGCACCGACTGGATACCGCGGCTGCGGATCATCCTGGAGAAAGGCGAAGCGCGGCAATTTGATCCCTTTGACCGCCGTGCGCAGTTCGAAGAGAGTCAAGGCAAGTCGCTCGACCAGCTCCTGGACGATTTCGCCCGCCTGCGAAGGGAAAATCTGGCTGCCTTGCAGACTCTGAATTTGCAGCACGAAGACTGGACGCGGCGAGGAAAGCATCCATCGCTGGGAGTGGTGACGCTGGCGGAACTCGTGGCGACATGGGCCGTTCACGACCTCACCCATATCCATCAGTTATCTCGCGTGATGGCCCACCAGTATCGCAACGCAGTCGGGCCGTGGAGCGCCTATCTGGGGGTGCTGCAGTGTGCTGGTCATAGCGCTTAGGCAACCGGGCTCACCTGCGCCGCCGCTCCGATAGGGGCGACTTTGCCCTGCACGCGAAAACACACGACAAGTCCCCTGTTCGGCGACCCGATTCGCTCCGGAGGACTGACAGGTCGTCCTGTTCCCGAGTCTCGCCCAGCGGGCGGAGGGCTCCCGGCGGACGATCTCGCCGCCGCGAACGCGCAAACAACCATAAAGGCGGTCCTCTGTGTATGGTCGGGATGATCAAATGGCGCGCGGCTGAGGTTGGTATCGTCCGCGAACCTCATCCCCATCTGTGTGGCCCGCCGCGCTAACGTGCGGCTTGGCGAGACCAGCCACTAGACGGGGGAGTGGGCCACATTGGCGGGCACGGGCACATGCGCCCGCCCTACAACTTCCTGGGGGAATCGCAGCACCGCCCAGCTCTTCCACAAAGCCGTGCCCCAACTGTACGAGCGATAGGGCAGCCCATGCGTGGCGCAGAATTTCTGCACCTCCAGGCTCACCTCCGGGTAGTAGACGTGACTGATATTTGGAAACAAATGATGCTCAACCTGGTATTCGAGACCCGAGCACAGGAAGCGTCCCAGCCAGCCCGTTCGGAAACTCACCGTTCCCGCAGTCTGGACCGCGAAAAAACCGGCGCTGTGCCGCTCTGCATCCGTCGTACGCTGCGCTTCGGCCGGGAAATGTCCCGGTGCCAGGATAGCGTACATGGCGTACCCGAGCAGAGTATTCCTCAGAAGGTAGAACCCGACAACTGCCGGCATTGGCCAGAACAAGAGTGGAAGACCGATCCAGATCAAATAGTGCAGGACCATGGCCCCGAGATCGATCCAGTGGGCGGCCCTTCGCCCCCTGGAATGGCTGAGCATGCGTGCGAGGTGCGCCCAACCGGCCATCTGTATACCGAAAGTATTCAGCGCGAGCACGAACGGAAACATCCAGAATTGCAGGCGTTCATAGTAGAAACGGCGCAGGCCGGAGCTGGCGTGAACTTCATCCGCGGTGACCGCGAAAAACGGTAACAGGTCGGAGTCGCTGTCAACGCCGACTACGTTCGGCGCCGGATGATGCAGCACCACGTGCTTGTGCCACCAGTAGGTGGCCGACAGACCAACAAACATCGGATACCCGAAGTAGCTGAGGGCCTCGTTCACCCAGCGTTTGTCGCTGGTGGCGTAGTGGGTAGAGGTGTGGGTATTCGTCCCAACTCCCATAGAGCCAAAGGCTGAGGCTATGATCCCGAGGGCCCGCAGTGCCGGGTTGTGACAGGTCATGAAGATCGCGACCCCCGCCACCGCGATTGCCACGTGGATCAAAAGCTGGAGAACAATCCGGTTCGTGGCTTTGTCGTTCCAGCCTCGGCGGGCGAATTCCCTGCGCAGCTCTGCAACTGCCTCAATAGTCGTCGTCATAACATCCGTGCAATCTCAGGCTAACGGGGATTGTGCCGGCAGGTTGTAAGACTTCCGTAATTCGATGGGACGCGTATCTTGTCGTCGAGCACTCGATGCTGCAGGAAATAGCTGCGCGGGCGAATCGAGGCCGGGTCTCGAGGGCCTCTGGTGAAGGCGCGAATTCAGAGAATGTTCACCGCGCGCGCGGCCAGCAGCGCGATGGTCGCCAGCGAAATCACCGACTGCACCATCATCATGCCCTTCGCCCAGCGCGAGAGCACCGGGACATCGGTGGGTGAGAACGCGGTGCTGGTGTTGAAGGCGAGGAACAGGTAGTCGATGAAACCCGGCTTCCAGTCACCGAAGCCGGCATGACGCCGCTCAGCTTCGTTCATGGTCATTTGCGGGAACAGAAACGCCCCATGGGTGTGACCGGGCTGGACCGCCCGCGCATGCGGCCCGCCGCCATCAATTCGCCAGTACCACGATGCGAACAGCAATATGTTGCTGAGCCACAGGACGACGGCCGAGAGCAGAAGTTTTGATGGCGTCTCGCGGTGCTGGGTCATCGCCAGGATCAGCGCGCTCACCGAGTAAATGAGGAACACCGTCACGACACCCAGCAGCACATATCCGAGCCGCTGATTGAGTGCGAATTTGCCGAGTTGGTGCGCAAGGATCACCGGCACAAGAAGCACCAGAACAATCGCAAACAGAAGCCAGAACGGACCCGCGCTCAGCGGTTCGGGCAGGACCATGTTCAGCAACCCTACCGCGACCACCGCGACTGCGGCCGGCCATCGCGGCGGATACGTTGTCCTGTCTGTGGGTGCGGCGCTCATTGCGGCGTTCATTGTAGCCTGGCCAGGCGACTGCCAGCTTCCTCCAGCGTCTCGCGCCGCTTGCAAAAACAGAAGCGGATGAGTTGGCGGCCTCGTTCGGGCTGCTCGAAGAAGCTCGATCCTGGCACCGCCGCAACACCGGCGTCTTCGAGCAGATGGCGCGCGAAGCTGACATCGTCTTTGAAGCCGAATGTGGAAATGTCGCACATGATGTAATAGGCGCCTTGTGGGCGGCAGCAGCGGAAGCCGGCATGCTCCAGCACGCCCAGCAGGAGGTCGCGCCGTTCGGCGTACTCGTGCGCCAGGTTCGCATAATAACTGTCCGCCATGTTCAGCGCTGTGACGCCAGCCTGTTGCAGGGGAGCCGCCGCGCCCACGGTCAGAAAATCGTGCACCTTTCGCACGCCATCGCTGAGGTCCGCCGGACCCAGCACCCATCCGGTGCGCCATCCCGTCACCGCCCAGGTCTTGCTCATGCTGTTTACGACGAGCGTTCGCTCGCGCATGTGCGGTAGCGTCGCGATGGGAACATGGCTCGCGCCGTCGTACAGGATGTGTTCGTAGATCTCATCCGTGATGGCGAGTGCGTCGAATTCAATGCAGAGCGCGGCGATCGTCTCCAGTTCCGCGCGCGTTAAAACTTTTCCCGTAGGATTGTTGGGCGTGTTCAGAACAATTGCTCGGGTGCGCGGCGAGAAGGCGCGGCGGAGTTCGGCGGGGTCGAAGGTCCAGTCGGGCGGGTGCAGGGTCACCAGGCGAGTCTCGGCGCCGCACAGTAAAGCATCGGGGCGGTAGTTTTCGTAGAACGGTTCGAAGACGACGATTTCGTCGCCAGGATTAGTCACCGCCAGCAGCGACGCGATCATGCCCTCGGTAGATCCGCAGCACACGGTGACCTCGCGCTCCGGGTCGTAATCGAGACCGTACCAGCGCCGGTACTTCGCGGCGATGGCTTCGCGGAACGGCCCCGCGCCCCACGTGATGGCGTACTGGTTGACATCGGCGTTGATGGCGTCGCAGGCCGCTCGTTTGAGTTCGTCCGGTGCGCTGAAATCGGGGAATCCCTGCGCGAGATTTACGGCGCCATGCTGCAAAGCCAGTCGCGTCATCTCACGGATTACCGATTCGGTGAACCGGGCGGTGCGCTGGCTGCGGAACCGTTGCTGTGAGGCTTCAACAGTCACCCTCCTATTGTTGTCGGTTCCGAATGCGCCATGCTAGTATGAATTTACCGACGTTACCATTCAGGGGACGTAGTTCAGTTGGTTAGAACGCCGGCCTGTCACGTCGGAGGTCGCGGGTTCGAGCCCCGTCGTCCCCGCCAATTCCCTCAATAATCTCTGCGTTCGTTGGTGACAGGATTCAGGTCGATAGACCCCCTCTGCCCAATTGCTGGCTCAACCTCTCAAAATTGCGGACGGTAGCCGTTCGGAAGTGTTTACTGCCTGAGGTCCCGGTGTTCAATGCGAGAAGCCGGAAAAAGGGGGAGTCGCTGGCGGGGTTATAATGCGGCTGCGTGAGGCTCACCGCCGGCTCAAGACTTGGGACATATGAAATTCAATCGCCGCTCGGTGCTGGCGGCATGGGTGAAGTGTATCGCGCCACCGACACGAAACTTGGACGTGATGTAGCCGTCAAGGTGTTGCCTGCCGAAATGGCGCACGATAGCGAGCGGCTGGGGCGCTTTCGTCGAGAGGCAAAGGCCCTCGCGCAGCTCGACCACCCAAATATCGTCACCATCTACTCGGTGGAGGAGTCCGACGGTGTCCACTTCCTGACGATGCAACTCGTCGACGGCCAGCCGCTCGACCGCCTGATCGCTCGCGGTGGCCTCCCGTTCGAGCGAATCGTCGAGATAGGAAGCGCACTGGCCGAGGCTCTCGCCGCGGCTCATGAGAAAGGCATTGTGCACCGTGATTTGAAACCCGCCAATGTCATGGTCGGCAACGAGGGCCGCATCACAGTACTGGATTTCGGGCTGGCAAAAGATGTTCGTGGGGGCAACGCCGGCGATGCCACGCTGACTTCAGCCAGCCACACTGAGGCGGGCATGGTCATGGGCACGCCCGCCTACATGTCGCCTGAACAGGTTTCGGGCCGCACGCTCGACCATCGCACCGACATCTTTTCGTTTGGGGTGCTGCTGCACGAGATTGCGGCGGGACAGCGGCCCTTCGAAGGCGGGTCAACAGCGGAGCTGATTTCGTCGATTCTGCGCGACACGCCGCCGCCGGTCACCGACCTGCGTGCCGATTTGCCGGCCGATCTGGCGCGAGTGATTCGCCGCTGCCTCGAAAAAGATCCCCGTCACCGCGTGCAGACCGCGCGTGACCTTGGCAACGAATTCCGGGACATGGCGCGAGCCGTCACAGGCTCAACGCTCATTTCGACGTCGGCTGGGCGCGCCCATGCCGCCGCCGACTCAGGTGCGGCCAATGCGGACGAGGGCTTCTGGGTAGCAGTGTTGCCGTTCCGGTGCGGCGGCGCCAGCGCTGATCTGACAGCGCTCGCAGAAGCATTGTCGGAAGAGGTGGTTACCGGACTGTCGCGGTTTTCCTACCTGAAGGTTGTTGCCCGCGGTTCCGCAGCTCGCTTTGCCGGTCAGCCCGTGGATGTCCGTGACGCCGGCAAAGAGTTGAATGCTCGCTACGTGTTGGAGGGGACGCTTCGTCAGGCCGGCAGCCGGTTGCGGCTCGCCGTTCAGTTGGCGGATGTGGTCTCCGGCGCACATCTTTGGGCGGAGAGCTATGAACGGGCTTTCAGCCCCGATTCGGTGTTCGAGCTGCAGGACGACCTGGTTCCCCGCATCGTCTCCACCGTCGCCGACATGAACGGAGTGCTACCCCGCAGCATGAGCGAGGGCCTGCGCAGCCGTTCTCCCGAGCAACTAAGCCCCTACGAAGCCGTCCTGCGCAGCTTTTACTACTGCACGCAGGGCACCGCCGAAGAGCTCGCCGCGGCGCGATCTGGTCTGGAAATGGCCGTCAGGAGAGCGCCCGCCTCGTCTGATGCCTGGGCCATGCTCGCCTTCCTGTGCTGCCAGGACTATGTGCATGGATTCAACCTCCAGGCGGATTCCCTGAACGCCGGAGTCGCGGCCGGACGGCGTGCTGTCGAAACCGGACCCTCCAATCACCTCGCCCATTTCAGCCTTGCCCAGGCGCTCTTCATGCAGAAGGAGTATCAGGCTTTCCGCAACGCGGCGGAACGAACCGTGACCCTGAACCCCATGGATGGCAACTCGATGGCTTTTCTGGGAGAGCTGTTGACATACGCAAGGGACGAGATTCGTGGAATAGAGTTGGCGCAGCGCGCCAAACAGTTGAATCCCAATCATCCCGGCTGGTACTGGTATGCGGACTTCTATAACGCATACCGGCAGGGCGACTACCAGGGGGCGCTGGAATTCGCGCTGAAGGTCAACATGCCGAGCCACTATGCCATGTACTTGATGGTGGCAGCCACTTGCGGCCAACTCGGTGAGTATGACCAGGCCGCGAAAGCTTTGCGCGAGTTGCTCAGGATGCGACCGGACATCGCCTCGATTCTCCGCTCACAGGCCGCGAAAGTCTGGAACCCCGAATACAGCGACCGTTTCCTCGAAGGCCTGCGCAAGGCTGGGCTGGAGATTCCCGAAGATGGCGCCGCTTCCTCACGCGAACTCCCAGCTTCGGCCGCGGGGACCCGAGCAAAGCGTGAGTCCGGGGCGGCGCGCTCCACCGAAGGTTTCTGGGTTGCGGTTCTGCCGTTCCGCCATGGCGGCGGCGATCCGAATCTCGCGGCCCTGGCCGATGGACTGACCGACGACATCGTCACGAACATGTCAAAGTTCTCCTACCTGCGCGTTGTCGCGCGCAGTTCCACTGCGCAGTATGCGCAGGGAACGGTCGATGTGCGCACCGCGGCGAAAGAACTGGGCGCGCGTTACGTGGTGGAGGGCAGCATTCGGCAGGCCGGGGCCAAAGTCCGCATCGCGGCGCAGTTGGTGGATGCCGGAAACGGCGCGAGTCTTTGGGCGGAAACTTATGATCGCACCCTCGCTCGGGAGGCGATGCTCGACCTCCTCGACGATGTCGTGTCTCGCATCGTTGCAACTGTGGGCGACACACAAGGCATTCTGGCGCACAGCATGACCGAGGCCCTCCGCAATCGCGATCCGGAATCTCTCACACCCCACGAAGCGTTGCTGCGCAGCTTTGGATTTCACCAGCACGTCAGCGAAGCCGAGCACCTGGCCGGCCGAACGGCTTTGGAGCGCGCGGTCAAACAAGCGCCGGATCACGCCGACTGCTGGGCTATGCTCTCCTGGCTATTCCGCGCCGAGTACACGTACGGATACAATCCGCTGCCTGATCCCATGGGTCGCTCCCTCGCGGCGGCGCGGCGTGCCGTGGACCTGGCGCCCTCCAATCAGCTCGCGCAGGCCGCGCTCGCTTCCGCTTTCTTCTTCCGCCGCGAACTGCCGGCTTTCCGCAGCACGGCGGAGCGGGCGCTCACGCTGAATCACGTGGTGGGATACACCACGGCTTTTCTGGGGATGCATTTCGCGTATTCCGGCGACTGGGAACGGGGTTGCGCCCTTGCCGAGCGCTCCACCCAGCTCAATCCCCATCACCCCGGCTGGTATTGGTTCCCCATGGTCCTTGACGCCTACCGCCGCGGTGATGGGAAGCGCGCAATGGAGTACGTTCTCAGAATCAACATGCCCGGTCTGTGGACTGCGCAGGTCGCGCTCGCGGTGGTGAATAGTCAGCTCGGTCAGATGGAACAAGCCCGCATTGCGCTGCGCGATCTGCTTGCGATTCGGCCTGACTTCGCCGCGAAAGCGCGCGAAGAGCTGGGGATCTGGTGGCAGCCGGAGATGGTTGAACAGATGCTCGGTGACCTCTGCAAAGCCGGGCTAGGTAGGCCTGATGCTCCTGTTGCACCGCTGCCCGCATCCGGCACTGCCCCGGTCTCGCAGGCCATCGCCAAAGCTCTGCGAGTCAGGTTGTCGCCACAAGCTGTTTCCCAGCGCTACACGCCCAGGCTCGCCGCCTACGAAGTCTATCTCAAGGCCAGACACCATGAGGCGCAGGTGACGCCTGAATCGCTCGATCTGGCGCGGCGATGCTATGAGCAGGCTTGCGAGCTTGATTCGGCTTTTGGGATGGCTCGCGTCGGACTGGGAGTTTACTGGCTCAACGT
>JBEKFB010000052.1:0-16492 GCA_050013535.1 Bryobacteraceae bacterium | reverse complement strand
TTCGCTTTTTCATGGATAACCGGCGAGAGCCTTTTCGTATCGCGATATTTCTCGCTGATGCTGCCTGGGGCGGCGCTGGTGGGAACGGCGTTCGTGGCTCGCTACATTCCCGATTCGCGGTGGCCGCTTCTGAGCACCGTGCTCGGCGTCGGCCTTTTGCTGGCGCTTGGGCAATGGAATCGCATCATGCCGAGGAACTTCAATTACGATTATCGCGGGGCGGCCAGTGCGATCAACCAGCAGGGGTCCGGCGCGACAACACCAGTGGTGTGCGTTAGCCCATTTGTCGAGGGACGGTCTCCCGCATGGTATCCCGATTACCCCCTACCGTCGTTCCTGTATGCGCCGCTGGCGGTGTATCCGATCTATGGACATCCTTACCTGTTTCCATTCGCGAGCTCGCCGGAAGCGGAGAAGTATGCGGACGATATCACGCGAACCGCGCTGGAACCATCAAGTCGCTTCTTCGTCTATGGAACCCGGCAGCGCGTGCAATGGTGGCAGCAGTGGTTGGCACACCGGCTCGCGGCGGGGCACTGGAGCAGCAGGAATGCCGGATCGTTCGGGGAAGTCTCGCTGGTGGAGTTCGGCCGCGATCACCAAATGTAATCTTTCGCGTCCTTGCGGCGATCATAGTTGTCCAGCACGTGGACCACGCGGAGCTTCTTGAGCTTCATGGGCGAGAGCGCCCCGAGCGGAATATACATGATGTTGCGGCCCACGTGCGCGGCAATCGACCGAAAAATCGAGCGCGGCGGTTTTGGCCCCACGTACACGACGTGCCGCTCCATCGAATAGTCGAGCGCGGCCATCAGCAGGCGCTCCGGCTTCGAGAGCGCGAACTCGTAATCGGGATCGGACCACACGTCATACATACGTCGTGGCGGAAGCGTCATCAACAGGCCGCCATATTCGGCACGGCCGATACCCGGCCCGACAATGTGCTCGAACGGATACGTCGAATAGAACGCCATGTCGGATTCGTTCTGGTTTTCGCCGAGCCAGGTGGTGAGGTACTGATAATGATCGTCGTGGTCCTCGTCGAAGATCACTACCACTGCACCGACGTCGCCGGCGATGCGGTCTAGCTGGCGCACGTAGATGTTGCCGACGTGCCAATTGCGGATCGTCTCACGAATGTCGATACCGTCGAGGATCGACGTGGTGAACGGTTCGGTGCGCGTCCGCTCTTCCGACACCATGCTCTTCGCCTTCTGCTTTAGGAAACGGCCGTAATCCTCGATGACGATGTCCTCGGGAGGATAAGAACAGATTGCGTCGCCGGTGGTTTGGCGCGCCCACTCGCCCGCGGTCTTCTCCTTCTTTCGCCTCTTGAGACCGCGTGGAAGCATGCGCTGCTTCATGCGCGGAAGACGCCGGCGGAGGCGGAGTTTGCGCGTGCTCAGCCAGATCTCTTCGCCGGAGAGATTGACCGTTTCCAGCATTTCGCTGGAGTCCTTCTGCGCGGGATAGCGATTGGCCATTTGCCACACTTCCCACGCGTAGTTGTCATCCACGAGAGAGCGGGCGGCCACGGTGAGATCAAACACGCCTGCTGTAAGTTCGTTGCTGATCTGCGCGAGATTGCGCGTGTATCGGGCCAGCATGCGCCGCTGCCAATGCGCGATTTTGTCTCCGGTGTTGGCGGCGTACTCTTTCTCGGCTTCGCGAAACAGATCGAACTGCGTGCGCGGGCGGTCAATGAGCGCGTCCGGGTCCATGGTCTCGCGGAATCGTTCGTAACGCTCCTGCAGGAACGGATACTCGGAAGTGATCTCCACCAGGCAATCGGGGTGAGGGTTGATGAGGCGCGGATCGAAGGCGTGCCTAGTGTATGACGGCGGGTCCTGCGGGCTCTCCATGGCATCGAGCAACGGGTCCAGCAGATTCAGCGAAACCACCACCAGAACGTTGGCCAGCGGATCAGTACCCTGCAGCTTCCACGCCATGGCGGCAGCGTGTACGTTGATCTCTTCGGTGCGATTGACCGGCCACAGGCGATACAGCTCGATGTAGCGATCAAGCCCGATGCGGCGGATGGCGTACGTGTCGGGATATGCATCGGCAACGTGTGGACGGTCGGCGACATCGGGTTCCAGGAAAACGATTTCAGCCGACGCATCGATGCCGGTGCGCACAGCTTCGGTGAAAGGATCGCAGGGTTCGACAGGCACGTAAATGGCGCGCTCGTCGTCCTTGGCGTCGGGATAGACAATCACCGACATCTGCGGCATGCGCGCCAGCGCCTGGAGGTAGACGTCTTCGAGCGCGCCGGGAAGTTCGACTGCGACCACGCGAGGGCGCTCAGCCAGGATCAGCCGCCGCAATTCGATGGCGAACTCAAGCCGGCCAGGCACCACCGGAAAATAGGTGAAGTTGCCGCGGCGCAGGCTGCCTGGATCAGAGACGAGGGACATACCGGAGTGCCTCATCGCCGAGTGTCTCGACGATCGCCATGCGCAGCAGAGGATCGATGCTTCCCCGGCCTTCGTCCATCGCGTGCAGCTTCAGGGCGAAACGCCCGATGTTGATGCCGTCGCGGACCGTGTAGCGCTCGTCGGCGGAATGAGCCTGCTGCAGAAAATCAGTGACGTAATTCAGAATGTGGTCGTCGCCGAATGGCAGGTTCTCGCGCAGGATGGCGTATTCCTCGTGGCGCTCGGGAAAATCGATGGTGATCATCGGCTGCAGGCGCGAGTGAATGTACTCGGGAAGATCGAAGGTCGAGGCGTCGTCGTTCATGGTGGCGACGAGGCGGAAGAGCGGGTGGGCCTTGATCTTGATGCCCGCGACGATGGATTCCACGTAGCGGCGATTGTCCAGCAGCGGGGCGAGCGACGCCCAGCTTTTCTCGCTCATGCGGTTGCCTTCATCGAGGACGACGATCCCACCGCGGATCATCGCGGTGACCAGCGGTGAGGCAACATAACGCAGCCGCTTCTCGCCTTCGATCACCGGCGTAACCAGAAGATCCTCGGGCCGGGTATCGACCGTGGACTGGAGAATATAGACGTCGCGGCCCAGCCGTTTGGCGGCCGCATAGGCGAGGGTGGTCTTGCCCACGCCGGGCTTACCGAGCAGACGCGGGTTCATGGGCAGGTCCTGCGTGTCCAGTACAAGCCACGCGGCCAGCAGTTGCCGCATCACATCCTCCTGACCCACCCAGGTGACGTTCAACTCGTCAGGGTGAGCAAGGTGCAACTGCACGCCATCGATCTCAACGGCCATACAGAACAGAATATCGGAATGGGAAGGAAGAGAATGCCAGCGTGCGGTCTGGCAGTTGCCAAAGAGCCTGCGCTGGGTTCGCCTCCGGGCCCGGAAGAGTATCGGTGTTACGGTGTCACGGACGAAGATCCTACATCGAAAAACCGGCGTAGAAGACATTGTCGTCGACGCCGGGGTTGAACGCGCTCGTGAAGCCGTTCGAAATGTGTAGAAACTTGTAGCCGAAGATGATCGCGTGGCGGTTGCCGGTCCTGATTCGCAAGCCGCCGCCAAGGTCGATGAGAAAGTTCAACCCTGTGGCGCCGGTGATGTTAATCGGAATGGGCTCGCTGGAGGCGATGATGCCTTCATCGGTTTCGAGGAACGGGTACGCCCTGTGCCTGCGGCCAAAATCGATAGTGAACCCGAGAGGCGTGATTCCGAATCCATACACCGCGTGAGCCGGCACAAATTGCGGCAGATACTGTCCCGGCTGCAACAGCACGGCGGCCGGAAGCAGCTCGCCGGTATAGGAGATCGAGACTCCTGGCCAGGCCCAGCAACGATAACTGTAGCCGAATCCCGCCATCACGAAACGCCGGTCAGTGGTGGTTCCGATCAGGGTGGCGGACACCGGCGAGTATCCTGCGAAGAATTGGAAATCGTGCCGCGTGGTGAATGGCGACGCATCCGCCGAGCAGAATCCGGCGAAGCAGTCCAGCGGCGCCAAGCACAGCAAGAAAACCGAAATAATCAACCGCGACACATCCGCTCCTCTACGTCAGGATAAGTCCATCGCCTGGCCGGATGGCTTACGATCACCATGTGGGATCTTTCCTGACCGAAGCTGACGCTGTGCGTGCGAGATACGCCAGGCGCTCGACCGTCCCCGACCCTGCCCTGCCCTGTTTTCTCGCGGAACGTGAGCGGGCGATGCGCCGGTGGATGGTCGAAACGGGAATCGACCCGTTAACGGCACGCGTACTCGAGATTGGTTGCGGCACCGGCGGCAATCTGCTGGACCTTATCCGATTCGGCTTCGCGCCGGCCAATCTGACGGGAATCGAGCTGCAGCGCGGCAGATTGGAAGACGCCAGACGCCGCCTGCCAACGAGCGTCGAATTAATCGAGGGAGATGCTCTCGATGTGGCGCTCGAACCGGGCACGTTCGACGTCGTGCTGCTCTTCACGGTATTCACATCGTTACTGGACGACGAGTATCGCGTGCGCCTGGCAACATATGTTTGGCGGGTCGTGAAGCCGGGTGGCGGTGTGCTCTGGTACGATTTCTGCGTCGATAATCCGCGAAATCCCGATGTGCGTGGCGTACCGGTGAAGGCCATACGAAGGCTCTTTCCCGAAGGAGCATTGCATTGCCGCCGAATCACTCTCGCGCCTCCGCTGGCCCGCGCCGCAGTGCGGCTTCACTCTTCGCTGTACGCTCTGTTGAACACGATTCCGCTTTTGCGCACACACGTTCTGTGCTGGATTAGTAAGAGTGGCCCCGTTGCACGAAGAGTTCATTGAGTTCGCGCGTCCCGATTACGGCGAAGCGGAGATCGCGGCCGTGGCCTCAGCGCTGGCTTCTGGCTGGACTACGACCGGCCCACGCACGGCGGAATTCGAGAAGGCGTTTCGCGAATACACTGGCGCGCCGCATGCCCTCGCGGTGAACTCCGGCAGCGCGGCCCTGCATCTAGCGCTCGCGGCATTGGGAATCGGACCCGGTGACGAAGTGATCACCACGCCGCTCACATTTTGCGCCACAGTAAATGCCATTCTGCTCACCGGCGCCACGCCCATACTCGCCGACGTCGGCAACGACCTCAATATTTCGCCAGATGCCATTCGACGGGTGATCACTTCCCGCACCCGGGCGATTCTTCCGGTTCATCTCGGCGGCCTTCCCTGCAGCATGGAAGCAATCGGTTGCCTGGCCGTCGAACACGGTCTCTTCGTTGTGGAGGATGCGGCTCACGCGACGGGCTCATTGTATGGATCGATTCGAATCGGCGCCGGGACATCCGATGCCGTGGCGTTCAGCTTTTATGCGACCAAGAACCTGAGCACCGGCGAAGGAGGCATGGTGACTTGCCGTGACCCGAACCTCCGAGAGCGCATGCGCGTGCTGTCGCTCCATGGAATCAGCCACGATGCGTGGGAGCGGCAGGGCGCGAAAGACACTTGGGATTACGATGTGGTGGAGTGCGGGTTCAAGTACAACATGAGCGACATCTCGGCCGCTATCGGTCTTGTGCAACTCACCCGGATCGATGAGATGAACGCGAGGCGCGCGGCAATCGCTCACGCATACAACGAGGCCTTTGCGGGAATGGCCCGGCTGGAATTGCCTCCCGATTCTTCGATAGCCACCCACGCGTGGCAGCTTTATATCCTGCGACTAAACCTCGATCGCCTCAGAGTCGACCGCTCGCAGTTTATCGCGGAAATGCGGCGGCGTGGCATCGGTTGCAGCGTGCACTTCAAGCCAATTCCGATGCATCCGTACTACCGCGATCGTCTCGAACTTCGGGACCCGTGCGCGCGGGCCATCAATGAATACCCGCGCCTGGTCTCACTCCCGCTTTCGTCACGGCTCAGTGACGCGGAGGTCGCGAGGGTGATCGCCGCTGTCGAGGACATATGCGGCTGAAGCGGATCTTCGACGTCGCGGTCAGTGCCGGCGCCTTGCTGGTGCTGCTTCCCGTGATGTTGATTGTTGCGATCGTCGTTGTGCTCGATTCCGGATGGCCGGTCCTGTTTGCACACGAAAGGGTTGGGCGAAGCTTCCGGCGGTTCCGGCTATGGAAGTTTCGCACCATGAGACACGGCGCTCGCGGCCTGCCAATCACGGTTCCCGGCGATATTCGAATCACGCGCGCCGGCCGGTTCCTGCGCGCCGCAAAACTCGATGAGCTGCCCCAGTTGTGGAACGTCCTGCGCGGGGATATGAGCCTGGTGGGGCCGCGGCCCGAGGTGCCCGGGTACGTCGAGATGTTCCACGAACGTTACGTCCCGGTGCTCGAGTTGCGCCCGGGTATCACCGACTCCGCGTCCATCTGTTTCCGCTATGAGGATCGCGTGCTGGCGGCCGCCGACGATCCGCAGGCCGAATACACTCAGCACATTCTTCCCGACAAGCTGGCCCTCGCGCAGGAGTATGTACGAACCCGCACCTTCGCCCGCGATATCGGCATTCTGCTGCGTACACTCTGGGCCATTGCGGCGCCACCGCTGAACGGGCACCGATAGAGGATTGACCCCGGCTGTTAAAATGTTCACTGGTGAATTCCATGATGAAAACCGCCGTTCTATTCGCTTTCGCGCTCATCGCTTCTGTGGGCATGGTGTCCGCGCAGAAGAGTCCGCCCGAGCAGGCCAGCGCGACAATCGCCGGCAAAACGCTCTCCATCAAATACTCCGCGCCGTCGGTGCGCGGCCGTGAAGGCAAGCTGTTTGGGCCGGGAGGAAAAATCTCGGAGGACCCGAATTATCCGGTGTGGCGCGCCGGCGCGAACGCTGCAACCACGTTACACACCGACGCGGACCTGAACATCGGTGGCCTCGACGTGCCCGCCGGAACCTATACGTTGTTTGTTCTCGTCGAGAACCCTGATGCGTGGCAGCTTATCGTCAATAAGCAAACCGGCCAGTGGGGTCTCAAATATGACCAGAGCCAGGATCTGGGCCGCGTTCCGATGGAGATGAGCAAGCCAGGCGCGCTTGTCGAGACACTGAAATATACGATCCGCGATGAGGGCGGCCACAAAGGCAAGCTGGAACTGGCCTGGGAAAATCACGTCGCCTCTGTGTCCATCACGGTGAGGTGATCGTTTCCGTCATCGTCCCCGTCCGCAACGAAGCCCGGGCCATCGAGCGGTTTCTCAATTCGCTCGCCAAGCAGGATCTGGATGATCTTAACT
This sequence comes from Bryobacteraceae bacterium, assembly GCA_050013535.1. Classification (GTDB taxonomy): domain Bacteria; phylum Acidobacteriota; class Terriglobia; order Bryobacterales; family Bryobacteraceae; genus CAWACP01. The sequence continues at coordinate 9,362 of JBEKFB010000052.1, read as the reverse complement.
GGGAGGTCATAGCTGCCGACGGCATGAGTGAAGACGGCACGCGTGAGGTACTCGCCAATTGGGCGCAGAAGTGGCCGAAACTCACGGTCATCGATAATCCTCAATGGTATGTCTCACCCGCGCTGAATGCGGCGGTGCGCGCCGCGCGCGGGGACGTGATCATTCGAATGGACGCGCACACCGAGTATGCGCCCGATTACATTCGGCAATGCATCGCCGTGTTGGAAGAAACGGGCGCTGACAATGTGGGCGGACCGGCTCTCACACGCGCCACCGGATGGACGCAGCGGGCCATCGCCGCCGCTTATCACTCGCGATTTGCCTCTGGCGGCGCGAAGTTCCGCGGCCCTGCCTACGAAGGACCAGTGGACACGGTGCCGTATGGGTGCTGGCGCAGAACCACGCTCGAACAAGCCGGCCCGTTCGATGAATCGCTGGTGCGAAACCAGGACGACGAACTGAACCTGCGTATCACTCTAAATGGCGGACGGGTCTGGCAATCGCCTCGGATTCGTTCCTGGTATTGGCCACGCGGCTCACTGAGGGCATTGTTTGCACAGTATTACCAGTACGGCTTCTGGAAGGTTGCGGTCATTCGAAAGCACCGGCGGCCAGCCTCGAGGCGGCATCTGGTCCCTGGCGTTTGCGTGGCGCTGACGGTAGCTTTGGCCGCTGCCTCACTCTTATGGCGATGGCCGATCGCGGTGCTGGCCGCGTTAGTGGCCACATACTTCATCGCTGCCGTGTCGGCGTCCATCGGCGCCGCGCACCGCAACGGTTGGGATCTGCTGCCAGCGCTTCCCGCCGTCTTCGCCGTCTACCACGTCGCGTATGGCTTGGGCTTCCTGGCCGGCGTGGCAGCCAGGAAGAGATTTCAGCATTGCCGACCACACCGGGGATAAAGAACGAGCCGCGCCCTGGCGTTCCCGAACCGCATCTGCGCGACAATGAGCCAGGAGCCCCGTGAACACCTCATGGGTAGTTAGAGTGCGCACTCTGCTGTTCCCCCCGGCTGATCGCGACGATCAAGCCAGGGATCGATCCGCGTATTCGCGCTTAACCATCCCTCACTCCTTCAAGCCGCAATTGAGCGTGGTGGAGGCATTTGTCGCGGCAGCTACCGCCTTTCTGCGGATCTTCCTGGGATGCCTGCTATTCGCGGTGTGGGGCACCTATACCCTGGCGGCGTGGAGCACGATTCAGAACCTGTTCCTGCGCGTGGCCGCGGTCTTCGTGATGTTCCTCTTGTTCCTGTTGGTTGTGTTCTCGTTGATGCTGGCCGGCGCGGCCCTGGCAAGAATGCTCTCGCCCAGACGGCGTTGATCGAAGATCCCGCGCTCGCCGCGAAAACCTCCTCTAATGTAATTGTTCTGAAACACTCATGCCTTAGACTCAGTGTTCGTCCACATAGGAGGATCGATGAACCTGTTCGGGGAGACCCTGTCCATTGGTAGTGGCATTTTCCTTTTGTTGGCGCTTGGGATGGCCCTCAGCTTCGAATTCGTGAACGGATTTCACGATACAGCGAATGCCGTGGCCACGGTCATCTACACGCACTCTCTCAAGCCGATCGTGGCCGTTGTGTGGTCCGGGTGCTGGAACCTGATAGGTGTCCTGACATCGAGCGGCGCTGTAGCGTTCGGAATACTCGCATTGCTGCCGGTGGAGCTGGTGCTCAACGTTGGGTCGGGCGCGGGGTTTGCCATGGTCTTCGCGCTGCTGATTTCGGCGATCATCTGGAATCTCGGCACCTGGTACCTCGGTCTGCCCGCGTCGAGCTCACATACTCTGGTCGGCGCGATCATGGGCGTCGGACTCGCCAATTCGTGGGTCGGCGGAGCCCACCAGTTCGGCGAAGGAATCAACTGGGCCAAGGCCTCGGAAGTGGGCATGTCCCTGCTCGTTTCTCCCATCGTGGGCTTTGTCTGTTCGGCGTTGCTTTTGTTGCTCTTTAAGCTGCTGGTCAGGCGCAAGGATCTTTACGAGGCTCCGGAGCCGGGCAAAGCGCCGCCGCTTTGGATTCGTGGCCTGCTGGTGCTCACCTGCACGGGCGTTAGCTTCGCTCATGGATCCAACGACGGCCAGAAGGGCATGGGACTCATCATGCTCATCCTGGTCGGCATCCTGCCGCTGACTTTTGCCGTCGATCTGGGCACCAGCCAGGCCTCTATCAAGGACCTAGCGGCGACCACCGAAACCATCTCGTTCCAAATGGACCGCCATGCGCCCGGCGTGGCCATGGGCGGATATCAGATCGCCGCGGACGAGTTATCTGCGTATCTAAAGACCACCGGCAAAGTGAAGGACCGCACGTTCGCGGCTATTGGAACCAAGTGCCGCGAGATCTCCGACATCCTGACGGACAAGACCAGCCTCAGCCAGTTGAATGCCGATCAGCGCAAGATTCTGCGCAGTGATTTGTATCTGACATCCGAATCGCTCGGCAAGCTGATCAAACAGAAAAAGCTGGATGACCCTGCCGAGCAGGCCAGCGCGAAAAAGCTGAAAGCCAACATGGACCATGTGACCAAATTCCTTCCGGTCTGGGTGAAGGTGGCGGTTGCGCTGGCGCTGGGCCTCGGCACCATGATCGGCTGGAAGCGAATCGTCGTCACGGTCGGCGAGAAGATCGGCAAGGAGCACCTGACCTACGCGCAAGGCGCTTCAGCGGAACTGGTCGCCATGGGGACCATCATGGCCGCCGACCAATTAGGCCTGCCGGTAAGCACCACGCACGTGCTTTCCTCGGGCGTCGCGGGCACCATGTTCGCGAACCGGTCCGGACTGCAAATGGACACCGTGCGCAACCTCTTGCTCGCCTGGGTTCTGACACTGCCTGTCTGCGTGTTGCTGGGCGCGGGGATTTTCGCCTTCGGACTCAACATGCTGCTACGCTTCGGAGTTAAGTAGCCTGAGCGGCGGCGAACTATTGTACTCAACCGCCGACGTGAAAGGCGGCAAAGAGCAGGTCCACGTTTTTCAGCGGAGAACAACCTTCAACAAGACCTCGCGACGCGCGCGGGTGATCTGAGTAAGAAACGAACGTTCACCGATAGTCTCGCGTGGTCTGCCTCTCCCGGCGGTCCTTATGCTGGTGGCGGCGATGAACCCTAACCCGCGCAGATAACAACTCCAGCTTCATCATGAACTGGCAATGTCCGAGCGTTGAAGGGCGGCCGGCATAAAGCCCTTGGGATGGATAGGCCAGGCCCTTGATCTGAGAGGATGCACGCGGGCAGCTTCACGGGGCCGGAAGGCGCCAACCCTCACTGCCGTTGCGCCCACCACTTCTCAAGGGCCGTCAGAATAGCCTGCTCAGGATCGTTCCCAATCTGCACCACGAGCAGACTGTTCCGCTGATTACGGTAATTACGGACACGTACATGAAATCCATCGGGCCACATGCCGGTAGACGATACGTACAGGCTCTCGCCCTGGTGCGGACGCCAGAAACGAAGTGCCGCGCTATCGAACGCCCACTGATGCTGACCAGCGCGGGCGTCGTCGATATAAAGCAAGGTGCCTCAAGCCTACGCTCATTCAGGCACCATGTCACTGTTTTCCTGAAATATTGGCTTGGCGGGAAGCCGCGATGGTGGGCGAAAAATGGATCAGCCTCGCGCTTCAGCGTCCCGGGCTGATCCGTCGTACTTGGGAGTACTGTCGCTTCAAAGATTGCTCTAACCTGGTATCGGCAGAGAATACGTTCAGGGGTAGGGTAAAACACCGATCTGTTCCCGCCTGGTTCACCAGCCCCGTCCCTGCCGCCCCAGCCACCACCCGTCCAGCGCAGTCAGGATTGACCCCTCGGGATCGTCAGTGATCTGAACCATTAATTGTTCCGGCCACGCCTCGCCGTCTGCCCTGACGCTCATGCGGAGACCTTCCGCTCCGACCCCATTGAACCACATGAAGAAGTTCTCGCCCCGGTGCATGTGCCAGAAACGGTTGGCCGCGTTGTTGAACGCCTGTTGGTGCTCGCCAGCGCGGGAATCGTCGACGTAGAGCACGCTACCACCACCATCCTCGGATGGGAGCGATCATCATGGTGCCGGGACTCTCGGCGGAACAGCAAAGCCGGTCGAGTGAATTCTCATGCTTCGGCATCTGCCGACTGCCAGAGTCCCGACGCCTGGTGCGCGAATGGAGATCAGCGCATCGGTTCCGACCGGAAAAACAGAATCACGCGGTTTCAGGTATTTCCGGTCAGATCTGGGATAACAGTACTCCCTTAACTAGTAAAATGTCCAGTAGTATTTAGAGTGCCGAGACCTGGATCGGCGGGGGACGTCATAAATGTGGAATATCACCACAACACGCGGTCGGAATCTGTTGCTTCGCATCAACCGCTCGAGCCTGTAACGTCCCTTATAACGTAATGGGCCTTACAACCGATTTCACTAGGATAATAATCGGGCGTTATACGATCCCAGGCGGTGTCGATTCTTGGACTCTCGGGCCGACATGAGCAGGCCCAATAATGGCGGTTGTTATGGGCGAAACTCCATCGCAAAAGCGATTACGGGAAACCCCGTGATACACTCGCCGGTGTGCGCGCGGCCGGGCTGGCGATTGCTCGAACCTTTCTCGCAGCAGGTCTGATCGGAATTGCGACCGATGAACTGACCCCCGCCCAGGAAGAGGCTGTTCCCAGGTTTGGAACCACCGTGGTCGCGCCGGGTGGACTCCTTGGCGTGATCTATTTCATTCGCCCTTATTCCACGTCCCTTCCGGATTTTCGGCGGCTCCATCCTCTTGGGGTGATCTACACCGCAACCCTCAACGTCCCTCCGCGAAATTTTCAGGAAGGATTCCCCGGTGTCACAGACCGATGCGAGTGGTTTGCCATTGATTACTCCGGCCGGTTCTGGATCGACAAGCCGGGGCCATATCGTTTTGAGTTGACGTCGGACGATGGCTCCAGGCTTTACATAGATGGCCGGCAAGTTGTGAATAACGACGGAATACATCCACCGAAAACCCGGCAAGCGGCATTGACGCTTGAAGGTGGAATCCACCGAATTCGAGTGTCCTATTTTCAGGGGCCGGGGGGCGGGATAGCGCTGGTGTTGCGCGTGGCGGGGCCAGGCGAAGAATGGCGTGTCTTCAGCACGGACGAGTTCAAGCCTCCGCCGAATCCGGCGACGTGGGTGTATCCGGAGAAAGTCCGATAGTCGGCGATCCAGGATCTGCATTAATCCGCGGAGGCGCCCGTTTCATGAAAGGTTCCTCCCCTCGAGACTGCGGCTGTGGCATTCGCTTCGATTCGAGCCCTCCGCCGTTAGGGATTCTCCCTAACAAGAAACTGTTGTACTGACGATAGTTAAGCCAGTGGCTACTGTTCCTGTGCCGGTTTCCCTCACGAATCTCTTAAGTCGCCTGGAGCGGCGCAAGACCATCGAAGCCGCACATCACAAGGGTAAGAAGGCACATGGACGCGGTGATTTCTTCCTTTGGCACGACGATGTCGTCCGGCCCGTTCTGAAATGGTCGCTGAAGTCTCTGGGTTTGTACCAGGCTGGTTTGTGTGCCGCCCGGCAGCCGGTGATCCGCTCGCTGTGCTTCGAATTCAGCTCCCTGCCGGCTGCATTCCACGGTTTTCGTATTTTGCATCTGTCGGACCTCCACATTGATGGAGTTCAGGGATTGGCCGAGCGGACCGCCGAGATCGTAAACGCGTTGCCCGTTGATGTTTGCGTAATGACGGGTGACTACCGCTTCGAGATCTTCGGCAGCTGTGAGCAGGTCTATCCACGGATGAAATTGATCCTCGAAGCGATCCGTGCCAGATATGGCGTCCTTGGAATTCTCGGCAATCACGACCCTGCTGAGATCGCCGTAGAGCTTCAGAGGATGGGCGTCCATATGCTCATAAACGACGCGGCGGAACTGCGCTCGGATAGATCGGGTTTGTGGATCGCGGGTGTCGATGATCCCCATTACTACGGCTGCGACGATCTCGCAGGCGCGTTATCGGATGTTCCGAAGAATGCCTTCAAAGTGCTGCTTGCGCACACGCCCGAGATGTACCGGGAAGCCGATGCCGCCGGCGTACACCTTTATCTTTGCGGTCACACACACGGCGGCCAGATCCGATTACCCAGACCGTTTCGTGGCGGGTGGGCCGCGCCGTTTCAGAACGCGGATTGCCCGTGGGAGTACGCCTACGGGAGCTGGAGTCACCGGGGGCTGCAGGGTTATACCACTGCCGGAGTCGGAGCCTCCCTTCTGCCCGTGCGATACAACTGTCCGCCGGAAATAGTCGTGATTGAACTTCGTCGAACACTCCAGGACTAAGCGTGCATGAACCGCAAGGGGAAGACGGCCTCACCAACGACAAACGAATGGGCGTTTGCGGAAGCCGCAGGCTATGGGATCCAAAGGGACGATCAGGCGATGCCTGCCTTCTTCAGGGCAGGGACATAAGATTTGTCGGTTCCCATGATGTGCTTCGCCAGCCAGCCCCTCAGGAACGGCATCAATTTGAGCGGGACCATGACGTTCCCGGCTTTGGCCTCGGCAAGCATCCTGCCGACCTCCGACTGCATTGCCGCGTGTTTCTTCCGGTGGGCGGCAAGTCCCAAATAGCCCGCCTGAGCCATCATTCTCTCTTCAAAGGCGAAATGCGAGCGGGTGTATTCCAGCAGATCTTCGAGCAACGCCACCACCTCGTGGCTCTGTGACCCGCGCTGCAGCACCAACGTCATTCCGTTGATCAAGCTGACCAGGTGCTTGTGCTGCGCATCGATCGAGATCACCTCGACCGAGTACTCCTCACGCCACGGCATGTAATCGGCCGGCATCGAACCTCCGAATGACTAACTGGACAAGGCAAAAGCCTCTTCAGGTACTATCGGCCGATCTCCGCCATGGACATAGGGGCGCAATCAGCCGCGGTCATCCTTCCGCCACAACGGAGGAACCTGATTAGCACGTGCCAGCCGGACACCCTTCACCGCATCTCGCCTTCGAAGTGTGGGGAAACGCCACGGCAGGGTGCGGCTTCGGCACAGCAGCTAAGGTTAGGGTGGCGAACGTCCGATACAACTGAAAAATGGTCAATGCAAGCATGCCAGTCAACTGTTTCGTGACCGGAAGCACCTGTTCGGTGATGCTGAGATGTGCCACATGCGATGCGGAGGGTCCGGCATGCATGATGATCCCCTTCGGAGACGATACGCATGCCTGCTGGGAATGTCTTCCCAACGTTGTCGCTGTTATTAACCCTGTCACGAACAACACCCCGCCATGCGATTACCTGAGATCGGAGCGGGCGCCCGGCTAGCGCATTCGCCAGCGGTATACGCAGGAGACCGAAACGCCAACGTGCCCTGGTACGCACACTACGGCACGCCTGCCGCTCTGTTATAGGGAAAAGACAGGCGTTCCTCGTGTAGGGATTCCGGGCGAAAAGCAAACCCGTTCGAGTGATTAACCATGCTCCGGCATCCGCCGGCTACCAGAGCCGTTCGTCCGAAGGAAAACCTCAAGCGGCCGTTGGCTGCTGAACGAACGCCGATGTGATCGCAACCTCATGTTCAAAACCGGACTCAGCGTCAGCCTTTGTGACGCCTCGCACGGTCCCGAAGATGATCATCGCGTGGCCGATGCCGATCTGAACGAGCGACTCCCGACTCAGGCGATGGCTCGTTCGCACCCGTACCGCACCCTCGCCAAAACCGGCAAGAGAACACACCATTCTGTCCAGGCCCGGAGGATGCATGACCGTGATACCGCACGGTTCCAACCCCGAAAGACCCAGCGCCGCCTGAGCGACCGCATCGGTCGCCGCAGGTGATCCACAGGAGTGAATAAACATTTCGAACCTTTCGCCACCTGGTACTAACACCTTGATCGCCATTTCACAATAAACTCTTTAGCGAATGCAGAAAACGGCATATATATCGAAAGCGCGCTTTTGCCAAAAAGAAGATGGACACCGCGGAAAAATCGCTGGGTATTTTCACCCGTTATGATGTAGTGGTGCGGGATACGACCCAAAGTCTAAGTGCAGTATCGCTGGAGGTCGATGACTGTCACTGAACACAACCGGGCAACCTACATCTTCAGGCCAGGGGATTGTCGGCAGGCATAACCGCAACTGAATCTTCCCGGACTCGGTTCATCGTCGACCGAGTTCAGCTGCAGCGGCCTGGCTCGCGATTCATTCACATATAATGGTGAGCCGGGCGGGGATCGAACCCGCGACCACCGCATTAAAAGTGCGATGCTCTACCAACTGAGCTACCGGCCCGGTGAGGACTCGCAACGCGTACCCTCGTCAGAATATCACAGGGCCGAAAAACCTTCGACTCGCGGAGGCAGCGCAACTGAAGTGCGCGAATCGCCGTTCATTCCGAACTGATCGGCTCAAAGACCTCTTCCGCGCGCGGGGCAAGCTCCTTGTGCCGGTCCAGATAGCGCACGCAGGCGTTCCAGCGCAGCACTGCGTCGTCGTTTCCCGCCGCCCGCAGGCTCTCCGCTTCCTCAAAAAGATGCAACGCCTGGACCAGCCATTCGTACACGTGCGACTGCACGCCATGCCCGCCTCGGCGATGGTGACCCTTAGCCCGGCGCTCCCAGCAAATGCCGGCGTAGTAAGCGCGGTCGTACGCGCCCGGAAGCCGCTGCGTCGCGGCCAGAGACTCGCCGAAGGCGTGACGGGCGTGCGGAATCTCGTCGGTCAGAGCCAGAATCAGACTCACCAGCGCCTGCTTGTTATCCGGCTCAATTTCCAGAATGTCCCGGCAAATACTTTCCGCCTCGGTCGGCTCGTGGAGCAGCCGGTAGCGTTCTGCTTTCGCCAGCGCGCCGGGCACGGAGTCAAGGTGGATCGGTTTGAGAGCGAACATGGCGCCTCCTTCTCTCTACAGGATATGCAGAAGTTTCTTTAGCGGATCGAAGAACTCGTCAACCACGCGCTCCTTGAGCGGGATGATCGCGTTTTCCGTGATCGTGATGGACTCCGGGCAGACCTGACGGCAACACGTGGTGATATTGCAATATCCGATGTTGTGTTTCTCTTTCAGGTCCCGCACTCGATCCTCGACGTCGAGCGGGTGCATCTCGAGGGCGGCGGCGTACACCAGCAGGCGCGGCCCGATGAACTCTTCCTGCTTGTGATGTTCCCTGAGCACGTGGCAGACGTCCTGGCACAGAAAACACTCGATGCACTTTCGAAACTCCTGCACGCGATCGACGTCCGCCTGTTTCATGCGCCACGTTCCATCGGGGGCGTCGGGTGTGCGCGGCCGGAATTGCCGGATCGTTTTCTTGGCGCGGTAATTCCACGACACATCCGTTACCAGATCCCGTATGGAGGGGAACGCGTGCATCGGCTCAAGGATCACCGGCATGTCCAG
>JBEKFB010000051.1:0-17159 GCA_050013535.1 Bryobacteraceae bacterium | reverse complement strand
GAGCGCCTGGCGAGCGAAGAAGTGTCCGTAGGAGATTTCGTGCTCAGCGGGGGAGAACTCGGCGCGGCGATGATTGTGGATGCCGTCGCGCGGCTGCTGCCAGGTGTGCTGGGTAATGAAGACTCGGCGGTGCAGGAATCGTTTAGCGAAGGGGGCCTGCTGGACTGTCCCCAGTACACGCGCCCGGCGGAGTTCCGCGGCTGGGCCGTGCCCGATGTGCTGGTTGGCGGCAATCACGCAGAAATCCGCAGGTGGCGGCGCGAGGCGGCGTTGGCCAAGACGGCAAGGAATCGGCCTGATCTGAAACCTGAGGAGTGAGGGGCACGCGGTGGGAACCGCGTTGTTCGCGGTCACCGGGCGAACGCGCTCGCGCCGCGTGTTCAGGGCAACCCAGCTTTCTTATAGCTGTCACAATGGTTTACAATAGGAAGTTCGCGGCGACCCGTTGAAACTGTGCGGATGCGTGTGCGCGCCCGCGACCCGATATCATCCCCGAGGAACGTTCCCATGCAGAATGCGATGCTGGCTAAAGTACTGAATGCGAACAAGCGGACCGACGTGCCGGAATTCCGGCCCGGCGACACGATCCGCGTACACGTCAAAATCAAAGAGGGTGACAAGGAGCGCCTGCAGGCGTTCGAAGGCACGGTCATCGCGCGTAAGAACAGTGGCATGGGCGAGACCATCACCGTGCGCAAGGTCAGTTTCGGCCAGGGCGTGGAGCGCATCTTTCCCATCCAGGCGCCGGTGATCGACCACATCGACGTGGTGCGGACCGGCCGCGTGCGCCGGGCCAAACTCTACTATCTGCGCGAGCTGAAGGGCAAGGCCGCGCGGTTGCGCGAGCGCGAATAGCCCGGAGCGGTAGTTTGCGCTGCCAGGGCAGGTATGAGCGCGAGGCCCGGTCCCAGGGTTATCGGTTCGCCGCCGGTGTGGACGAAGTCGGGCGCGGGTCGCTGTTTGGGCCGGTGTTCGCCGCCGCGGTGATACTCTCTCCGGAGCGCCCCATCCGCGGGCTGCGCGACAGCAAGGTGCTAACACCGGAGCGACGCGAACAACTGGCCCAACGGATTCGCGAGCGGGCCGTGGCGCACGCCGTGGCTGCCGCCGACGCCTACGAGATCGATCGCTTCAACATCCTGCAGGCATCCAGGCTGGCCATGCGCCGAGCTATCGAGCGACTCAATCCCGCGCCGGATTTTCTGCTGATCGATTTTGTCAGTGTCGATCTGCCTATTGCGCAGCGGTCCTTCCCGCACGGCGACGCGCTCTGCCAGTCGATTGCGGCTGCATCGATCCTTGCGAAAGTGGAACGCGATGCATGCATTTGCGCCTGGGACATGATTTTCCCGCAGTACGGCCTGGCCAGCCACAAAGGATATTTCACAGCGGAGCATTTGCGGGCTCTCGCGGAGCACGGGCCCACCTCGCTTCACCGGTTTAGTTTCGAACCAGTCCGCGATTCCTGCCGTCACTTGTTGTGGGCCGGATATCCGGAGCAGACAGAGTTGTTTCCCGACGGGGAGGCGGCCGCGTGGAACTGAACCAAGCCACTACCGCCGGCGCACCGGAGCAGACGCGGCCAAGGCTCGCCTGGCATCAGAAACTGGGGGTCCTGGTGTTCGTGATTTTCTGTTTTGAAGTGGGATTGTTCCTGCTGGTGTTTCCGTGGCTGCAGGCGTGGGACGTGAGCTGGTTTGCGGGCATGTCGCCCACAGTCCACGATCTCTGGCTGAGTCCCTTTTTCCGTGGCGCGCTCAGCGGGCTGGGGCTGTTGAATATCTACATCTCGTTTGCTGAGATCGGGCGGCTGCGAAGGTAGGAAAGCAGTTTCGTGCCATCGATCTTCAACCGTTCATCCTTGAACTGAACACGGGCAATCGCATTGCCGTTGATCTCGAAGTGGAAGTCATTGCGCGCGGGGTTCAGGGCAATGGGCCGGCCTCCAGTTGATAGACCTCCACATGAATCAGTACCGACTTCCATGACATTGTGCGCGGCGTAGTGGCCGGACATGTCGACCGGCCAGGGCCGTCCCAGCCAAAGTCAGCAGCAAGGCGAAGTAGCGCATGCTACTCCAGCACTTCTTTTGAAACCTTCGCCGCCATCTCTTCGCGATAGGCACGGAGCTTATCGCGCAACGCGGGATCGTGCAGGGCGAGCATCGCGATCACCAGCAGCGCCGCGTTTATGGCACCTGGTTTCCCGATGGCCAGCGTGCCAACAGGGATGCCACCGGGCATTTGAACCGTGGAGAGTAGCGAGTCCATGCCTTTGAGCGACGCCGATTCCATGGGGACGCCGAACACCGGCAGCAGCGTGTGTGCGGCAATCACGCCGGCCAGATGAGCCGCTCCGCCTGCGCCGGCGATGATCGCCTGCAGACCGCGACTCTCGGCTGCGCTTGCGTATTCGGAGGCCAGTTTCGGCGTGCGATGCGCGGAGATTACCCGCGCTTCGTGAGGGACTCCGAACTTCTCCAGCGTTTCGTGCACATGACGCATGGTGTCCCAGTCGGACTTGCTTCCCATCAGGATGCCGACCAGCGGGTGGTTGGTGGATTCGTCCATGTTTATTGTCCCTGCGCCAGCGAATAACCGGCCTGGCCGTCATAGCTGCGCAGTCCTTCCGTTTTGACGATCTCAAGGCCCAGCGCGTCTACGCGGGCGAGCAGCGCGATGGTCTTCGCTACCGTGGCGCCTCCCTCCCCGAGAAAGCGGCAGCGGAAGCTGTCGGTACAGAACGTCTCGGCAAAGCCCTCCGGCCATACCTTGACGCCGCGGTTGGAGATCATCGTCAGCTTCAATCCGTCGCCGCTGGCTGGCATGATTTTCGCGGCAAGCGTATTCGGGTCTGTCGTAGGCCAGCCCACGTAAACGTCTATCCCGTCCACGCGCGTAGCGACGTTCTGCTGAGTGGTTGCAGCCTGAGCGCGCGGCGATTCCGGCACCGACTCGGCGTAGTGCACGGCTTTCAGAGTCTCCGGCTTTTGACCGAGGCGCGCCACAACGGCACCCGCGAATTCTTTGGTGCCCACCTTTTTCCGGCTGATACCTTCGACAAAAACATCGTAGGTGTGGATGCCGTCCTCAATGGTACGCAGCCAGGCATTGTGCACGCGGCTGGCAATATCCGGTTGGCCGATGTGGACCAGCATCAGAACGCCGCCCAGAAGCAGGCCGGAGGGATTGGCCAGATTCTGTCCCGCCCGCCGGGGCGCCGAACCGTGGATCGCCTCGAACATGGCCGCGCCCGTGCCGATATTAGCTGATCCGGCCAGCCCCACCGAACCGGCGATCTGCGCCGCGACATCGGAAAGAATGTCGCCATAGAGATTGGGCATGACGATCACGTCGAACGCTTCGGGCGTGTCGGCCAGCTTGGCAGCGCCGATGTCCACGATCCAGTGCTCCTTCTCGATCTCCGGATACTCGGGCCCGATCTCCTCAAAGACTTTGTGGAACAGGCCGTCGGTCATCTTCATGATGTTGTCTTTGGTGAAGCAGGTCACCTTCTTCCGGCCGTGGCGCCGCGCGTACTCGAACGCATAGCGAACGATCTTTTCCGAACCGGGCCGCGAAATCAGCTTGATCGTCTCCATCACGTTGGGGCTGAGACGATATTCGATGCCCGCGTAGAGATCCTCTTCGTTCTCGCGAACGATCACCACGTCCATCTTCGAATGCTTGGTTTGCACGTAGGGATGATAAGAAACGCAGGGCCGGATGTTGGCGTACAGGCCGAGCGCTTTGCGTGTGGTGACGTTGAGGCTCTTGAACCCGCCGCCCTGTGGGGTGGTGATGGGCGCTTTGAAAAATACTTTGGTGCGCCGCAGGGATTCCCAGGCGGAAGGTTCGATTCCCGCGCTGTTGCCGCCCAGGTAGACTTTTTCGCCGATCTCGATGACCTCCGTGTCGATACGCGCTCCCGCCTCGCGAAGGATGTGCAGGGACGCTTCCATGATCTCCGGGCCGATGCCGTCGCCATAGGCGACCGTGATTGGGGTGTTGGGCATGTCGAAATAACCAGCGTAGCGGCTCCCGCGGACGACGCACAAGGCTCTTGTCACGGAACGACGGACGGTGTAATATAGGTCGTACAAGACGCGTCGTATGCGACCTATGTGGAACGAACCTTACCGGATCATTACCTCGTTGTGGATTCTGGCCGGGATTGTCTGGGCCGTGGCGGCGCTGAACACGAAACGGACCCGTCGCCGTGAAGCCATAGCGTCGAGGCTTCTGTACACGGCCGTTCTGGCGATCGCGTTTTTGCTGGTGTTCAAGAGCCAGTTCCGGCCGGGTATTCTGAACGCGTTCTTCATTGCGCAAACACCGGTGGTGGAGTGGACCGGCGTCGCGCTCACCGCCGCCGGAATCGCGCTGGCGATCTATGCACGGATAACATTGGGGCGAAATTGGAGCGGAATGGTGACCCTCAAGGAAGATCACGAGCTGATCCGAAAAGGCCCCTACGCGTTGGTCCGGCATCCAATTTACACCGGAATGGTACTGGGGTTTCTTGGGGCGGCGGTAGATTGCGCACGAGTGGGCGCGCTTCTGGGTGTGGCACTGGCAATGTTGGGCTTGCGAATGAAGTGGGGAACGGAGGAGCAGTTCATGGTGCGCCAATTTGGCGCGGAATACCTCGATTACAAGCGGCATGTGAAGGCACTGATTCCCTTTGTGTGGTGACGATGAGGAAGCAGCGGGACGTTCACGACCTGGCGCAGGAAATCGATAGCAGCCTGCGCGAGATTCAGCGGGCATTGCGAAAACCGCTGTCCGCCGCGATTGCCCGCGGAGAGTTGACTGCGCCGCAACGAGCCATCATGGCGATTCTGGTGCGGTCCGACGGCTTGAGCCTGAAGGAACTCAGCAGGCGGGCTGGTCTTGCGCACAGTACGGTTTCGGGCATCGTGGACCGGCTGGAAAAACGAGAAATGGTGACTCGCCAGCCCGACGAGACCGATGGTCGCTTCAGCCGCATCGTAGTCACCGAGGTAGTTCGCGATTTCGTCCGTGACAAGCTGCCGGAGCTGGCCATCCAACCGCTGGTGGAGGCGCTCGAACGCGCCAGCACCGCGCAGCGCAAGAAGATTGCCATTGGGCTGCGCACTCTGCGGGCCGTCCTCGGCGAAGGGTGAGGCTTCTTACTTCTTCTGATCCTTCACGAAACTCAGGATGTCGAAGGCCTGAATCTCGCGCTCGGGAAAGAAGCTGTTAATGGCGCTTTGCTCATCGTTGAACAACTCGAATACGGTGGAGAGCTTGGTCAGCAGCATCAGTTCGAGGTTGCGGCGGTTCAGGCTGAAAAGCTTTAGCGAACCCCCGGCCTTTTGCAGCGTCGTGTAGCAGATCACCAGCGTGCCCAGGCCCGTGCTGTCGATATAGTCGATTCCGGCGAGGTTCGCCGCGACTTTCGATTGTCCCTCTCGAAGGAGCTGGCTTACCGCGTCGCGCAGCGTGTTCAGGCTTTCGCTGACCACCAGACGCCCGGTCAGATCAAGAACGGCGATGCCTTCGTTATCCCGCGTGCTTATCTCGACGTGTGCGGCCACTCAACCAGTGTAGGGCACGCGCCCCGGCAATTATGCTTCGCTGACCGGAACGGAAGGCGTGGCAGCCGGCGACCAGGAGCCGGAGGGAAGCGTCACGGTAAACCGCGCCCCTTCGTTCACCTGACTCTGCACGTCGATGCTCCCGCCGTGCGCCTTCACGATCCATGCCACAAAGCTGAGCCCGAGCCCAAGGCCCTTCTCCGCATCGGCCGAAGGGACTTTATAGAAGCGGTCGAAAATGTGCTGGAGGTGCTCGGCGGGAATACCAACACCGGTATCCTCCACGGTCAGCCGGACGGTGGAGGGCTCAACTCCCGGCTCGTGGCCCAACCGCACATGTACGCTACCGCCATCGGGCGTGTACTTCAGCGCGTTGGAAAGCAGGTTTGAGATGAGACGTTCGAGCTGAATCCGATCCGCATTTATCGGGCATGTGCCGGGCAAATCGGCGGTGAGGCGAATGCGCTTCTCGTCGGCGGAAATCTGAAATTCCTCGACAAGGTCACGGGTCATGGCCGCCAGATCGAGATCGCCCTTGTGCAACACAAGCTGGCCGGTTTCCGATTGCGACAGCAGCAGGAGCGCGCGCACGATGTGCGAGAGGCGCTCCACGTCTTCGAGCGCGGCCATCATGGCGTCGCGATATTGTTCTTCGCTTCGGGCAGTGAGCAACGCCACTTCAAGTTGTCCGCGGATCACCGTCAACGGAGTGCGCAACTCGTGGGAGACGTCGGTGGAAAACTGGCGAATCTTCTCGAATGACGTGCCCAGACGGTCCATCATTCCATTGAAGGTAGCGATCAGATGATCGAGTTCGTCACCCGCTCCCCGGGATGGAATCCGAATGCTCAGATTCGACCCGGAAATATCCTGCGCCGCCTGTGCAACCGAATTCACGGGCCGCACCGCCCGTCCCGCCATGAACCAGCCCCATATGCTGCTCAAGCCGATCAGGAACGGCGCCATTTTGAGGTATCGCGCGCTGATCCCATTCAGGGTTCGTTGTTCCT
The DNA here is from genome assembly GCA_050013535.1 of Bryobacteraceae bacterium. Classification (GTDB taxonomy): domain Bacteria; phylum Acidobacteriota; class Terriglobia; order Bryobacterales; family Bryobacteraceae; genus CAWACP01. The sequence goes on along the minus strand of JBEKFB010000051.1, from coordinate 10,589 downwards.
CCGCTACCGACCGGCAGATGGCCATGAAATAGTGACGGCGCAATTCATCGGTTAGGACACCGGTACGGATCCGGTATGGAACTCCATCCTCATCGATGCGGGTCTCGTACTCCGCCTTCGAAAGGCGCAGGCGCTGGAGACGGCCACGGGTATCCGCGGGAGACTCCATGCGAAGGGACTCATAGACGTCGGCAACCTGAATTTGATCGGTATTAATCGGGTTTCCATTGCTGTCCGCCAGCATGAACACATGCTGGAGCCTGAGGACGATAAGCTGTTCCTCGGAATCGAAGCCGTCGTAGATCCAGTTCCAGCCGTTCTTCTCATAGTGAAGGTAGCCCTTTGCGGCGGCCCATTCCTCATCCAGCGTCTCGTCCACCTGGTCGTTCATGATGCTGCTCAGCAGCGGTTGGAACAGTAACCCAATGACCGCCAGCAAGAGTGAGAAGAAGACGACGTAGGTGAGCGTCAGGCGAAAACGAAGACTGCGGGTGAGCCGAAGCATCCGTCCCGCCCAGTGCCGCGCTCTGATCCAGCCGGTCATCCTCGCCCCGCGATCAGGTATTCCGCGCCGTCTGGGCCGGGGTTTGCTCGGTGGCCTTTTCGGAAATATCCAGCATGTAGCCGATGCCACGCACGGTGTGGATCATCTTCTCGGGGTAGAGGTCGTCAATCTTGCTGCGCAGATGCCGGATGTAGACGTCGACGATATTGGTAAGGCCGTCATAGTCCATGTCCCAGACATGCTCGACGATCATGGTCCGGCTGAGCGGCCGGCCCCGGTTGCGCATCATGTATTCGAGGATGCTGAATTCCTTGGGCGCCAGTTCAATAGGATCCGCACCGCGAGTGACCTTGCGGCGAATGCAATCCAACGCGAGATCGCCCACCTGGAGGCGTTCGGGAGTGGGTTGGCCGCGCCGCAACAGCGCCCGCACGCGCGCCAACAATTCGACAAAGGCGAACGGCTTGACCAGATAATCGTCGGCCCCAAGTTCGAGACCTTTAACGCGATCATCCACCGCGTCGCGCGCGCTGAGGATGCACACCGGCGGGCTGGCTTTGCGATTGCGGATTTTCTGCAGGACAGTCAGACCGTCGGTGTCCGGCAGCATGAGATCGAGAATGACCAGATCGTACTCGGTGCCGTGCACCAGGTTGACCGCGCTGGCGCCGTCGCCCGCCACGTCTACCGCATAGCCGGCGCTTTCGAGGCCGCGCGAGAGAAAATCCTGGATGCGCTTTTCATCCTCGACGATGAGAATCCGCATACGCTTACGCCGCCAGTGTAACACCGCGTTCATGAGGCCGCGTTCCGAGGCGCAGCTTTGAACGGTGGCTCGCATCCCACAGTCATCGTCGTGCGACATTGGTAATCAGAGATGGATATTAATAAAGTTCTCGAAGAATTGAAAGCCGAGCGAGATCGCCTGGCACTGGCCATTGCCAGTCTGGAACGTCTGAGTGCCGTTCACGGCAAACGGCGCGGACGTCCCCCCAAGTGGCTGACAGAAGTCACGGCAGCGATGACGACGAAGCGGCGCGGGCGTCCGCCTGGCAGCGGGAAGAAGAAGGACTGATCAGGCTCGCTCCCGCGTGATCCGGCGGGGCGGTTACTCTTCGATAAATGCTGGTGCTTGCGTCGAAATCGCCGAGACGCGCGGAGATCCTGCGTGCAGCCGGGCTGCCGTTCGTAGTACGTCCCCCCGATATTGAGGAACAGCGCCGCGAGGGCGAATCGCCCGTCTATTACGCTCGCCGTCTGGCGATGGACAAAGCCGCAGCGGTACGGATCGAGACCGGAGAGATCGTGCTCGGCGCGGATACCATCGTCGTTGTGGATGATGTCGTACTGGAGAAGCCTTCAGACGTGGCCGATGCCCGCCGCATGCTGCAATTGCTGGCGGGGCGCACGCATGAGGTGATTACCGGCATTTGCCTGCGGTCCGGCATGCGCTCCATCGCCGATACCGCTCTCACGCGCGTTGTGTTCTCGTCATTGAAGCCGGAAGAAATCGACGCCTATGTGGCGAGTGGCGAACCCATGGACAAAGCCGGCGCATACGGAATTCAGGGGCTGGCCTCGAAGTTCATCGAGCGAATCGAGGGGGATTACTTCAACGTCGTGGGTCTGCCGGTGGCGCTGGTCTTCCGGCATTTGAAGGAATTCGAATGACGATACGATGGAAGTAGTTCCATGCAGTTTCTTACTGAAAGCCTGATTCAACTTATTACCCAGACATCCACGAACCTGCCGCCCGACGTTCGCGCAGCAATGGCAACTGCGATCGCGGTGGAAACCCCGCACACGCAGGCCTCGCAGGCGCTCAGCATCATCGCAACTAACATCGACATGGCTCAGGAAGACGAAGGAGCTATCTGCCAGGATACCGGCATGCCGACGTTCATCGTGCACACGCCGGTGGGCGTGAATCAGATCGCCGTGAGACGGGCGATTCGCGACGCCGTTCGCGAGACCACCAAGCGGGGGAAGTTGCGGCCCAATTCCGTCGATTCGCTGACCGGGAAGAACAGCGGAGATAACCTGGGGCCGGAAACCCCGGTGATCCACTTCGAGCAATGGGAAGAGGACGAGATTGAAGTAAAGCTACTGCTGAAGGGTGGCGGCTGCGAGAACAAGAACATCCAGTACTCATTGCCCGCAGAGCTCGATCATCTTGGCCGTGCCGACCGCGATCTGGAAGGCGTTCGCAAATGCCTTCTGCATTCCGTCTGGCAGGCGCAGGGGCAGGGTTGCGCTCCGGGAGCCATTGGCGTCTGCATCGGCAGCGATCGAGCGCACGGCTACATGGTGGCCAAGATGCAATTGTTCCGCACGCTGGACGACGTCAATCCCAACCCCGAGCTGGCGAAGCTCGAAGCCGAGATCATGGAAGAAGCCAATCGGCTGGGTGTGGGCGCAATGGGCTTCGGTGGACGTGCGTCGCTGATCGGTTGCAAGATAGCCGCGGCCAACCGGCTCCCGGCCAGTTTCTTCGTGTCGGTGGCGTATGAATGCTGGGCGTTCCGGCGTCTCGGCGTGCGGCTGGACGCGTCGAGCGGCGCAATTACGAAATGGATCTATCGCGACCCGGAACGGCCGGTACAGAAGATGGCCGCGTCTTCAGGATTTCCGCTCACCGGGCGTGAGATAGCGTTGCGCGCTCCGTTATCCGAAGAGCAGGTGCGCGCGCTGAAGGTGGGCGATGTAGTGCTGGTTTCGGGCGAATGCTTCACCGGGCGCGATGCCGTTCATCATCATCTGCTGACGCATGAACCACCGTTTGATCTCCGCGGTGCGGTGCTTTATCACTGCGGTCCGGTGATGCTGAAAGAAGGCGGCGAGTGGAAGGTGAAAGCCGCCGGGCCCACCACCAGCATTCGCGAAGAACCCTACGAGGCGATGGTGCTGGAACGGTACGGCGTGCGCGCGGTGATCGGTAAGGGGGGAATGGGACCGAAGACGCTGGCGGCTCTGCAGCAGTTCGGCGGCGTGTATTTGAACGCGATTGGCGGGGCGGCCCAATACTACGCGCGGACCGTGAAGAAGGTGCTGGGGGTGGACTGGATGGAGTTGGGAATCCCCGAAGCGATGTGGCGCCTGGAAGTGGAGAACTTCGCGGCTATTGTCACCATGGACGCGCACGGCAACAGCCTGCACGCGGCCATCGAATCGGAAACCGGCGAAGTGCTGGCAACATTGCAGGAGGCGTGAAAGCGCGCCTTTGCTAAAATAAGAAAGCCTCCCTGAGGCACCGTTTCCCTGGCCAGGTAGCTCAGTTGGTAGAGCGCAGCCCTGAAAAGGCTGGCGTCGGCGGTTCAAGTCCGTCCCTGGCCACCACATTCCAAAGCACTTGGCGAAGGCCAGAAACACACAGCTTCGGTCAACCGAACAATAACCGAACGTCCTCAAACGGCGTTCGCTTGTTCGGCATTCCTCAATTCCCATCAGTTTCCAGATTTCCCGCGCCGTGCTGCCGGTCCTGGCGATGTGCTGCCGCGCCAGCCTGGCATAGCGTTCGGTCATCTTGATATTCGAGTGGCCGAGGATTTTCGCGAGCTCGTAGACGTCGCCGCCATTCATCATGTACCAGGACGCGCCGTCGCCCGCCCTCGGCGGAAAAACTCGATCCTCACCAATAACGACGGGAAACCGTCGCAGCTCCTCGGCGAGTTCGACAGTTTTCGCCCTTCAGCTTCGCCCTCACCGCCAGCAGCCCCTCGCTATACATCACGTCCGACCAGCACAGGCCCAAAACCGCTGCCGCGTGCATCCCCGTGGTGACGGCGACGAGCACGATCAGCCTGAGCCGATAGAATGTCCGATCTGGTAAACCCGTGATGGTGGCCCTAGGAAAACAACCTGCGCTTGACGGTGCCTCCAAGACCAAGCAGGACGCTGCCAAACAGGAGCATTGAGGAGGGCTCCGGCACTGCTGACGGCGGCACCGGACTTTGAGTCAGAAACACGCCGGAAGCGGAGGTGTAGGTCACGTCCGAGGGCAGGATGAGCGACATCTGAGCCGTATTTGAGTAGTCGCAGATGGTGCCGTCACCGCAATCAACTACCTGGAGGAATTGAATGGGAACGACTTCCCCATTGGTGACCGTAAGAGTCCCCGTGAAGTTGAATCCAGTTTGAGTGTTGTTGGTGAACGAGAACGCATTCCAGCCGGCGGTGAGAGGGGTGTTCCCGCTGCTAAAGCCGGCTCCGGACTGCCAGTTCATGAAGCCCGCGCCGAAGTTTTGTTCAGCGGCCATCGACCAGGCGTTGCCGAACGTTGGCCCCGTGGAGTTCCCGATATTGCCATCGAGCGCAAAGTTGAAGGTGATGGTATCCGACCCGCCGCCGGCGACGGAAAATGTCAAATTGTCGTCAAACTGGATAGTAGACGAGTCATCTGTAGCGACACCATCTGGACCCGGTACGTTGTCGCCGATGCTGTACGCATACATATGAGTGGTGCCTGTCGCCATGGACGCGCTGACATCCATTTGGGAACCGTAGCTGGAAAGGTTGAGCGCCACGGAGCTGAGCCCGCCCGGCGCGGGGTCGGGCGAATAGGTTAGGTTTGACCCCGGAGACGTGAGGGTTGAGATTATCCCGGGGGTCTGCGACCCCAGATAGCCGTACCCGCTGTTGTTCGAGTTTATGTATGTGGCGTTCGCCGTGCCGATCGCACCAGGCCCACCGGGATCGATCGAGGTGTACTCTCCGAAATTCCAGTACAGTGGCCCAGCGTGAGCCGACATCGCCATATTCCATAGTCCGAGGCCGCCCATTATAGCGGCACCGACGAGCTTCCCAAAGTTGTGATTCATCTCAATCCCCCTCTTCTTCGTCATGCGCTTATGCTCCCCGCGTTAGTCCACTTTGTGCTCGGGCCCTGCCACGATGAGCACCACACATAGGGGGTAGCGACGACGGAAGGGAAAATGACTCACCCTGGCCTGGCCTCGCGGCATCTTCGCCCGGTTCTTCAGGGAGCGCACTGGTCGACCAGCAGCGGGGCAAGATCGGGTCAGTCGGCGTGAAAGTAACAGGGCCACTTCACATCGGCGTCGCTCGTCCTCTCGGAGCTTCTGGACAGTGGTATCCAAAGCGGCCAATGCACGGCCAGGTGCGCAGTTGCCGAGCCAGCCTCACGGGAGACCCTTTTGCATTTCAATAACAAAGGGATGCCCCGCGAATTGACTTCCGTAGGCAAGCGCGGCGGCGCGCAAGCCCTGGCGCGCGGCCTCTGCGGCCTCCTTCTCCCCTCCGGAGGCGCGCAACAATTCCATCAGGCGAACGAAAACCTCGACGCAGATATCCGGCTGCCGGCTCATCTCCGTTTCCTGGATGGCCAGAGCGGAGCGCAGGTGACGTTCGGCCGAGACCTTCGATCCATAATGGGCTTCCACAATCCCCGCGAACAGGTGGTGCCGGATCCGGTCTACCGGCGCCACCACCTGGGGCGGCAGGCGTCCCTCGACGTCGCGCAAACGGGAGAGAGCCCCGCGGTTTCCGGCGAGAGCCTCGTACGCGGCCAACTGCAGCGCTAATTCATCGGCCTGCATGAACGCAACTCGTTTACGAGTGACCAGGTCCAATGCCTCCGACATCAGTTGGACTGCCTCCGGGTAACGGCCCCGCACCTCTTCTCCAAACGCGCTGGCGTACCAAACGGGGACGATTTCAATCAGCGGGTCGCCCTTCCCTCGCAGCACCGGCTCTGCGTCCCGCAGCAGGCGCTGGCCCTCCTCCAAATCGCCCTGGCGAAGACGAAGCATCCCCAGCCGGCCATTCAGGATTGCCAAAGATATTCGGGCCCGAGCCGGGCTTGGGGGCAGGAATTGTATGGCCTCCCGGTACATCGTCTCGGCCTCTGCCAGGGGTTCATCGGCGTTCACCGCCATGAAAGCGGCGTCATGCAGTGCGTAGCCCAGTTGGCCGCGGTCATTGACTCGATTGATCGCCACCGCCTCGCGGCATGCGGCCAGCGCGTCGGCGTAGCGCCCCTGAAAGGAACGGGCGTCGCAGAGACCCAAATAAAGGCGGGCCGCGATCCCCGGCGCGCCGCCCCGAATTTGAGGCAGTTTCCCAAGCCCCAGAAGGAGTTGCGTTTCCCCTTTCGCAGGTTCTCCCAGCATGGCATAGGTGAAACCGAGCGTCGCCCGCAAATCGGCTTCCGCCGTGGGATCGTCGCCGAACTCTTTGCCGGCGCGGTCGGAGGCGTTGTCCAGAATGTCGCTGAACTGTATCGCATCGTGCTGGCCATGCAAAGGGCTGACCCAGTAGGAACTGGCGGAAAGGAACGTGTTCTTGGCGAACTCGCTGAGCCGCTGGGCGCGCGCCGCCTGCGCCCGCGCCTGCGCCGATTCATAGACCGAAACGATGGTCAGGCTCGCCAGCGCGATAACCGAAAGGCCCGTTGCCGTTACCGCGGGCCAGTGGCGGGCCGCGAACTTGCGGGCGGCGTACCAGGCCGTATGCGGCCGCGCCCGAACCGGGCGGCCCTGGCGATAGCGTTCCAGATCTTCCTTCACCTCGCGCACGGATCCGTATCGTTGCGCCGGCTCGCCGTCGAGCATCTTGAGAAGTATGTTGGATAGATCTCCCTCAAGCTGGCGCCGCAGGCGTTCCCGGCTCACCGAACGCTCCGCCGCCGCCGTTTCCGACACCGCCTGTGCCGGGGCGCCGGCCGCGCGTCCGTGCAGCACGCGATCCACTCCGTCCGCCGTCGACTTTGGATCGCCGAACGGCCACGCGCCGGTCAGCATTTCGTAGAGGAGCACGCCCAGAGAAAAAATGTCGCTCAGCGTGTTCACCAGCTCGCCGCGAAGTTGTTCCGGGCTCGCATAGCGAGGCGTCAGCAAGGCAAACTGAGTTACTTTTCCGTCCGGATCGCGCAACAGTTTTGCGGTGCCGAAATCAAGCAGCTTGACCGTGCCGTCGCTGGTGACGATGATGTTGTCGGGCTTCAGATCGCCGTGAATAATCAAATTGCGGTGGGCGAACTCGACCGCCTCGCACACCTGATGAAACAACCGGATTCGCGCCTCGATCGGCAGCCTGCGGTCGTCGCAGTAACGATCCAGAGGCTGACCGTCGATGTACTCCATCGCGAGGTAAGGGTCGCCGCTCGAGGTCACGCCGCCATCCAGGAGGCGGGTGATATTGGGATGAGTGAGGGTGGCCAGCAACTGCCGCTCGTTGCGAAAGCGGCGCACGAATTCTTCGCCGGCCAGGTGTGCGGCCATCACCTTGAGTGCTACGGTCTGGTCGAACTCCCCGTCGGCTCGCCGTGCCAAATATACCGTGCCCATGCCGCCGCGGCCCAGCAGCCGCTCGATTCGATAGGGGCCAAAGCGCTGCCCGGGCTCCGGCGACCCGACGCTGGCGCCAGCTCCGGCAGCGCCGTGCAGCTCGCCGTGCCTGCGGTCGGCCGCGAGAAGCGAGTAGACCTCCTCACGAACCTCCGGGTCGACTCCGGTCTGCGACGCGAGCCACGCTTCACGTTCGGACTCGGTTTGTTGCAGCGCGGAATTAAACAGCTCGTCCACGCGCCGCCACAGCGGATCCATGTATGTGCCCTCCAACCGGGCGGGCTTGCTCCCCCCGCCCCTGGGCGCTACTCTTCCGGCCGCAGCTCACGGCAGAGCCAGGCGCAGGCCAATCTCATCTCGCGATCTACAGTCGCCTTGGACAGGTTGAGGATGTCGGCGGTCTCCGCGGCCGTGCAGCTCAGGTAAGCTCGTAGCTCGAGAATCTTTGCCTTGCGGGAATCGATTTCCTCGAGCCGCGACAATGCCCGGTCCAGATCGAAAGTATCCTGTTCCCGCTCCCCGAGCCATCGGATGTCTTCCGTCAGCGGCAACAGTTCGATGCGGCGTTTCTCGCGAGCGCGCGCTTTGGCGTGGTCGGTGAGGATCCAGCGCATCGTTCTCGCGCAAAAACCATAAAAATGCTCCCGGTCTTTCAAGCCCGCCAGCTTCGCGCCGGCAAGCCGCAGATACAGTTCTCCCACCAGCGCGGTCGGCTGAAGCGTGTGATCCGGCCGCTCACAGCGCATGCGGGCGCTGGCCATGAGTCGCAGGCGGTTGTAGGCCAAGGACAACAAATCGCGAAAAGCTTCGTCACGGCCCTCGCTCCACTGGCGCAACAACTGGGTGATGTTGCCAACGGCGACAGCCCCAGTCTCCATGCCTTGGTCCATTCAAGTCCGTCGCTACAGCCAATATCATACCGAGTTTCCGCTGCCGGCTCGTGTTCCGATTCCCCCGCACCGGGGCGATCGGGATCATATTCTGGATCGCCCCAATTCTCCCGAGGCTGCGCCATGCGAGAACAGCCATGCGGAATCGCCAGATGCGCGCGGTGGTCTCTGCGGTCGCTTCATTTCATCGTCGCTGGCGGTCATGCAGCCATAGCATTGAGCATCAGGACGAAGCGCGCGAGCCATACGCGAACATCGAGGAACCGAAACCGACCAAACCATCCGAACTCGGCCACCGTCTAGCAACCAACACGGTCGCCTCATCGCGAATTGTGTGCTCTATACTGAGGCTGATCGACTCCAATGAACAATCATCGGCAGGGCCTCTACCTGTTCCTCGCAGTCACACTGTCCACTGCGATCGTTGTTACAGCTCAGGAACCGCAAGGCATCTTCGCGGGCTCCACCGATGTTGGTAAGACGCCGAGAGGCTCCACCGTTTACGAAGCGGCCAGCGGAAGCTATCGCGTAACGGGCGGGGGAGCGGATATGTGGGGCAGCGCGGATGCATTTCATTTCAGTTGGGTGCGGCTGTCCGGAGACGCAAGTTTAACAGCTGATGTGCGTTTCCCGGCCGGGGACCTCGCTCCGCTGGAAAAGGCCGTCCTGATCTTCCGGCAGAGCCTCGACCCCGCATCCGCGTACGCCGATGCCGCAATCCATGCGGACGGACACATCACCCTGCAGTACCGAGTCTCTTCCGGCGGCAGGACGGAGGACGTCACATCAGCCGAGCATGGCTCCGCGCGTCTCCGGGTCGAGCGCAGGGGCAATCGGTTCACGGCCTTCACCGGGCCCAGCGATGGAAAGATGACCGCTTTCTCCGGCGTGACAATATCAATGGAAGATCCTGTCTATGTGGGCGTCGGTGTCTGTTCGCACGCTGCAGAAGGGCTGGCCACAGTGACCTTCTCCAACGTCGCCATCCAGCAGGACCGATAGCAACGGCGTGACAAACAGTCTACGCCAGGCACTCTCCGGCGTGTTTGGGTTTCCATGACATGGCGCGAATATCACGAAGCCACCAAACACAGCGTTCAATCGCTGAGGCAAACGCCGCATGCTCTCGATTGGGCGAACATGCCGGACCCGTTCCGTCACTACGAGGGCGTGCCGCTGCACACCCGCCGGTGACGGACCAACGTTCCTTTCACAACTGCTGTTCTATTCGGCTGCGATCAGCGCGTCCAAGCGCGTTCCTTCCACCGGAGACCGGTATGCGTTGCGCGTGAATCCATCCTCCGGGAATCTGCATCCCACCGAGTTCCACTTTCTGACCAGGGGTCTGAAGGAGTGGCCCGATGGGTGGTATCATTACCGACCCTCCGCGCACATGGCCGAACAGCGCGCGCTGGGCGGACTTGAGACGAAGTTGGCCGACAGTCCCGCGCCGATCATTTTTGTCCTGACCAGCATTGCGTGGCGCGAGGCCTGGAAATATCGTGACCGGGCATATCGATACTGCCTGCACGACATTGGGCACGCCTGGCAAGCCCTCGCGCTCGCCGCCCGAGCCATCGGATGCGACAGCTTTGCGGCCGGTGATTTCCCGGACGATCAGGTCGCTCAGTGCTGCCGCCCGCACGAGGATGAATGGCCCATGCTCATTGTGGAACTGCGTGGCGCGTCGATTCCGGTGCGCGAACCAGACGCCCGCGAGACCGTCTGGTACGGCGGGCACGCGAATCGGCTCTCGAAAGAAAGGACAGGTTACCCACGGATCGATGAGATTCATGGCGCCACGAAACTCATCGAGCGCACGCGTCCAGGCATCTCCCCCGCCGAGCCGGCTTCCACTGGTTTTGGCGAGATCAAGCTGCCTTCTCCAGC
>JBEKFB010000050.1:0-18153 GCA_050013535.1 Bryobacteraceae bacterium | reverse complement strand
GTGGCGCTGGAGAACGGCCTCATCGTCCCGGTGATCCGCAATGCCGACGAGAAGACGGTGCTGGGCCTGCAGCGGGCCATTGTCGATCTCTCCACGCGCGCCCGTTCGCGGCAGCTCAAGCCCGACGAGGTGCAGGGCGGCACGTTCTCCATCACCAACTTCGGCAGCTTTGGCAGTGTTTTCGCGACGCCGGTGATCAACCAGCCGCAGGTGGCCATTCTCGGCTGTGGCGCGGTGACGAAAGAACCGGTGGTGGTGGAAGACGACGCCATCGCCATTCGTTCCATGGCTTATCTGGCGCTGACGTTCGATCACCGGCTAATCGATGGCGCGCTGGCCGATCAGTTCACCGCGCGCGTGAAAGCGGCGCTGGAGAGCTGGTCCGAAGAGGTGCTGTGAGCCCCGGACACGTGGCGACAGCCGCGTTTATCGACTTCTCCGCCGGGAAGATGCAGCAGCTTTGTGGACGCATTGAGGACTGCCTCGGCCGCCTCACCTACGACCAGATCTGGATGCGCAACAGCGGCAACGAAAACGCCGTGGGCAATCTGGTGCTGCACCTGTGCGGCAACGTGACGCAGTGGATCGGTTCGGGTGTGTCCGGCCGACCTGACCACCGCCAACGCGATAACGAATTTGCCGCACGTGGCGATGTGCAACCCGCCGAATTGGCCACGCGGATTCATGCTGTCATCGACGACGCGGCGGCGGTGATTCGCTCGCTGACTGCCGCGCGCCTTGCCGAGCGAACCATCGTGCAGGGGTTCGATCTCACCATCCTCGAAGCCGTCTATCACGTGGTGGAGCACTTCTCCATGCACACCGGCCAGATCCTCTTCGCGACGAAGCTGCTCACCGGTCAGGATCTCGGGTATTATCACGACCTGGCCGCACTCGCGCGCACAGAGACGGTACCGTAGGCCGCCCGCGAAGCAGTAGACAGTCTCCACAGATCGCCCCTCACAAGCGGTATCATTCAGAAATCCCGTCGCTGCGGCCGCGTGGAATGGAGGCTGGTCACTTTGGCGCTTACGATCACCGGATTATCCAAGACATACCCGAACGGCGTGAAGGCTCTCAAGAACCTTTCGCTCACCATCGGCAACCTGATGTTCGGCCTGCTGGGCCCGAACGGCGCGGGCAAGAGCTCGCTGATGCGCACCATCGCTACGCTTCAGGATCCCGATTCCGGCTCCATCGATCTCGATGGCCTGAACGTGCTGAAGCAGAAGAATGAGGTGCGCAGGATCCTCGGCTATCTGCCGCAGGAGTTCGGTGTGTATCCGAAGGTTTCTGCCGTCGATCTGCTGCAGCACCTCGCCGTCATGAAAGGCGTGACCAACCGGACCGAGCGCAAGCAGATGGTGGACGCGATTCTCCAGCAGACCAATCTGTGGGACGTGCGCAAGAAGTCGTTGGGGACCTATTCAGGTGGCATGAAACAGCGCTTCGGCATCGCCCAGGCGCTGCTGGCGAATCCGCAACTGATTATCGTCGACGAACCGACCGCCGGCCTCGACCCTGCGGAGCGCAACCGCTTCCTCAACCTGCTTAGCTCCATCGGGTCGAACGTGACCGTCATTCTCTCCACGCACATCGTCGAGGATGTTCGCGAGTTGTGCCCGCGAATGGCCATAATCTCAAACGGCGAGTTGCTGCTGGAAGGCTCGCCGGCCGAAGCTCTGGATTCGTTGCGCGGAAAGATCTGGTCGAAGATCGCCGCCACGGACGACGAACTGCGCGCGCTGGAGGCGAACTTCCACGTCGTGTCCACTCATCTCGTCGGCGGCCTGCACGAGGTGCGCGTCTACGCGGAGGCCAACCCCGGCGACGGGTTCCGCGCTATCGAGTCGAGTCTCGAAGACGTCTACTTCCTGAACCTCGCGCAGCAGGCGAAGAACTAAAGGAACAACGATATGGCCATGTTCCTGGAGTTCTTCAAATTCGAGCTGAAGTTTCGCCTCAAGAGCATCTCGACGTACGTCTACTTCGCTGTCTGGCTTGCCTTCAGCTTTCTGGATGTTGCCAGCGAGAGCTTCGGACCCATCGGCTACGCCAACGGCAAAGTGTTGCTGAACGGCCCCTACGCGAATACATATAACGACATCGGGATCAGCTTCTTCGGCATCATCATTATCGCGGCGATCTTCGGCACTTCCATCCTGCGCGATTTCCAGCGCGACACCGTCCAGATCCTGTTCACCAAGCCCATCCCGAAGTTCGCCTACCTGGGGGGCCGCTGGGCAGGATCGTTCGTCACCACCGTTTTCGCGTTTACCGGCCTGCTTTTCGGCGAATACTTCGGCACCCTTGCGCCATGGGCGGATCATGCGCGTATCGGTCCCAACTATCTTGTCTGGTACCTGCAGCCGTTCTTGTCAATCGTTGTTTTTCAGATCTTCTTCCTCGGGTCGGCTTTCTTCCTGGTTGCGGCGCTGTCGCGACGGATCTTCATCGTGTACTTGCAGGGTGCCGCGATTTTCGTGGCGTATCTGGCGGGCATCACCATCTTCAGCGCCACGCGCTCACTGGAACACTTCTGGTCCGGCATTCTGGACCCCGTCGGCCTCCTATACAACGACGCGATCACGCGTTACTGGACCGTGGTGGAGCGGAACACCCTGCTCTATTCATGGTCCATCCACTCGGCTTCGGGAGTTTTTCTGTACAACCGGCTGCTGTGGGGCTCGGTGGGATTGCTGTCTCTGGCCGCGGTATGGAAGCTGTTCCCGATGTCGGTGGAGGCGCTCACCGTTCGCTCGTACAGCAAGCGCGCCGAGCGGGCCCGTGAGCAGGAGCTTGCCGAAGAGGCCCCGGCGCGCAGTCTTGTTGCCAGGAAGCTCCCGGCGATTCATCAGGTCTTCGGCACCAGGACGACTCTGATACAGCTTGTTTCGCTGACCCGTCTGCGGATTTCGAACATTTTGCATGAAGTGCCCTTCTGGGGACTGTGCATCCTGATGGCCGGCATCGCGCTCAACAACGGCCATTATGCGGGCAAAGTGGCCGACCAGAATGTGTGGCCAGTGACTTACCTGATGGTTCAGTCCGTGGAAGGCGGCGCCATCCTGTTCCTGTACATTGTCGCCGTGCTCTACGCCGCCGAACTTCTCTGGCGCGAGCGCGACACGCACTTCGATGGGCTCCACGATGCTCTGCCGCTGGCGGAAAGCACGGACTGGTTTTCGAAACTCATCGCACTCTGCTTTGTGGAATTCATCATGCTTGCCGTTGCGGGATTGTGCGGCATCGTGATGCAGACCGTCGCCGGTTACTACAACTACGAAGTCTTCCAGTACTTCAAAGAGCTGTACGTTATCACGTTCCCGCAGATCCTCATCTTCGCCTTGCTGGCGTTCTTCGTGCAGACCGTGGTTTCGAACAAGTTCATAGGCCACGGTATCGTCATCGGCATTTTCGTCATCACCCCCATCCTGTTTAACTTTGGCTGGGAGAACACGCTTTATCTGTTCGGCAACACGCCGCCTTACACATATTCGGATATGAACGGCTATGGGCATTTCGTGCCCGCGCTGTTCTGGTCGATTGTTTACTGGTTGTCGATCTCCTGCGTGCTCGCCGTGATTTCCATCGCGCTGGCCCGCCGGGGTTCCGATGACGGGTGGCGCGCTCGTCTGCACCTTGCCGCGCAACGCGCGCCGCGCCTAATTCCCGCAGGGGCAGTCTTCTTACTCGTCGCCATCGGCAGTGGCGCCTGGTATTACTACAACGCGCATGTCCTCAATGAGTACCTCACCGCGAAGGACCGCCGCGACATTCAAGCCGATTACGAGCGCCGTTTCAAGCGATATGAGAATCTGCCACAGCCCAAAGTAACCGCCGTCGAGACGAACATCGACATCTTTCCGGACCGCCGCTCCTTCTCCGGCACGGGCCACTTTGTCCTGCAAAACAAAACCGCGCAGCCCATCAGCCAGATCCATATCACCAACGAGCAGCAATCTTTTTCAGACATGCATTTCGACCGGCCATTTCACGTCTTGTCATCAAGTCCGCGAGCGCTCTATACGATTTATCAGCTCGACGCGCCGCTGGGTCCCGGCGAGAACGTCAACATGACCTTCCATGTCGGCTACACCAGCCGCGGATTCAAAGATGGCAATGAGCGGCCCGAACTGGCCTATTCGGGCACGTTTTTCGATTCCGGATACTTCCCATCAATCGGCTATGACGCGAACTTTGAGCTCGACGACCCGCGCCGCCGCCGCGAAGAGCATCTGCCCGATCAGGAACTCCTGCCGCATCGAGGAGATCCTCTGGGCGCCGTGACGAACCTTTTCACGACACAATCCGATTGGATCAGCTACCGCACAACCGTGAGCACATCCGACGACCAGATCGCGCTTTCGCCAGGTTATCTCACACGCGAATGGCACGCCAATGGCCGCCACTATTACTCATACGATATGGGCGAAGTTAAGACGCTCGATTTCTTCGCATACGTTTCAGCGCGTTACGCGGTCAAACGTGTCATGTACCAGGGCGTCGACAATTCCATCGCCATCGAGGTTTATCATACGCCCGCTCACAATTACGACGTGGATGACATGATCGATGCTTCGAAGGCGGGCCTCGCCTATTACGAGAAGAACTACAGCCCGTTTCAATACCGCCAATACCGCATTCTTGAATATCCGCGTTATCGCACCTTTGCGCAGTCGTTCCCCAACACCGTGCCTTTCTCCGAAGGGATCGGATTCATTGGGAGAGTGGAGAAACCAACAGATATCGACTTCGCCTATTTCGTGACGGCGCACGAACTGGGTCATCAGTGGTGGGCGCATCAATTGGTTGGCGGGCGCGTGGAAGGCTCCAATATGATGTCGGAGACGCTGGCCGAGTATTCCGCGCTCATGGTGATGCAGCAGAAATATGGGCGCGATAACATGCACCGGTTCCTCAGAAACGAGCTTGACCGCTATCTGCGTGGCCGCGCCGGTGAGATTCGCCGGGAACGCGCGTTGGTTCTTGTGCAGAATGAGCCTTATGTCTGGTATCAAAAGGGCGGCCAGGTGATGTATGCGCTCACCGATTACATCGGCGAGGACAAGGTGAATCTCGCGCTGCACAACTTCCTCATGCAGTACCGCTACGCCAACGCGACCGACGCGCGGTCCGGACCTTATCCCGATACACGGCAGTTCGTCGCCGCATTGCGCGCGCAGACGCCGCCGGAGCTGCAGTATTACATCACCGACGCTTTCGAGAACATCGTGCTCTACGACAACAAGGCGTTGTCGGCTACCGTGGAGCCGACGCCGGATCACAAGTACAAAGTGACGCTCAAAGTTCAGGTGCGGAAACTACAATCGGACGGGAGCGGCAACGAGACACCCATGCCCCTTCACGATCTCATCGACATTGGCGTGTTCAAAGGCAAAAAGGATGAAGAGAAGCCCCTCTACCTGGAGAAGCAGTGGCTCACGCAGCCAACGCAGACTTTCGAGATTGTGGTTGACGGGCCGCCCACGCGCGCCGGAATCGATCCCTATAACAAGCTGATCGACCGCAACTCCGACGACAACACGGTGGACGTGGAGAAGTGATGATCGGCGCCGCAGCTCGGCTGTCGGGATGAGCCCTGGAACTCCGGTAACCAATCGGAGCGAGGGAGATTTCGTGGGCGAACTCCGAACCAGTCCGAGACTCATCATCGTTTGCGGCCTGCCCGGCTCCGGCAAGACAACCCACGCCAGGCAGGTTGAGCGGAACTTGCGCGCCGTTCGCTTCTGCCCTGACGAGTGGATGGACGCTCTGGGGATCAACCTCTGGGACGGCGAAGCTCGTCAGAGAATCGAGACGCTTCAATGGAAGATGGCAAAAGAGATCCTTAGTTTCGGTCACGATGTCGTCATTGAGTGGGGAACGTGGGCGAGATCGGAGCGAGATGTCCTTCGCAACGGAGCACGAGATTTGGGGGCAGCGGTCGAACTTCACTTCCTGGACACTCCGGTCGACGTCCTGTTCGATAGAATTCGCAGGCGGAATGTGGAGTCGCCGGCGATCGCCTTTGAAGATCTCAAGAAATGGGCCAACATGTTCGAGCGGCCTTCAGCAGAGGAGATGGCGCTGTTCGACCCTCCATCTGTGCAATAGCTAACGGACCGGCTGCGCTCCGGATCGTGCCCCGAATGACCGGCCGCGCCCGATGACACCGTCCAAAGCCCCACTCCCTTTTTTGGGTACGTGGAAACTCGCGAAATGTGAAACGTCCAGGCCGGACCTGCCTTATCCTACCGCTGGGATTACAACGTTCACTCAGGAAGAAGACGCCATTCACAACAGCAATGACGGAGTCTGGTCAGACGGACGGACGACAAAGGTCGCCGCCGTTTTTCAAATGGACGGCAATTGGTACCCGCTCACTGGTAGCATGCTGGCCGATTCACTGAGCTTTCGGCGCCTCGATGATGGCTCGTTCGAAGCGAAGGGGAAAAGGGCCGGCGTCGATGCACTAACCAGCCGCTCCAGGGTTTCCGCGGACGGGCAAACCATGACAGGACATTGGGACCTGGCCGGTCCGGATGGCGCACCTGTCACCTGGGAAACGACGTCATCGCGGCTATAATGCAGAGGTGTAAATTATTCGTAGCGAAGCGCGACCATGGGGTCCACCCGCATCGCCCGGCGAACGGGAATAAAGCAGGCGAGGAGCGCCACGGCGCAAAGTAGGATAGTCACGCTTGAAAAGGTCAGCGCATCGGTGCTGGTCACCCCGAGCAGCATGCTCCCCAGGAATCGCGTCAGCGCGAACGACGCCGCCAAACCCAGGCCCACCCCGATGAACGTCAGCCGAAGTCCATGGCCGAGCACCAGCCGCAGGATGTCATCTTTGCTCGCGCCCAGCGCCATCCGGACTCCGATTTCATGCGTGCGCTGCCGCGCGGTGTATGCCGTGACGCCGTAAATTCCCACCGCGGCGAGCACCAGCGCCAGCAGCCCGAACGCGCCCACAAACGTTGCCGCAATGCGCTGCGGGAAACTGCTGATTTGCTCGCTCAATTCGAGCGAGGTTACATCGAACACTACCAGATCGCCATTCAATTCGTGAATCGTTTTCTCCACTGTTTTCGCGAAAGTCAACGGATCGCCGGCCGCCCGCTCAGTGACAGTCATGCTGGCCCGATAAACCTGATACAGCGGCAAGTATACGAATGGCAGTGGCTTTTCACTCGGGCTGTTCACTTTGCTGTCGCGCGCCACGCCCACCACGGTGAACAATTCGTGCGTCAGGTCGGAGTTGAGTTGCTTGCCGAGCGCTTCCTGACGCGGCCAGTAGCGATCCGCAAACGCCTCGGTGACGATCACCGCGCGCTGCGAGCTCCTGGTGTCCTGAAGCGTGAAGTCGCGCCCCTTCACGATCGGAATCTGCATGGTCCGGAAATAATTCGGCGTGATGATAGCCACCTGCGTCTCCATCGATTCATTAGCCTTCGAAACGTACCCTTCCGGCTTCACGCTGGTCGAACCACCGTTGAATCGCAGCGGCAGACGGTTAGATAAGGCCACCGATTGTACGCCGGGCAGCGTTTGCAGCCTGGCCATGAGCTGGCGATCGAATTCCACTCCGCTCGCTTCCGAGTATCCCGCCGTAAACAGATCGTAGGAAGCGATCAGAATGTTATGGGGATTGAATCCCGGGTTGATTTGCTGCGCTCTCATGACACTGCGAATGAACAAACCCGCGCAAATCAGAAGCAGAAGCGACAGCGAAATCTGCGCCACCACCAGCCCGCTGCTGAGGCGCGCCTTCCTGATCCCGCCCGACGCTTTCCCGGTGTCCTCTTTCAACACACTGACGGGCGCGTCGCTCGACGCCCGCAGCGCCGGCAGAATCCCGAAAATCACTCCGGTAAGCACCGAAATCACCAGAGTGGCCAGCAGCACGGTGCGGTCCGTCTGGATGTTCAGTCCAATCGGAAAATCCACAACCGGCATGAATTTCATCAGGGTTCCCGCGGTCCAGAAGGTAATGAACAGCGCAACCACACCGCCCGCCAGGGCCAGCATCAGGCTTTCCACCAGCAGTTGCCGCACCAGCCGCCAGCGGCTCGCACCAAGCGACATTCGTATAGCAATCTCACGCCGTCTTCCCACCGCCCGCGCCAGCATCAAATTCGCCACGTTCGCGCATGCCAGCAACAGCACCAGGCCGGCGATGATCATCAGCATCGGCAAAAGCGTCGCGAGAAAGAAATTGAAGCCGAAAGGATTGCGCCACAGCGGGTACACCGTCACCTTGCCGTGTCCTTTGTGCTCATCGGGATAATTCCTGATCTCGCGCTTCAGCCGCAGCGTCATTTCCGCCTGCGCCTGCTGCAGGGAGACGCCCGGTTTCAACCGCCCAAAGGCAATTAACCAGAACAGGTGATGATCATGAATCAGGTCGCCACCCGGGGTCACTTGCTCTTCCATCATGATGGGGACCCAAATATCCGTTCGCACGCCCGTCTGGCTTCCCTGAAACTCCGCTGGCGTCACGCCGACAACGGTGTATGGGTGCTGGTTGATTTCAATTGTCTTGCCCACTATGTTCGGGGTCGCCCCGAAACGCGTTTGCCACATCCGGTAGCCGATCACCGCCACAGGCGCGCCCCCAGGCTTTTCATCTTCCGACGGCACAAAGCCGCGCCCCAACAAAGGCCGCACGCCCAGGACATCGAAATAATTGGCGGACGCCACCATGCCCCAGACGCGTTCCTGTTTACCTTTGCCCGTCAGGCTCATCTGAGCGAACTCGCACGCCGCGATGCCCTTGAAGCTCTGTTGCCCGTCGCGGATGGCCTCGATATCGGGATAGGTAAACGCGAACGGATTCTCTCCGGGATCGCTAAGCGTGAGCGATACAACCTCGTTCGGGTTGCTCAGCCCGGGGACCGGATTCAGCAATGCCGAGTTGATCCAACTGAAAATCGTGGTGTTCGCGCCGATACCGAGTGCGAGTGTGAGGATGACAATCGCCGCAAACGCCGGCGCCTTCGCGATTAACCGCAGGCTGTACCGTACCTCTTGCCAGAGCGATGTCATCCCCTCACCTCCAGGATATTGGAACGACTTAGAGCATGTTGCCACCCATCTTGGGTGCTCCACTAAGCAACTGTTGCTGCATCAGTTAGACCGGTCGGGTTTTTACCTTGTCGCAGGCAATCTGTCCGTTTGTGGGAAATCGGATCGGCGGGACCGGACATCAGATTGGTGAGGTTTGGGAAAGATTATTATTCGATCGTCACGTCCAGCGTGTTCGAGCAGATTGTGGTATCCAGGTAATTCATTTTGCCGCCTAGTCGAATTTGGTAGTGGCCTGGCTGTGTCATGTCGAAGTCTGGTCGCCACCGAAACGCGAACCTGGCCGCCCCGGCTCGCCTGAGCGTTTGTTCAAAGACCATCCGAATACTACCAGTGAATACCACAACATGTGTTTTGTGTTGGGGTCCAGCTCTGCCGACCATGCTTCCATGATCGCGCTCCTTCGGGCTGCGAATCTCGAAGGGCTGACAGCAGAGCAGTCTCATCCACGCGATCTTGTGCTGTGGCCGACAAGACCGTGAATACTATTACTGCCGCCGTCGTGAGCGATCGATTCATGCGGCCCTGCCGGAAAACCATGGGCAAGCTAACGAGCGATAACCTGCGCCTAAAGTCTACCTGAATTGTGCGCGCGCGGAGAGCAACGGACCCATGGTCCGCGTACACTGTCTTCGATGACGAAGATTGCTCTTGCGGTATTGGTAGCGAGCATTGGATTTGGATCGGTGTCCGGCGCTCCGATGAGCCAGGATGACCGCCAGCACCTGATCGCGCACCTCGAAATGACCGAAAGCTGGCTTCACGATGAAGTGTCCGGGCTCTCACCGGCGCAGCTAAACTTTCGCTACGCGCCCGGGAGATGGACCATTCTCGAAGTTGTGGAGCATTTGACCATTACGGAGCCTGAATACTGGGCCGATATTCAGAAAGACATGAAGCAGCCCCCGTCGCAGGTGAAAGAGCATGCCACCGAAGCGGACATGCTCTGGTATGGCATTGACCGGTCAGAGCGGCAAAAGACCGGCCCGGCAGAGGAGCCCAAAGGGAAGCTCAAAGACGTGCACGAGGGACTGGCGAACTTTCAGAAACTGCGCGCTGAGATGCTTGAATACGCGCGCACAACCAATGACGATCTGAAGGCCCATGCGGATCCGGATTGGCAGGTCGATTGTTATCTGGTGCTGCTGGGCACATCAACGCACGCGCAACGTCACATCCTGCAGATTCGCGAAATCAAGGCGCAGCCGGGCTACCCGAAACAATAACTCAACGCTCGATCTTGAAGCCGATCTTGATGGTGACCTGAAACTCCGCCACCCGGCCGTCGACGATGCGGCCGCGCTCGGCGACCACCTCGAACCAGTCCATGTGCCGGATCGTAACCGACGCTTCGGCAATACCGGATTTGACAGCTTCGGCGAAACTGATGGGCGATGTGCCCACGATCTCCACCATCTTGTAGATTCCAGCCACTAGCAGCCTCCGGGGAAGGGTTGGGGCGAGCACGGCCTCGCCCCACTCAAAATTGCGTTTACATCTTCACAGTGACGGTCTTCACTTCGGTGTACTGCTGCAAGCCGTATTCACCCAGCTCGCGGCCCATGCCCGATTGCTTGAAGCCGCCGAATGGCGCGGCCGCATCGAACACGTCGTAGCAGTTCACCCAAACCGTGCCCGCCCGCACGTTGTTGGCGATCGCATGCGCCTTGCCGATGTCGCGCGTCCACACCGCTGCGGCGAGGCCGTACATGGTGTTGTTGGCGCGGTCCACCACTTCTTCGATGCTGCGGAACTTGATGATGCTCTGCACCGGGCCGAAGATCTCTTCCTGCGCGATGGTCATGTTGTCCTGCACATCGGCGAAGACAGTGGGCTCGATGAAGTAGCCGCGGTCGCCGACGCGATTGCCGCCGCACACCAGCTTGGCGCCCTGGCGCTTGCCCGCGTCGATGTAACCCATCACCTTGTCGAACTGCGCCTGATCCACCTGTGGACCCTGTTCGGTGCCGGAGTCGAATGGATCGCCGACGGTGCGTTTTCTGGCACGTGCCGCGCTGCGCTCCACGAACTCGTCATACGCTTTCTCTTCCACGAAGAGCCGCGACCCGGCGCAACAGCACTGCCCCTGGTTGAAGAACAACGCGAAGTGCGAGCCTTCAATCGCCTGATCCATGTCGGCGTCGGCGAAGACGATGTTCGGGCTCTTGCCGCCCAGCTCCAGCGTTACCCGCTTCAGGTTGGTTTTCGCAGCGGCTTCCATGATGAGATGGCCCACTTCGGTGGACCCGGTGAACGCCACCTTGTCCACGTCCATGTGATTGGCGATAGCCGCACCCGCCGTTGGGCCGTAACCAGGAAGCAGGTTCACTACGCCTTCCGGGAAGCCGGCTTCGACAATCAGCTCACCTACACGAAGAGCGGTAAGTGGCGTCTGTTCGGCAGGTTTCATCACCACCGTATTGCCGGTGGCCAGCGCCGGACCGAGCTTCCACGCCTGCATGAGCAGCGGGAAATTCCACGGGATGATCTGGCCCACCACGCCGACCGGTTCGAGGCGCGTATAGCAGAAATAATCGCCGCCGATGGGGATGGTCTTGCCTTGGATTTTGTCGGCCCAACCCGCGTAATAGCGATAGCAGGCGATGGTGAGCGGAAGATCCGCGGCGCGCGCCACGGCTACGGGCTTTCCGTTGTCCAGCGATTCCAGTTGCGCCAGTTCGTCGGCGTGTTTTTCGATCAGATCGGCAAGCCGGTTGAGCAGCAAGCCTCGCTGCGCGGCCGCCATTTTGCGCCATGGCCCGCGCTCAAAAGCATGTCGAGCCGCGCGCACGGCTTTTTCGACGTCGGCGGCATCAGCTTCCGCCACCTGGCAGATCTCTTCGCCGGTTGCGGGGTTGATGGTCGCGAAAGTCTTGCCGGATTCGCTGTTGACCCAGCGGTTGTTGATAAGCAGCTTTGTCGCTGTCGTGGCGACAAAGGGAGGAACATGAGAAGTCATTACAGACGCCATACAGGGGGCTCCTTTTGTCTGTAACGGTGGCGGATACGGGCGCCACCGTTTGGCCGGGCCGCCTCCAGGCGAACCCGCCTGCGTATCACGGTAGCACTTTTTGGGCGGGGAATGGGACGAGCGGCAAAGCCGCTTCCTGCCCGCACAGCGAGCGTCAACCCTCTTCGAAATAGTCCGAGTCCAGCCGCTTGACCTTGTAGGTCTGAAAAACATTCACGCCGATGTCGTGGTCAATCATCAGATCTGCCAATTGCGTGCCGGCGATAAGCACAATCCGCTTTTCGATTTTCTGAACGTAGTCCAGAGCATCTTGGGAAAAGTATGAGGTCGTGATGAGCACGCCCTTCCTCGCCCGGACGCCTTCCAAACTCCCGGCGAACGCCTGGACGACTGGCCGTCCAACACAGTTGGTCCACCGTTTCGCTTGGATGTAGACAACGTCCAATCCCAGCTTGTCTTCCTTGATAATCCCGTCGATTCCGCCGTCGCCCGACCTGCCAACGGCTCTGCCAGCGTCTTCGACGGAGCCGCCATAGCCCATGGCAACAAGGAGATCGATTACCAGCTCCTCAAAGAATGTTGGCGAGGCCCTCTTCACCGCATCGAGAACATCGTTCACCAGGGAATCCCGAATCACGTTGTACGAATTGGCGAGCTGTTCCTCCGGAGTTTGCGTCTTCTCGGGTACCGCCTCCTGATCCTCATCACCTCCGTTCTGAGATCCTTTGTGGAATGCTACGAACTCCGGGTATTTTGATAGGTTCCGAATGGTGAGTTTCGGGAGGTTGAGCGCCAGAAGTTCCCTCCCGCGCTCCGTGATCCTAAACACGCCCCGCTTGACTCGCTCCAGCGCGCTGGCTTTTGTGAGATAGACCGTACCCCATGCAATGCGATTTGCGAACACCGTTTGAACGCCGCTTGGCAACTTCTCCGAAATGTCCTCGGGCGTGAGATTGAGATCGGTAGCAATGCGATCACGCAGTTCCACCGTGGAATGGGCAACGCCATCCGCGGTCTGGCGCAATATGGGTATGAAGAATGACTGGAAATCGGGAACAGACATAGGAAGTCTCGCAGACTGATTCTATCCCGTAAAGATCTGGAAATGCAGTGTGCACACCAGGGTTTTGGGTGAAACGCTCAGAGAGAATCGTCGTCAAAGAGCCGCGGGTCGAACCTGAACGGTCCGCCGCGCTGCCATTGGACGTCCGTGTAGGCGGCGTGCGTCGGATTCAAGAGGATGTTGAAATCGACGGGAGTATCGGGAACGATAACACTCGGGACTCGAATCGCAAGGGATCGCCGGCTGTCAATCCAGCGCTTGCCAGCGACGCGGGTCTGCCCGACATCGGCAATGCTCCATCTATAATCGAGCACTTCCGGATCTGCCGGAAGCTCCCCCCAGGACCAGATCAGATTGTCGGGTATCAGATCCGGGTCGGTGTGCACGAGTACTTCGAGGCAACACAGCGACACAGTGCTGGCACTGTACAGCATGGGGATGCCCGTGGGATTCCAGCGGCCCTCCCCGCGCGGGTTGTACTCAGACGGCTGACGGGTATGGCGATGAAGACGATATACGGTCAACTGAACGTCCCGAACTCAATCGCAATGAGCGCCTTGAGCACTTCGCGCATCGTGTCGACGTTGCCGGATTCAATGATCTGCTCGGGGGAGCGGCCGTCGAAGATCTTTCGGGAGCGCTTTAGCCAAGTCGCAGCCTTGCCCGTGTTGCCGAAAACCTCGGCAGCGCGAGAACGAATGATCTCGGCCGAAGGATGATCGAGCTGCATCTGCAACTCGGCGGTGCCAGTGACGGCGAGTGGATGGGCTGCACCCATATATATCGATTATAGGCGCTTTGGCCGTCACTTTTCCGCGATCTTCTTCACCGCCTTCGCCAGCTTCTCGAATTCGGCATGCGCGGTCGAGCCGGGGGCGTATTCGCACACAGTCAACCCGCTGGCCACGGCTTCGGCGACCACCACGCGCTGGCCGATAGGGGGCAGCACCTTCTTGCCCATGTCTTCCAGCGACGACGACAACCCGCGCCCAAGGTTCGTATTCATGAGCACGCGGGACGGGACCAGCCGGATGCGAGGCTTCTTCGATCGCCGCTGCGCTCGAGCCTTGAGGCAGAGCGCCATAACATCTTTAAGCGCGAATAGATCCAGCGGGGATGGACCGCAGGGGAGCAGCATCAGATCGGCGAGCAACGCCGCATGATACGTGGTGTCCGGCATGCCCGGCGGCGTGTCGATCAGGACAATCTCGGCGAGCTTCTCGAAAGCCCGCACTTTGTTGCGCAGTTCGCCCACGTTGCCGTCGTCCACTTTTTCGACACAGGTTGAGAGCAGTCCATCGCCCTGCGAGGCCCACGCGACCATGCTGTGCTGCGGGTCGGCATCCAGCACCACCACGATGAGACCCATGGCGGCGAACTCGCCCGCCAGGTTGCCAGTGATTGTCGACTTCCCGATACCACCCTTGCGTCCTGCCACGGCGATGACGGCCATTTGAAGTAATATACAGGATCTTCGCGGGCGATGAAGCACCGGTGGCCCGTGATATCGTTGGCACGATGAACGTGACGTTTCACGGCGCCGCCCAAACGGTGACCGGGTCGCAGCACCTGGTTTGCGTGCAGGGGCGCGATTACCTGCTCGATTGTGGCCAGTATCAGGGCCGCCGCAAAGAGGCCGAAGCACGCAACAGGAACCTTCCCTTTCGCGCATCCTCCATCGGAGCGGTGATGCTCTCGCACGCCCATATCGACCACAGCGGCAACCTGCCCATGCTGGTAAAGAACGGCTTTAGCGGGCCCATCTACACCAGCCCCGCCACGGCGGACCTTTGCGCGCCGATGCTCACCGATTCTGCCGGCATTCACGAGAAGGACGCGGCGTTTCTGAACAAGCGTCACGCGCGTCGTAAAGCGGTGGGCCTGCAGGTGAGCGAAGAACAGGTGCAACCGCTGTACACGGTGGAAGACGCCGAGCACACGTTTCCGCTGTTCCGGACGGTGCCGTTACATACGCCAGCCGATATCGGGCCGGGCGTTGTCTACGAGACGTGGGATGCGGGGCACATTCTCGGGTCGACATGCATGGCGCTGACTCTGACTGAAAATGGCCGAACCGTGCGGCTCGGTTTTTCGGGAGACGTAGGCCGAACCGGGCTGCCCATCATCAACGACCCGGAATCGCTGCCGCCGGTGGACTATCTGATTCTGGAGAGCACCTACGGCGACCGGCTGCACCGGCCCATCGAAGCCGTGGCCGAAAAGCTGGCCGATATCGTCACCAGGACCTACGCGCGCGGTGGCCGCGTCATCGTGCCTGCATTCGCGGTGGGCCGCACGCAACAACTCGTCCTCATGCTGCACGAACTGATTAATGCGGGCCGCATCCCGGCGCTACCGATATTCGTGGACAGCCCGCTGGCCGTGAACATTACCGAGGTGTATCGCAAACACTCCGAGCTGTTTGACTCCGAAGCGCGCGCCTTCTCCGATCGCGGCGAAGATCCGTTCGGCTTCTCGCGCCTGCGCTACATCCGCGAGGTGGCCGAATCGAAGGCGCTGAACGATCTGCATGTGCCCTATATCGTTCTCTCGGCGTCGGGCATGTGCGAAGCCGGCCGCATTCTGCATCACCTGAAGAACGGCATCGGCGACCCGCGCAACACCATCCTGATCACCGGCTATCAGGCCGAGAACACGCTGGGCCGCAAGCTGGTGGAGCGCTGGCCGGAAGTGCCCATCTTTGGCGAAATGATGACACGCCGCGCGGATGTGCAGAAGATCAATGAGCTGAGCGGGCACGCCGACCAGGCGGAGCTGCTGGCGTGGATTAAGCCTTTGGCGGGAACACTGCGGAAGGTGTTTCTGGTGCACGGCGAGCCGATGCAGCAGAAGGCGCTCGCCGCGGCTATTCACGAAAGGTACGGAGTTGAGGTTATCGCGCCGGCGCTCGGCGAAACACACGAGCTCGTTAGATAAAGCCCGGGCCAGCACGCCGCCGGCCCGGACAGAACAATGTTCCGCTTAGCGGTGCCCGCCGCCACCACCATGGAAGCCACCGCCCCCGCGGAAACCGCCGCCATAAAAGCCGCGGCCGTAGAAGCCTCCACCGTAGAAACCTATGCCGATCCCGGGACCCCACCACGGATAGTAGCCGTATCCGTAATAAGCGCCGTAGTAAGGATACGGATAGCCGTACCCGTAGCCGTAATAGCCGGGAGCGGGCGCTGCGCCATAGCCAGGGCCGTAACCGCTGGGGCCGTAGCCCGAAGGCCCATAAGGCCGCATCGAGCCCTGCTGATAATCTTGCTGCGATACCGGCTGGAAGGCTTCACTGTTAAAGTCGGCGGCGAGCGTCACCGGGCCGGTGAGCTGGAACGTGAATCGCGGCGCCAGCGACGGTAGTGGTTCCGATGGCGGCGGCATCACGCCCGTAAGATGTCGGTCCACGGCGCTCCACCATCTGCGTGTGAACATTGACCTGTTGGCCGTCCGCGAGGGAGATCTGCGTCAGCTCAAGTCCAAGCCGCGAGGTGCCGGACACGCGTCCTGCCTTCTGTGCTTCGGAAACGGTTCCCGATACGGTCTGACCCGGGTGCGCGAGCACGATCCCGTTCGCCACAATCGGCGACGCCAGCGTGCCCATGAACGCATCGCCCTTCTGGTTGTGATCGCTCGACAACGGCTGGTTCACGCGAAACGTGATCCAGGTTCCCGCGGGAAGAGTGATCGTCGGAGGCAGCGGCTGCCGCGGAGGCGGCATGGGGCGGTCACCGAACCTGCTCCATCCGCCCTGCTGTTGTGGCGGCGGAGGGTACCCAGGGCCGTTCTGCCAGCCACCGTTCGCCTGTCCCGATCCATATTGCCCCGGACCGTTCTGCCAGCCACCGTTCTGCGGAGGCGGGGCCTGATCGTTGGCGGAAGGCGTGGTCTGAGGAGGAGCCTGACCATCATCGGGACCGGACATGGCGGGGTCCCCGCCGTTGTCCGCCGGTTGCTGCTGGGCGGTCTGCTGTACGGACTGCTGCGCGGGCGCGGGATCGGTCGTCTTGCGCCAGTGGCCCGATTGCGTCTGGTCCGTGTTGTCCGTTGTATCGGATGACGGCGCCTGAGCGTAAACCGACAAAGCGCCGAACGCCAATGCGATGCCGAGGAATGTTGTGTTGAAAGCTTTCATAGAATTCACGCCTGTGCCTGCTTCGACAGGCCTCGTCTCACTCAGAGCAGGTCGCGTACCATCAGAACGGCCTGCTGAATCAATGACGTAACGCCCTGAAGGCCGGTTGCATCCGCCAGAGTGGTGCTCTTCAGCCACCATCGGCTGAGGGCGGCCAGCCCAGCCCGTACAGAACAAAGGCCCTGGCTTCTGGTACTCAACCCCTTGGTAATTCTACGGCGGAACGTTTACACGACCTCAGATATCTAATACAGTTGGTTAAGGCCGTCCGCCGATGTGGCCTGACAACAAGCAAGGCTGGGTCCAGTGAATCAGCAGTTGCTGCAATTCTCATATCTGCAAGTCCTCGACTTCCTCACCACCATCGCGTTCCTGTTGCACGGCGTGCAGGAAGCCAACCCGCTGGTACGCCTTGCGCTTTTTTCCATGCCGAATCCGATTGGCGCACTGGTAACTGTGAAGGTGCTGGCGCTTGCTCTGGGCCTGTTCTGCTGGCGCATGGGCCGCGACCGCCTGCTGATGCGCATCAACATCATGTTCGCCGTTCTGGTGGCGTGGAATCTGGTTGCGCTCATCGCCACGTCGGTTAAGGGCGTGTAGCCGCCCGGCGCACATGGCGCGCGCTGCCGAACTCCCGCAGGTCGAAAGCACCGAACAGGAACAACTCGTCCCGCTGTATCGCGTGGTTCTTCTCGATGACGACGAGCACACCTACGATTACGTGATTGAGATGCTGCAGAAGCTGTTCTGCATGTCCGCCACGGACGCGTACCAGCACGCCGTGGAAGTGGACAGCACGGGCCGAACGCCGGTGATCACCTGCGAACTCCCAGCCGCCGAATATGCACGCGATCAGATTCACGCCTATGGCGCGGACTGGCGCATGGAGAAGTCGAA
>JBEKFB010000049.1:0-16778 GCA_050013535.1 Bryobacteraceae bacterium | reverse complement strand
GCGCCAGGATCTTACGATCTATCCGGGCAAACAGCGTGTCGTCGAGCGCATCAAGTTCCTTTTGCGCCGACTGCTTGATTTCGAGAGAGTCTTAGCCACGTGGGCGGGCGCGTTTCAGGCGGCCTGCGCGGTATTGCTCGTAAGGAATGCCCTTCTCTTTGCGGCGCGATTCAGACACCAGACCATCCCAGAAATCCTCCCAGATGGCCCTGTGTTTTTTCAGGTTGATCAGGACGCCGACTTTGCGGCCTTTATCATCGGTGACAAACTGGATGCCGCTCATTGTCCCGTTCTCCCTCAGATGGACGCGTCGGCGCACCGGACGCTCAATCCTCTACCAGGCGCTCGCCGGTGATTACCCCTCGAGTTCTATCTGTTGGATTTCGGATGAGATGGAGTCTTGCCAGAATGAATCGCAGGCTTCCACCGTTTCCAACTTGGCGGATTTCAAAGACGCAGCCCTCAAATAATAGAGACAGCGGCTGATCGCCTTCGCCGCCTCCGGGTCGAAAAGAGCTACATTCTCGCCTTTCTCATCCAACAGAGTTTTGTAGACGATGCCATCGTAACCGTGGTGTCGAAAGGTCTCGGCCAGTATTTGGGTGGGGACGTAATCGAGGTGTGGTTCATCGTGGGTTACGGGCTTCGAAAAGGCAAAGCCGATGTCGCCCCAGACCCCTTTCTCCCTGGTGGCGGCGTCCGGCTCACTCGCTCCGTCCGGGTCCGCGGGCTCCAGCCACAGATTCCGCTTCGTGTCACGAGCACAATCCACGAGCCGACATTCGCGCACCGTTTGGAACAGGGCGAGAGTAATGCGCGAGCCGATCCAAGGGCGCATTTCCGAAATGGCCGCGCTGGCAGTGGACGCGAGATACAAACACGGGATTCTTCGAGGATTCACACGTCCGTCACCGACATGCTCAGCTTTCGGTACCATCCTCTCAAGGGGCAAAGCTACCTCACATTCGTCGATTACATCTGGGCCCGCCGACCCGACGCTCGCGCATCCGAGTTGCGCCCGAAAAAGCCGCCTACCCTTCGGCATCATTCTCAGCCGTGGTTCGATGGTCTCGACGACGGTATCCAAGAACTGCCTTATAACGTCGTCGTGCACGAAGCGCGCTTTGGTCTTCACGCTGTCCTCAAACAGCTCGTAACTGCGCAGCGAGGCAAACTCGGGCATGTGACTTCCGCTATCAACGGCCATTGGCTAACAACTTCCTACTCCCACGGTACCGGACGCGGGGCCTTCCTGGACTCCGGCCCTCCACCACTTGCAATAATGGTCCCAACCGCACCGTCTTTTCCCGGCACGGCCGCGTCTCTAAATTGGAGCCGAAGTGATCTTTCGGGAGGTTGAGGATCGCGACCTCATCGCCAAAGCGCGGCGAGGTGACGTGGACGCCTACGGGATTCTTGTGTCCCGCTGGGAAAAGCGCATCTTCAATTACCTGTTGCGGCTGGTCGGGAATCGCGAGGAAGCCATGGACCTGAGTCAGGACGTGTTCCTCAAAGCCTGGCAGAACCTGAAAAAGCTGGAGGATGCGGGCCGGTTTTCATCGTGGCTGTTCCGCATCGCCCATAACGAGGCATTTTCTCTGCTGAGAAAGAACAGACCGGAGACCGAGCTGATCGGCGATCCCACCGTGGCGGATCGCAGCGCGAGGCTCTTCCCGGTGGAACTCTCGCTGGCCGTGGAACGGGCGCTTTCGCGTCTCTCCGACGATCATCGCGAGGCCGTGCTTCTGAAGGTTTACCAGGGATTCAAGTTCGACGAGATGGCGGAGATTCTGGGATGCCCGGTTTCCACCATCAAATCGCGCGTCTACGCCGCGCTCGACCTCCTGAAGGAAACCCTCGCTCCAATCGGTGCGCGAGGTGTGCAATGACCTGTTCGTCTGTCGATCTGAAAGCGTACATGCTTGGCGAGTTGCCGGAGAGCGAAAAGCTCCGGGTGGCGGGCCATGTGCGCGAATGCGCGAGTTGCGGCGAGGAAGTGGAACGGCTGAGCCTGACCCATCTCGCTCTGGTTTCGTTGCGGGACGAGGAAGTGCCTCGGCGCATCGCTTTTGTTTCCGATAAAGTCTTCGAGCCGCGATGGTGGCAGCGTGTCTGGCATTCCGGACCGGCCATGGCTTTTGCGTCGGCGGCGGTGCTGGCCTGCGCGATTCTGGCCCACGGCCTGGTGGCGTACGGATTTGGGCGGCCCATCCAGCCGGCGAACCCGTCCACTGTCAATACTGCTGCGATCGAGCAGCGTGTCGAAGCGCAGGTGAACCAGCGAGTGAACGCGGCAGTTTCGGACGCCGTGACAAAAGCCGTCTTCAGCGCCGTGTCGGAGAATGACGCGCGGCAGCGGCGGGAGACCGCGGCCCTGCTCGCTGACGTTCAGCAGAAGTACGACCTGCAGCGCAAAGCCGACATGCTGGCCGTTGAAGCGAATTTCCAAATCTTTCGTAAAGAACAGGCGCGCCTGTATATGGCCAGCAGTGGCCTGGAGGTAAGACCGTGAATCGTTTTTTCCCAGTGTTCCTTCTGGCCGCGTCCAGCTTTGCATGCGCGGCCGATATTCCGCAGGGCCATGCCACCGTGGTCTCCATCGTCTCCATGCAGAAGAGCATCGATGGAAAGCTGGCGCACATCTGGCCGGATGAGCCATTCTTCGTGCTGGGCACCACGCACGGCGTGTATCTGGACGGCTATGGCGCGGTGTTCACGGCTGAGCTAAATCTCGTGACGGCGCCGGTGAGTCCCTTTATCCCGACGCCATCAAAAGAGATGATCGCCCAGCATCAGAGAAAGAAGCTGGATCGGATTCCGCAGCTCGAAGCGGCCATGCGCGATCTGCTGGTGCAGACCGCGGCTTCCATGGACACTTTGTCCGACACAGATCATGTGGTTCTGGCGGTTTCTCTAGTCAGTTATTCGTGGGAACCCTCGGGAATGCCTTCCCAGATTGTCGTGCAGGGTCAAAAGGGAGCTCTGCTGGCGGCGCGGAGCGCGGGCGGCGGGACGCAACTCGCCAGTGTGATCAAGTCCGAGGAATACTAGGTTGTCCGCGGCCAGGCCCATCCTGCTGACGCCCCGCAAGCGTCTCGGCGAGATCCTCATGGAGAGGAAGCTGATCACGCAGGAGGACCTCGAGCGCGCGCTTGAACTCCAGAAGGACCGCGGGGACAAGCTGGGGAAGGCTCTGGTCGACCTCGGTTTCATCGCCATGCGCGATGTGCTGGCCGCGCTGTCGGATCAGCTCGGAGTGCCGCTGGTCGCGATTGAAGGTCCACCCGCCGTCTCGCCGGAAACCGAAACGCTCTCCCCGCGATTCCTGCGCCAGTTCCACTGCATGCCGGTGGCGCTGGACGGCCAAACCGTCACCCTGGCGATGTCCGATCCTCTCGATTTCGAGACCATTGCAACGGTGCGGAATTGCACGGGCCTGAACGTGCGGCCGGTGCTTGCGCCCGAGCAGGAAATCGCCGACGCCATCGAGCGCTACTACGGCGAGGCCTCAAGAAGCGGAGCCGAGCTCGAATTCGCGGCCGGCGAAGCTTCCGAAGATCTCGAGCAGTTGCGCGACATGGCCAGCGAAGCGCCGGTGATCCGCCTGGTGAACGCCATGATCGCTCAGGCGGTGGAGAAGCGCGCCAGCGATATTCATATCGAGCCGTTCGAGAAGGAATTCCGCATCCGCTACCGCGTTGATGGCGTGCTGTTCAACCAGGATGCCCCGCCGCGCGAGTTGAAGGCGGCCATCATTTCGCGCGTGAAACTGATGGCCAAGCTGAACATCGCCGAGCGCCGCCTTCCGCAGGACGGCCGAATAAAGATCAAATCGCTGGGCCGTGAGATTGATCTGCGCGTTTCCACGCTGCCCACGTTGTACGGCGAAAGCGTGGTGATGCGCCTGCTTGACCGCTCCGCCGGCGATTTCTTCAACATGGATTCGCTGGGCTTCGACGACCACATGCTGCATCGCATGACGCATTTCACGGCCATGCCGCACGGCATTTTTCTGGTCACCGGTCCAACCGGCAGCGGCAAATCGACAACGCTCTATTCCGCGCTGAAACTGATCAACCAGAGCGACAAGAAAATCATCACCATCGAGGACCCGGTGGAGTATCAGATGGACGGGATCAATCAGATTCACGTCAATCCACAGATAGGCCTGACGTTTGCTTCCGGCCTGCGGCACATTGTGCGCCAGGATCCGGACGTCATCATGGTGGGAGAAATTCGCGATCGCGAAACGGCGGACATCGCCATTCGCGCGGCGCTCACCGGGCATTTTGTCTACTCGACTTTGCATACCAACGACGCCCCCAGCGCCATTAGCCGCCTCACCGACATGGGCGTGGAGAACTATCTGATCACGTCGTCGCTGGTGGCGGTGCTGGCGCAGCGCCTGGTGCGCGTCATCTGCAAGAACTGCCGCATTGAAGCGGGCGAGCGTATGACCCCGTTCGGAGAGAGTATTCGTGTCTACCGCGGCGCGGGCTGCGAGAACTGTTTCGGAACCGGCTTCACGGGACGTGTCGGCGTCTTCGAAATGATGGAGCTGAACGACGAGATCCGGCAACTCATCATGCACAATACGGACGCCGTCGGCATTACCACGGTGGCGCGCCGCCACGGTATGCGCAACCTGCGCGAGGATGGCTGGTTGAAGGTGCAGAGCGGAGTTACAACTGCCGAGGAAGTGTTGCGCGTGACGCAGGAGTTCTAGCCAGTGGCCAGCTACTATTTCAAAGCCCTGGCATCGGATGGCCGCATGCGCACCGGCACGGTGACCGCGGAAACCGACAAGCGCGTCGCCACCGAACTGCGCCGTCAGGGCCTGACCCCCATCTTTGTCAGCCTCGAGGAAAAGAAGGGCCTCGAGTTCAAGCTGCCGTCGTTCGCGCGCGGCCGCCGGGCCGACGTGCTGTTCTTCACTCAGGAACTTTCCACGCTTTTGAACGCCACCATTCCGCTGGACCGCGCCCTCTCCATCACCGCCGAGCTTACCGAGCGCGAATCCTTCCGGTTCATCGTTCATGATGTCCTGCGCGTTCTCAAAGGCGGGAAATCCCTGGCGGACAGTCTGGCAACTCATCCCGAATACTTCGGCGAATTGTACGTCAACATGGTTCGCGCGGGTGAAGCCAGCGGATCGCTGGCGGTGATTTTCGAACGGCTGGGCGAATTCGAGCGCACCCGCGACGAGCTCCGCAATTACATCATCTCTTCGCTGGTTTATCCGGCTTTGCTCACGCTGGTGGGCTGCACATCCATCTTCATCCTTCTGAAGTTTGTGGTGCCCCGCTTTGCCGAGGTCTTCGAAGATTCGCGCGTCCCCATGCCGCTGCCAACGCAGATCATGATGAATGCCAGCCACTTCGTGGAAACGTGGGGCGTGCCGATTATCGCCGGTCTGTTTCTGCTGGTCCTGTTGCATCAGGCATGGATTCGCACGGTGAGCGGACGCCTGAAATGGGACGGCTTCCGTCTGAAGATTCCGTTGCTCGGCATCGCGCTTCGAAAAGCCGAGACCGCACGATTCGCTCGCGCCATGGGGACGCTGGTGGCGGCGAGTGTCCCACTCGTCCAGTGCATCAACATTTCCCGGGCCATCCTCAACAATCGGCGCATGGCCAGGTCACTGGAAAGCGTCGCGCAAGGGGTGAAACGCGGCGAGGGCATTTCAGGCCCGCTCAAGCGCGCGGGAGAATTCCCTCCCCTGGCGAGCCATCTGCTCATGGTGGGCGAAGAAACCGGGCGAATCGACACGATGTTTGTGCGCATGGCCGAGATCTACGAAGTGGAAACGAAGAACGCCGTCAAGCGGTTCACGTCGCTGTTTGAACCGTTGCTTATTCTCGTAATGGGCATCATCGTCGGCGCGCTGGTGCTCAGCCTGATGCTGGCTATCACCAGCGTCAACGATGTCGTCATGTAGGCAGGAGATTCCATGCAAAGTCGCGAAAAACGCAACTCCCGGCGAAGCGGACAGGCCGGTATCACGCTGATCGAAATGCTGGTGGTAGTCACCATCATCGCGTTGTTCGCGGGGCTGGTGCTGCTGCCGATGATGAAGAAAGTCGACACCGCCAAACGCACCGCGGCGCGCGCGCAGATCAACGGGTTCATGACCGCGCTGGGAACGTACAAACTGGACACCGGCACGTATCCCACCACCGAACAGGGCCTCAAGGCGCTGCGCGAAAAGCCCGAAGGCGTGAACGGCTGGGAAGGGCCGTATCTTCAGAAAGAAATTCCCAAGGATCCCTGGAAGAACGACTATGTGTACAAGTTTCCGGGCGATCACGGCGACGAGCCAGACGTGATCTCTTACGGCCTCGATGGACAACCTGGGGGCGATGGGAACAATGCCGACATCGTCAGTTGGAAGAATGATTAATGGGTGTTTTCCAGAGAGCGCACAGGCCGCGAGCCCGCGGCGCCATAAGGAACCGGACTTCATGATTGGGCAGAGCGGGTCGCGGTCCGTTGTGCGCGGATATGTTAAGAATCGCGGCATTACGCTCATCGAGATGCTGGTGGTGGTGACCATTATCTCGCTGATCGTGGCCGTCAGTTTTCCGGCCGTGACCTCGGGTCTGGACAGCCTGCGGCTGCACCAGGCGGTGCGCGACGTAGTCAGTCTTTTCGACGCGGGATTGTCGCGTGCGCAGCGATCGCAGCAGGTGGTGGAGATTTCGGTGTCGCCGCGCGAAAACGCTTTGTGGATTCGCGCTCCCGAATCGCAGTTTGAGCGCAAAATCGAGCTGCCCGAAGGAGTCACCATCACACGCGTTTTGCCCGGAAATCTCAGCGAAGATGAGCTTCGGGTGCGCGACTTCTATTTGTACCCCGGCGGCAGCGTTCCGCGCTTCGGCATTGAAATGCGCAATCGCCGCGGGCAACGGCGTATCGTCTCGGTGGATCCCATCACCGGCGTGCCACGCATCAGCACTCCTGAAGAGGGAAGCGATGCAGGGTAGGGAACATCAACGTGGCTTCACCCTGCTCGAAGTCCTGGTCGCCACCATCATCATGGCGGTTGCCATCAGCGGCTTGCTTTCGGCGCTCACCACGTCCATGAACAATGCCGCCCGCCTCACTGATCACGACCGCGCCATCACCCTGGCGCGTCAGCAGATGAACGATCTGCTGGTGACTAACACCGTTCCCAAGGACTCGCCTCTGCAGGGCGCGTGGGACCCGGCTCTTACCGGGGGCCGCCACTGCGGCTGGAATGGCATGGTCAGCCTTTTTGAAGCGCCGGCGGGCGTGGCGGAGGGCGACCCCGATCTCGACCGCATTCATCTGGAAGTGTGGTGCGGCGAAGGTGACGCGAAGCGCACGTTCACCATGGAAGGTTTTCGCCAGGGCCTTGTGACGCCCATCGAAGCAGAGAGGCAGCGCAAACCGTGACCCGCCGCCGCAGCGACGCAGGGTTCACGCTGGTGGAGATCCTCATCGCCAGCACGCTGCTGATGGCGCTGACCACGGGCATCCTGATGGCGCTGCGCGTTGGCCTCAACGCCATGGATCATGCCGACACGCGGCTGATGCACAACCGCCGCGTGATGGCCGTCGAAGGCATTTTCGCGGCGCAGGTGAGCGATATCGTCGCGACCATGACCACCTGCCAGCCGCAGAGCGAGGAAGATCAGGGAAAGACCATCGCCTTCTTTCAGGGCGAGCCGCAAACTCTGCGCTTCATCAGCAGCTATTCGTTGAACGACAGCTCGCGCGGTGTGCCGCAGCTTCTCGAATACCAGGTGATC
Source organism: Bryobacteraceae bacterium (assembly GCA_050013535.1). Lineage (GTDB taxonomy): Bacteria > Acidobacteriota > Terriglobia > Bryobacterales > Bryobacteraceae > CAWACP01. Next base: position 9,006 of record JBEKFB010000049.1, on the reverse strand, counting down.
CCTGGTGAGAATGGCGAAGGCGTGCGCCTTATCGTAAATGAGAATCTCTATTCCGGTCCGCTCAGCGCACGCCCGTTTTGCACGGGAACGCGTGTGGATGACGATACCCACGCCACCGTGCCTATCTTTCCTCCGGTGAGGATCGGCGCCGGGTCGTTCGTCATTGCCGACAAACTGGCCGCATGCCATTTTGAGTTTCTGCAGCCGAACGCCGACTCGCGCCAGAAACCGTCCACCTGGGTGCCGCGCTGGACGAGGCCGGTGCTGCCCGATGCGATTCGCCTGGTGATGGTGCCGCTCGCGCCGGAAGCGTCGCAACTGCCACTGCTGTCGCTCACCGTACCGGTGCGCGTCAACCGCGATCCTTCGGTGAGTTATGCGAACTAGCCTTATCGGGGGACATGCGGCGTCAGCCGCGTTCTCGGCGCGGCATGGAAAATGCGACTGTGATCGCGTGCCCTCCTCCTCCGAGCGGGGCAGCGCTTTGCTCATCGTCCTCTGGCTCAGCGTGGCGTTGTTTGCTATCGCCTTCACCGTGGCCCACATGGTCCGCGCCGAAGTGGATCGTGTCGGTACCGATGCCGACACTCTTCGCGCGCAGTATCTGGCCCAGGCGGGGATCGACCGCGCACTCCTGTGGATCGATTGGAGCGCCGCCGGCGTGCGCCGGCTCGATGGCGGACCCTTTTACGAGCCGCCGTCGGAGCGCCTGCAGTTCGCGTTTCCTTCAGGCGAAGCCGCAGTGGAACTGATCCCGGAAAGTTCCAGGCTTGACGTCAACAGCGCAATCCTGCCGGATCTCACTTCGGTCATGGCGGCTGGCGGAGCAACACCCGATCAGGCCATGGCCATTGCGGCGGCAATCGCCGACTGGCGCCGGGGCGACCCGCGGGCAATCACCCAATTCGATCAGTTCTATCTGTCCCTGCACCCGTCTTTTCGGTCGCCGCACGCGTCCTTTCAGGAGATAGAGGAATTATTGCTGGTGCGCGGCATGACCCCGGAACTTTTCTACGGCGGTTACCGGCAGGCCCCGGACGGGCGTTTCTACCCTTATGGCGGCGTGCGCGATTGCCTCTCCGTCTTTGGTTCCACGACGCAGTTTGACGTGAACACGGCCAGCCCCACGCTGCTCGCCGCCCTCGGTGCACCGCCCCCTGCCGTGAACGTGATCGTCAATATGCGCAATCTCGCGCCCATCAAGTCCATGGATCAGATTCATGCCGTCCTCGGGAATGCGCCTTATCTATCGCGCCTTGCCACGAATAACGGCAATCTCGGAACCATCTGGACCGTTCGTTCAACGGCGCGCCTGAAATTCGCCGATGGCAGGTATTCCGAAGTGAAGCGCACCGCGGCCGCGGTTGTTAAGTTTTTCCCACAGGGAACCACCCCGCCGTTCCACGTTCTGCGCTGGTATGACGAAGCTCCCCCCGCGCCTCCTTTCCGTCCGATGCCCGCGGGTCCGAACCAGGTGGTGTCCCTGCAATGAACGTTCGCATGCGCACCTGGCTGGCGTTCGGCACCGGTGTTGGAATCGAAGTGCACGGGCCGGATTTGCGGGCCACCGTGGCGCGCGTGCGTCCGGCGGGAACCCAGATTCTCGGCGAGCTGGACATCCCCGGATTTCGCGAGCAGGCAGCTTCCATCTGGGGCGATGCGTATTTGAAATTCCTGCGGGATATGGGGCTCGGCCATCTCGCCGCCACAGTTCTGCTGCCGCGCGATGCGGTGATTGTCCGGCAGGTCGCCGTGCCCGGCGTCAGTGACCGCAACGTCGCCAGCGCCCTTAGGTTTCAGATCGACTCGCTGCATCCCTGGCCGGAGGACGAAGCCGTTTGGGATTATGCGCGCGCCGGCAAGAGCGACACCGTACTGGTGGGCATCACCCGGCGCGGCACGCTCGAAGAATACACCACATTGTTTAACGAAGCGGGTGTGAAGATCGCGCGGTTCACCTTTTCCGCGGCGGCCATTCAGCCGGCGCTCCGGTTCTACAGCGCTCCGCCCGAGGGATTCCTGGCATGGTCGCAGAACGGCGCGCTGGAACTCTATGGCGAGAGCGCTTCGCGGCCCGTTTTTTCGGCCTCTTTCGATCAGCAACCGCAGCTGGCCGTGGCGTCGGCGCTTTCCGAGTTGCGGCTTGACCCTTCCGACGAACCGGTTCCCATCGAGTCTTTGTTGCCGCAGCCAGCCGCCGCTCCGGAGGGAACCGCCCTATCGCGCAGTGCCCGCACTTATGCCGCCGCCCTTACCTCGGCGTGCCCGTGGCTGGCGCTCCGGTTGAACCTGCTTCCGGAAGACAAGCGTCAGGCGAGTTCGCGAGCTCTCTATTTCCCGACCATTGCGCTGGCTTCACTGGTTCTCCTGGCCGCGGGTGGGCTGTTCGCGTATGGCGCCATGGCTGACCGGCGCTATCTGGAAACACTGGAATCGCAGATTCGCGAGATCACTCCGCAAGCCAATCGTGCGGCGCGTCTGGACCGGCAAATCATTGAAACGCGAGAAAAGGCCGACGCCATCGACCGTTTTCGCCTGCGATCCAAGGAGGACATGGACGCGCTGAACGACGCTACGCGCGTGCTCGCGCCCCCGGTGTTTCTGAATTCCATGAATCTGAGCCGGCAAACCGTGGAGATGTCCGGCCACGCCGATCAGGCGGCCGGCTTGTTGAAGCTGCTCGATGGCACCGGCAAGTTCCAGAACTCCGAGTTCACCATGCCCATCCAGCATGACGCCACCGGCGAGAGCTTCTCCCTGCGCGCGCAGAGGAAGGGGATCACCACACAGTGAACTTGGGAAACCTCAACGAACGCGAGCGCCGATTGCTGATCATAGCGGGGATTGCCGTGCCGGCGATTTTGATTTACTATTTTGCCTCGTCGTCTTCATCGAGCACGCCTGGTGTTTCCGCTCCCACCGACACTCCGGAGATGGCCGAAAAACGCCTGGCCGGCCTCCGCCAGAAAGCATCGACTGTTCCCGGCAAGCAGGTCGTACTGAAACAGGTCTCCGCTGAATTGTCGAGGCGGGAGAGAGGTCTCATCCAGGCGGATACCGCGCCGCAGGCGCAGGCACAATTGCTGCAGATTGTTCGCCGCGTCGCGCGAGCGCAGACGCCGCCGGTGGAGATCGGCCAGGTGGAGCTGAGTGAACCGCGCGCCTATGCCAATGCCTACGGAGAGGTTTCATTGACCATCAGCATGCAGTGCCGCGTGGAGCAGCTCGTCAACATGATCTCCGATCTCAGCGCGCAGCCCGAACTCGTCGCCACCACCGACCTGCGCATCGGCGCCGCACACGAAAAGCTCAAGACCATGCCGGTGCGGCTGGTGATTTCCGCTCTGGTTCCCCGGCGTCTGGTTCCCGATAAGAAAGGACTGGCAACGTTTTGAAACGCCGCTTGTGGTTGCTGAACATTGTGCTGTTGATGGTGCTGCTGGTTCTGGGACATGTATTGCGGCAACACTGGCAGGAAGCGCATTTGCGCGAGCGGAAGATTCTCGACGCGAAGACCCGGCCGGCTGAGCCGCCGTACATGCCCGCGCGTCCGATGGTGCAGAAGCTCCAGCCCACCACATATGTCGACGTGGCGCAGAAGGTGCTCTTCGCGAAGGACCGAAATCCTGACGTCATCCCCGATCCTCCGAAGCCGCCACCGCCGCCGCCTCCCGTGCCGCCCTTTCCGGTGGCCCACGGAGTCATGATCCTCGGCGATGTGCCGCCCACCATCATCCTGAGCGCGAACTCGAAAGCCGAGCAGCAAGCCTATCGTGCCGGGGACAAGGTTGGCCAATTCGAAATCGCCTCCATTGACGATCGCCAGGTTGTCTTCACGTGGGACGGCAAGACGTTCGTGAAGAACATTTCGGATCTGGAAGCGGCCGACTCAACTCCGGCGAATCAGCAGCAAACGCCAAACGCGCCGCCGCCGGTGCAGAACACGCCGCCGCCACCGGCAGCGCCGGCGCAAGTCGTCTCAACCCAGTCCGGCCCTTTGGGAGGGCGGGATCTCATGCCCGACGGCAAAACGAAATCGTGCGAGCAGAGCGATCCGAATCCGGCGGGAGCGGTGGTGGACGGGTACCGCAAAGTTATCCTGGTCAATCCGCTGGCGCCCAGCGCGCCTTATTGCCAGTGGCAGTCGGTGAATTGAGAACGGAGAAGAAAGAACAGATGTTCGGGAAAACGAGAGTTCGAACGGTTTGCGGGGCGCTCCTGCTGACTGTAGCTTCGGCCGTTGCGCAGATCAAGTATTCGACGCCATATACGATCAAGGACGCGCCGCCGCCTCCGGCCAAACCTGCGCCCACTCCTGCCGCTCCGGCGGCAACCACTTTGTCTAAACCGTCACCTGCCGCGACTGCTTCGGCGCCGGTAACGGCGGCCGCCACGCATCCCGCTGTTGTCTACGGCGGTTTGAACCTGCACAACGCATCGCTCACCGAAGTGATCGACATGCTCGCCCGGCAACTGAAGATCAACTACGTGCTCGATCCGCGCGTGAAAGGTGGTGTGGTTCTGAACACCTACGGAGAGACCAAGGACATCGATACCAAATCCCTCCTCGAGATGGTTCTCCGCATCAACGGCTTCGGCATGGTAAAGGAAGGCGACGTGTATCGGATCGTCCCTTTGGCGGATATTTCGCGTCATCCGCTCGAGCTTGAGCAGAAGGATGCGGGCTCCATCGATCCCAGCGAAGACGAGATGATGAATCTTGTCTTCCTGAAGTACGTTACCGCCGACGAACTGTCGAATGTTCTGAAGAATTTCATTGGCGAATACGCGCAGATCTATTCTTATCCGCCGGCGAACCTGCTCATCCTGCTGGATAGCCGCCGCAACATGCGCCGCACCATGGAACTGGTGTCCCTGTTCGACAGCGACACGCTGGCCAATCAGCGCATTCACCTCTTCGATGTGCAAAATGGCCGCGCCAGCGACCTGGTTAAGGATCTGTCCGCTGTATTCAACGCCATTTCGCTGAGCGGTGACAAGAAAGCTCCCATCAAGTTTCTTCCGATCGATCGCCTCAACACCATCATTGCCGTGGCGGCTAATCCGGGCGCGTTTGTCGATGTCGAGAAATGGCTGAAGAAGTTTGACGTCCCGGCCAAGGTGACCTCGGGAAGCAGCGGAAACTACGTCTATCGCGTCAAGTACGGACAAGCGGTCATCATCGCGGCGGCCATTCATGCTCTTTACAGCGGTGGCGATTTGTCCCAGTTCGCCTACATGAGCATGGGCGGCGGCATGGGTAGCCGGGGCGGCATGGGCGGTGGGGGTGGTTATGGAGGAGGCGCCGGCGGCTACGGCGGCTACGGTGGTGGCGGCTATGGCGGAGGCAATGGAGGTTACGGCGGCTACGGGTACGGCGGGGGGCCGGTCACCGGCCCCGGCAACCTTGGTGGCGCCTTCTCCACTTCAAACGCTTTCAATCCGCAAAACACGGGAACCACCGTGAGCGCTTTGGATCAAGGTCAAACCAATCCGCCCGCTGGCATTCCGGCGCTCGGACAAACCCCCGACCGCACCGGCAGCTATCTTGCTCCCGAGCAGCAGCAGGCCTACAACGGACCGCGGGTAATCGGGAATCCGTTCGACAATACCCTGCTCGTGCAGGCGTCGCCGGAAGAGTGGGCCGCGATCCGAAAGCTGCTCGATGAGCTCGATGTTCCTCCGCGTCAGGTGCTTATCGAAGCAAGAATCTACGAAGTTGATCTCACCGGCGCTTTTTCTAGCGGGGTAACCGCTTATCTGCAGCAGCTCAACGGCAGCGGGGCGCCAGTCACCACCACCACTGGCGGAACGTCGGGCACCTCCGGTTCCACTACCACTACGAACGGCAGCCAATCCATTCCGCTTCAGTTGCTGGGCAGCCTTGTTGGCGGCTCCACCACGCTCTCCGCGGGAACCCTGGTCGGCAATAGCAGGGAATTGCTGGGCATGGTCAACTTCCAGGTGACCAACGGGAAGGGCAAGACCATCGCCACGCCCAGCATAATCTGCACCGACAGCATCCCCGCCACCTTCAACTTCGGCGTTTCGGTGCCTACGTTGAGTTCTCAGGCGGTCACCGGAGTCCAGGTGGCTGGCAGCTCCGCGTTCGCCAATACCATTAACAACGTGGATACCGGCACCACGCTGAATATCATGGCCCACGTGAACTCCAGCGGCATCGTCACCATGATGATCAACCAACAGGTCAGCGCGGCCGTCCCCACCACCTCCAGCAGCATCGGATCGCCGTCCTTCTCGCAGCGCTCCATCCAGACGCAAATTACCGTGCAGGACGGGGACACCGTGGCCATTGGCGGTATGATCGACGAGCTCGACAACTACAGCACCCAGGGAATTCCGTTCCTGAACCGGATCCCCATAGTTGGCGCGGCCCTTGGAAGCCGGTCCTATAGCAAGAGCCGCAGCGAACTGGTCATTTTTCTGACTCCGAAAGTAATCTACGATACCGATCAGATCCTGGACGCTTCCGACGAGCTGAAGAGCCGCCTGAAAGACGTTAACCACATGACGAAAGATTAATTCGGTTCGCTCCGTTCTGGCCGCTGTTCAGCCCGAATCCGGCGCCGTTCGCTGTTTTCAGGGCCTTCGAGCCGGTTTCTGGTCCCCTCAGCAGGCGCGAACGGGGGCCTGAATCTGAATCTAACGGGCACATTCCACTTGACTTGGCTTCCCCATCAATGATAAGTATGATTTGACTGCGTCCGAGGGCTTTGGCGGCATTCATGTATGAGTCCCGCGAGCACAGACCACATACGAGTATAAGAAGTCAGGACGAAATGAGCCCGATGAAGAAAATGAGCACGAGCCGGACGGCATCCGCGGAACAGGCGGGAACGCCGAAACTCGCGAGTTTGCCGGGGACAGGTTCACAGTCTTCATGATGGCACCAGGAAAACAGAGGCTCAGGTTGCCGAGAGAACTTCGATCAATTCAAATTTTGCATCTTCACAAGGAGAAGGAAATGGCAGACTTTCGCAAATGGCTGATGGCCTTTGCCGCAATTACGCTTCTGCTCGGCTTTGGGACCACTGCGGTTGCACAGATTTCGCAGTCCGCGCCGGTAACCTGCGTGGCCAGCAATGGTGCTCCCAAACAGGTTCGAGTGGAAGGCGTTGCCGAACTGCTCGGCGACGTTGTTTTAAATTGCTCCGGTGGCTCCCCGACTATTGCCGGGCAGGCGGTTTCGCTGGCGAACATCCGCATCGCACTGAGTGCGCCGATCACCAGCCGGACACTGCAATCCAGTACGGGTGTCGGTGAGCCGATCCTCACGATCGACGAACCGTATCCGACGGTCAATCCGTTCCCGACCGGCCAGGCTTCGATACCCGGCGCGCCCCAGGGTCAGATTGGTTGCGTAGCGACTGGCGGTCAGGTCACTGACAACCCATATGTCGCTGGCACGACTGGCAAGTGCGATATCGCTGGTGTCGGTGCGGGCGGCGGTGAAACTTACCAGGGACAGTACAACACGTTCCAGGGCGCGATCACCAACGGCGGTTTGTACATCGACTTTCTCGGTGTGCCGATCGATCCTCCGGGCACCGCCTTTGAGCGCATCATCCGCGTCACCAACCTTCGCGCGGATGCCACTCACGTTCCGGTCGGTCAGAGCATCACCGCGACGGTTTCGGTTAGCGGCACCAATTCGCTCACCGTTCCCAGTCCGTACACCACGGTGGCCTTTGTTTATACGGGCTTCATGGCGGGCGGCGTCAGCTCAGACGGCATAGCTCAGTGCAACCCTGCTTCGGGCTCGGTTGGAATCACCTTCAGCGAAGGATTCGCTTCCTCGTTTAAGACCGGATTAATCACCACGACGGATGCTACACCGGGTCCCGCCCTAAACGCCACCCGGAACGATACCAACAAGGACTGGGAACCCCAGGACCTTCTGGGTACTGGCATCAACTACTACACAGAGTCGGGTTTCACGCCACAGTTATCCGGTGGCGCACTCTATGACGCAGATTCAGGCGTCCCGGCGCTGAACGACGGAAGTATTGGTGTCGCCGATTATGGCACGCGCTTCCTGATCACCGTCAACAACCTGCAGAACGGTGTGAGCCTGAGCTTCCCGACGACAGTAGCCGGCGGGTCGGGTTCACCAAATCTCTTGCTGCAGCTAATCGCTGACCCCAATTCGGACGGTACCGGCGGAACCTGGGCAACGAGCAGCGAATCGATCTCTGGCAGCTGGACGCCCACCAGTGGCGCAACGTCAGGGTTCGTCGTTTACGAAGTTGTAATGGATGACCCGAACCTGCAGGAGTCGGTCACGGTCCCCGCAAGCGTTTCGGATACCATCGATCTCGGCGAGAACGTTCCGGCTTTGGGGGCGAACTCGACAACATCCACTTCCACGATAACGGCGTCGTTCGCTCCGATCGCAGCCGACACGCCTGGCGAGTCGCTGCTGTATAAGGACGACAGCGTCAACACTACCAAGTGGGGTTCGCTGCCGCGCTTCATCGTGACGCAGTCGCCGCAGTCGGCTGTGATCATCAACCCCTGCTCCTGCAACTTGCTGTATCCGTGGGTTGTTTCGGGCTCGGGCTTCGATACCGGTCTGGTTGTTGTGAATACCTCGGTTAGCCCGGCGATTGGCAGCACGCCGTATCTCAGTTGGAGCAACACCACCGAGAACGGTACGGTAACGCTGTGGTTTAACGGTACTCGCGGTGGGGCGGAAGTGGTGAACGAATACCACCCGAACCCGACCAACAACGAACCGCCCATCTACGTTCCGGGCGGTGGCTCATTCGCTCTGGTGATGAGCACGGGTTCCAGTGCTGTAAACTTCGATCCCGTGCCGTCGGGTGAGGGTACCATCGCTTCCGGCGTAACCGCTGGATTCGTCGGGTACATCATCGCCACGACGACCTTCCAGTACTGCCACGGCGTTGCCTATGTAACACCGGCAAACGATCCGTTCCATGGCAGCTACTACGAAGCGCTCGAACTCGACATACCGCACACTCT
>JBEKFB010000048.1:0-16899 GCA_050013535.1 Bryobacteraceae bacterium | reverse complement strand
GTGGATCGCGTACGCGTGGCTGGATGGGACGACGAAGCGATCTACTACGCCATCACCACCTGCGCTCTCTTTAATTTCTACAATCGGTGGATCACAGCAACCGGCGTTGCCGAGATGTCCGAGGAAGCTCACCGGCAGCAGGGACGGCGTTTGGCGCAAGACGGCTACATTCGTAGGGAGACACACTGATCTGGTACCCGCGCTTCAGCCGGCAGTCACGTCCGGGCCGAACGAGCACAGCATCCGCTACCCGGGCTGGCGCGTCGCGGCGTTCGCATCCACATGCGTGCTGGTCAGCTTCGCGTCGCTATTCATTTATACCTTCGCGATTTTTCTGAAGCCGCTGGCGGCTGAGTTTGGGTGGTCGCGCGAGGCAGTTTCGGTTGCGTTCGGAATTGCCGCGCTCGCGGTCGCGGCCTGCTCGCCGGGGTTGGGCTGGCTGCTGGACCGTTATCCGGCGCGTCGCATCATCCTTCCGTGCATGGCGATTTTCGGCTGCGCGTTCGCCTCACTTTCGCTGCTCACGCCCTACCTTTGGCATCTTTACGCGATTTTCCTGATCCTCGGCATCGTTGGGAACGGGACCGCGCATCTCGCTTATTCGCGCGTGCTGACTACGTGGTTTCAGGAGCGCCGCGGCGTAGCGTTCTCGATATTGCTGGGTGGCGGCGCCCTGGGCGCGATGATTTTGCCGCCTGTCGCCGAGGCCTTGATTCGGGCCGTAGGGTGGCGGGCGTCATTCGCGATTCTCGGCGCGAGCGTTCTGGTGATCGGGTTGCCCTGCGCATCACGCGTGCGTGAGCGACCCCGCGCCGCACACTCCCGAACGGCGCCAGCGAGCGGCGTTTCCGTGGCCGAAGGCGTTCGTTCCCGAATATTCTGGATCATTATCGCCGAATTATTTCTGATTTCCATTAGTCAGAACGGCGCAATCACACATATGTCCGCGCTTCTCACAGACCGTGGGATCTCTCCCGAAAGTGCGGCCTTCGCGGTGTCGGCCATGGGAGGTGCGATCCTCGCCGGCAGGCTGATCACAGGCTGGATGTTAGACCGGTTCTTCGCGCCTCGGGTTGCTTTCTGTCTTTTCGGCATTTCCGCGCTCGGCACCTTCCTGCTGGCTGGAGCGAATTCGCTCGCCTTGGGAATTACCTCCGCCGCGCTGATCGGGTTCGGAATGGGCGGGGAAGGCGATGTCACCCCGTACCTGCTTTCCAGATACTTCGGGTTGAGATCGTTCTCGACTCTTTACGGCTTTTCCTGGACGGCGTACGCGATCGCCGGTGCGGCCGGCCCTATCATCATGGGACGAGCTTTCGATATCACTGGGTCCTATCGCACTCTTCTGCTGCAACTCACCGTGGCGACTCTGGCCGCCGCGTCGCTGTTGCTGCTGCTGCCGCGATATAAGATGACATTCACGAACGCCAACGAATAGTCGGAGAATACTGAAATGGCTCACATCCAGGTTCGAGAAGACCTGCCCGGTATCCGTGGGTTGATGGTGTTCCGGCCCGAAACGGCCGAACCGCTGAATCAGCTCGCCGACCTTCTCCTCCGCGGACCGAATACGCTCTCGCCGGGCGAGCGTGAATTGATCGCCACTTTCGTGTCATCCCGGAACGATTGCTTCTTCTGTCAGACGGTCCACGGAGCCGTGGCGGCATACCAACTCGGCAACAATGAGCAGCTTGTAGCCGATGTTAAGCGCGATCCTGAGAATGCAGCAGTATCGGACAAGCTGAAGGCTCTGCTCGCCATTGCCGGTAAGGTGCAGCGCGGCGGCAAAGAAGTAACCACCGAGGACATTGCGCGAGCGCGGCACGGCGGCGCCACGGACATGGAGATCCACGATACCGTGCTCATCGCGGCGGCGTTCTGCATGTTTAATCGATATGTCGATGGGCTGGGAACGTGGGCGCCTACCGATCTCGACATTTACCGGCAACGTGCGCCTATCACCGCGCGCGATGGATACGCCAACTCGATTCAGCGAATTCTGGCCGATACAGGCAAAGGAGACTGAAGAATGCCGCATATTCAACTACAGGAAGGGCTGCCCGGAATCCGCGGACTCTTCGCTTTCAGGCTGGACACCGCCCGTCCCATGAGCGAGCTCGCACAGGCTCTTCTGCACGATGAGAACACGCTCACACGCGCCGAGCGGGAGCTGATTGCCACTTACGTTTCCTCGTTAAACGATTGCTACTTCTGTCAGACCGCTCACGGCGCGCTTGCTGAGGCTCATCTCGGAGGCAACGCCGCGCTCGTGGAGCAGGTGAAACGCGATCCGGAGAACGCGCCGGTCTCCGGCAAACTTCGAGCGCTGTTGGCCATTGCCGGCGAGGTTCAGCGCGGGGGCAAGAACGTTACGGCCGAAGATGTGGAGCGCGCGAAGCGCGAAGGAGCCACCGATATCGAGATTCACGATACCGTGCTCATCGCCGCTGCTTTCTGCATGTTCAATCGCTACGTCGACGGCCTGGCCACGTGGGCGCCCCGCGACGATGAAGAGGGCTTCCGCAAACGGGCGGCAACGGTGGCGTCGGTTGGCTACATGAAGCTGATCGACGATTTGCAGGCTGCCGCAGCCGCCGCGGGCAAGTCCTGATGGAAAATCAACTCGCGGGTCTTCGGCGGCGAGACATGGCCCGGTACCACAGGAATCCCGCGCCCAGAAAAGGCAGCAGAAAGAAACCGAGATCCCAGCGGCCGAACCCGGTGGGGGTCACTTCAACCGTCGCCATCGCCTCGCCGCCGCCCGCCGCGCTTTGCAGAATCACACGGGCGTGGATGAACTCCTGGCGATCGAAGGGGGCTTCCACTTTGTATTGCACCTGCGAACTGGAATCGTCTATAGCGGCCTTGTAGCGCCTCTCTGCGATCCGGCCATTGATCGGTTGAACGGCAACCTGGATTTTCAGGTCCTTCGGAATGGAGCCTCCGGGCGGCGGATACACAATCACCCAAAACGTTCCGATGCCGATATCGGGATGAGTCCAGAGCGAGACGATGCAGGGGCCGATTCGCTTGTCTACGATGATCGGGAATGGCGGGCCGTTGTGCGCGCGCACTGGCAAGGTCAAGGCGATCAGAAAGAGAACAGTGCGAACGGCTTTCATCCGCTTATGAAGGTGCCCCTCATATCCATCGGTTGTGAAATCAGCCAGAGCGCGCCAATCCACAGAAGGACGCATACCGTTGCCCATGGCACAAACGCGCGCAACGGTTTTTCAGGCGCATCCTCCATCGCCAGATGGTGCGTCACCAGAAGCGACCCTGCCAGGCCGAGAATCAGAAACCCGATTTCCAGCGGTTGCACCATGGCGCGCGAGATGCCGGTCAAAGTCCAGAGCGGATCGCCGAGAACCGGCCAGCCCAGATCTGCCAGCGCGCTCTGCGTGATGGGCACGATGGTAAGCAGGCCGGTGAAAAAATGAAAACCGTAATGGGCCAGCCACATCCCGAAACCGAGCGGGACGAGGGCGTAACTGTATCGCACGGCCAGCGGAAGCAGAGCGCGCTTGCTTCCTCCCCAAATCCGCGCGATCCACGCGGCCACTCCCAACAAGACCGCCGGCGCCACAATAAGAAAAACGACGAACAGCAAAGCGAGAATGGGCGCGAGATGGTGCACGTGCAGCGCGGAGGCAAGCCGGGCTTCCAGGCGGTACACGGGGCTGATCATGCCGAAGGCGTTAAGCAGCGAGCCGAAGGTGAAGGCGATTGCCAGAGCCGCCAGGTCCCTGCGGCGGGAGAACAGGCCAACGCCGGAGCGCATTGGATCGGTCATCAGTTCGCTTGCGGGAAGGCGGCTCACGATGCCGACATTGTCGTGCGGGCAGGCCAGGACGCAATCCAGACAGAACGTGCAGTCCATGTTGCCCGCCTTGAGGGGCTGAAATAGCGCGAGCTCGCAACCGCGCTGAATCACGACCAGATCGTTTTCCGGTTCACGCCGGCCTCGAATGCAGTCCTTCGTCCGGCAGCCATCGCAAACGGGCCGTTCCCTTATGGCCACCTCAAACGGCGAAACCAGCGATGACACGAAATTGAACTGGCCGATGGGGCAGACGAACTTACAGAAGGACGCATGTTTGAAAAAGCCGTCCACAATTAGTGCCGCCGCGAAATAAGCGATGATCAGCCACGCCGTCCACCATGGCGACGACCACAGAGCGAATAACTCGTAACTGAACAGGATCAGGATGAACAGACTCACCGACAGCCACTTATTGCGCAGCGGTCGGGGCCAGTTGAATCGTGGACGAAACAAGCGGCGGGCGCCATTTCGTACCAGCATGAACGGACACGAGTAACAGAAGAAATTACCCGCGCAGAGCAGGGTGAGGATGAGGAGTCCCCGGAAATGCACCCAGCTCAGTGTAGTCGCCAGGTTTTTCGGCGCCAGCGTGGGACCGTACAATCCGTGAAGGATCATCACTACGCTTACAAGCAGCAGGGGAACCTGAGAAACAGTGCGGGCATGGCGCGATTGCAGAAACCGCCCCAGAATCGGGACTCGGAGTAAGTCAGTCACTTAGTTCGGCAGGACGCCTTTAACATCCACCTGCCGCTCCACTTTGCGCCCGTCGGCGAGGGTAATGTGCTCCAGGATAACCCAATCGCCGGGCATAGTCAGTTGAAGACGCCCTTCATAATATCCTGGCTCTGTTTCCCTCGCCGAGCCGAAAACGGGAGCCATGCCTGGGTGCGACATGTCTCCCTCCAGCGCCACAGTCGCTCCGGTGACGGGCCTGGAGCGATCATCAATTAGCTTAGCTGCAATGGTTGCGGTGCCGACACGGGGCGGTTGTGGGATAACCTGCCACTGTATTGTGATCGGGTGTCCCGAATCGTTTGACCGGCAACACCCGGATGAGAGAAGAACCACGGCGCACGCCGTCACCAGGCACGCACGAATCAAACTGCGCTGGCCTTGGCCGGACGCGGATGCCACTGGCAACTGCACGTGCTGTGCTGCGGTTCGCCCGCCGGCGGAAACATGTGATAGTACATGCCAATCACCATCGGTATGAACACAATGCTGTTATAGAACAAGTGCAGTTCCACGCGCGGAAAAAAGAGCTGGAGAACGCTGAACGGCACCGGCTTGTGCCAGAAATTATGATGCGTAGTGGCCTGCCAGATCAGCAGGAAATGCTCGATGTGGTGCCAGAACTGAATCACCAGCGCCACCGTCCACCACGTGCGGGCGCGGCCGCTGAATCCTTTGCGAAGCACCCAGATGCCCACCAGCATCACCAGCGCGTAGCCGTAGTGCAGCGTTTCCGATTTGATCAGCCATGGATACCACAGGCCGAGTACGCCGTTGGCCTGCGGGCGCGGCCATCCCATGACGTAAATCTGGTAAGCCTGAACCAGATGTTCAGCCCAGTGCGCAAGCACGATGGCCATGAAAATCTGCAGGGCGCGCTCGTGCCATTGACTATTTAGTTTGTCGTAGAAGCTCGGACCCGCAACCGAGGCCATGCTAACGGGCAGGCTTGAACTTGAAGCAGCCATAGATTCACTCCGTCCCTCCAGGAACGTTTACCGGATCAACAATACTTAACACGAGAGGCCGGGCGCGGGTCAATAGTGGATTTACGGGATGACCCGGCACTCATATAAACATACTATTGACCGGTGGGGACACGCTGGGAGAAAATAGGCAACGCGCTACAGGTGTCTCGAAACGCACCCTCGTAGTGTGCACGCAAACTCCGGAGACACAACACATGGCAGAGAGCGACGTCATCGTAAATCAGAAGCTGATCCTTGAGAATCAACGCGAGATCAAGGCGAACCAGCAGGCCATCAAGGACAATCAGGCGGCAATCCTGAAGAACCAGGCGACCCTGAACACCATCGTTGCGAATCAGGAGAAGATCCTCGCGCTGCTGAAGAAGTAGCGAGGCGCCTGCATAGTAATGGCAGTTTTCAGGAGAGAGCGCGCATCGTTCGTTTGCGTGACGCTCCTGGCCCTGGCCGCGTGCGGCCACCAGTCCGCCCTTCCCGCGCCCGGTTCTCACGAATACCGCGAGCTTGTCCACGCTTTCAACGTCGGCTTGTCGGCGTTGCAATGCAGCGAGGATGTTCGTGCCAAGGCGGACCTCACGAAGGCCAGCCAGATTGCTCCGGGAGAACCGGCGGTGTGGGCGGATCTTGGCCTTCTCGCCGTACGCCAGCAGGAGTTTGAATCCGCGTGGCAGAACATGGACAAGGCGCGGAGCCTCGCTCCGGATAACAGCCGCATTGAGTTCTATCTCGGCGATATCGAGAGCAAACGCGGGAGGCTTCCCGAGGCCATCCAGCATCTCCGAAGGGCCGTAGAGCTGGATGGAACGAATATCAAGGCACTATATTCGCTCGCGGAGGAAACGGAACGGCAAGGCGCCGGTTCCAGTGACGCCGACGCTCTGCGGGACCTGAAGAAGATTCTTGATCGGCAGCCGAACAACGCCGCGGTCCTGGTGGATGTCGCGCGCCTGGCTGCGAAGACGGGCGACGCGGCGGCGCTGAGGTCGGCGATATCCAAACTCTCACAGGAATCGGCAGCGTGGCCCGACGAAGTACGCGCGCAAATGGCGACCGTCGCTCAGGCGGCGGCAGGGCCTAATCCGCGCGACGCTGCCCTGCGAGTTGCGTTCCTGCGCAACGTATTGCTGCGCGTACCGGAATATCGCCAGAACGTCGAAGCCGTGAAAACCCCACCGGCATCGGCTGGCGAGCCGTTCACGAAATTCCTGAAATTGCCTTCGCCGAACTCCGAACCCGCGCCGCCGGACCTGGGTACGCTTTTGGAACTGCGGCCTTTGGCGGGCGTGCCTGCCGGCCATGTCCAGTGGGTCCGCGCCGTATATCTCGATGGCAGCGGGAAGCAGTCTATCCTGTGGTCCGACGGCGACAGCATCCACATCGTTGGCGGAGCGACGCTGAAGACCGGACCCGTTAGCCGCAACGGCGTCGCGGTTGCCGATCTGAATTTCGATTTCAAGAACGATCTGGTGGTGGCGGATCCGAAGGGCGTCCGCATTTATAGGCAGGAGGACCCTTCTCATTTCACCGACGTCACCTCGCGTACGGGTCTTCCAGGGAACATCGTCAACGGATCCTACACCGGGGCCTGGCCGTTCGACTTCGATCTGGATGGCGACCTCGACATCGTGCTGGGAGTGAATGATGCTCCGCCTCTGGTATTGCGCAATAACGGCGACGGAACGTTCGCGGCCGTTCATCCACTCAGTGGACCGATTGGCGCCGTGTCGTTCGCCGCGGCCGATATCGCAGGCCTTGGTGCGCCCGATGTGGCCATGGTTGGTGCGGATGGCCACCTACGCGTGTTCATGAACGACCGGCGCGGACAGTTCCATGCGGGCGCCTCGGCTCAGGGAGTGCTGGCTGTAACTGCGGGAGACGTTGACCGCAACGGTCTCCTTGATTTCATCGTGTGGAAAAGCGATGGCTCCATTATTCGGCTGTCAGACGGCTCGGTGCTGGCTAAGACCAATGCCGCGGGCGATGCAACTTTTGCCGTGGCCGATTTCGACAATAATGGCAGCGTCGATCTCCTTGCGGGCCATGAAGTGTTCCTGAGCGGCGAGCAGGGGTTTACCCGATTGAGCAACGTTCCAACGATCGCGGGGGCATCGGTCATTGATGTCAACGACGATGGCCTCCCTGATCTTATCGGGCTGTCGCCCGCCGGTCTGCCGGTCGCCCTCATCAATCTCGGCACGAAACATTATAAGTGGCAAGCGCTGCGACTTCGCGCTGCCAATGTCTATGGCGATCAGCGGATTAACTCCTTCGGGCTCGGTGGCGAGGTCGAGATTCGCACGGGGATGCTGACTGAGAAAGACGTTATCGATGCGCCCGTAGTGCATTTTGGCCTCGGGGATCATGACGGAACAGACGTAGCGCGCATTCTTTGGCCGAACGGATTACTCCAGGTGGAATTTGAGCTCAAGGCGGATCAGACGGTCTTGGCGGCCCAGAGGCTGAAGGGCTCGTGTCCGTCTCTGTTTGCGTGGGACGGCCGCCGGATGAGCTTCGTGAAGGATGCGGCGCCCCTGGCGACCGGACTAGGCGAGGACATCCCGCGAACCGAGGAATGGTACAAGTTGCCCGGCACCCAGATTCAGCCGCGCGACGGTTACTATGATCTTCGAGTTACAGACGAGTTATGGGAATCGTATTACATCGATTCTTACTCACTGATCGTTGTGGATCACCCGCTGGGCACCGAAATCTACAGCGATGAGCGATTTCCGCTGCCGCCAAGAGCGAAGCTTTACACGGTTGCAACACCGCGGCCGTTTCGGAGAATTGTCGATGACGATGGCCGCGACGTCAGCGAGACGGTTCGCAGCGTCGATCAGAATTATCTGGATACGTTCGGGCGCGGACGGTTTCAGGGTGTAACTCGCGACCATTGGGTGGAACTCGAGCTTCCCGAGGACGCTCCACGAAGCGGTCCTCTGTACCTGATTGGCGATGGCTGGATGCATCCGACCGATGCCAGCATCGATTTGGCGATGTCGCAGGGTAGCGAAGCAAAGGAAGAAGGACTGCGCATTGAGGTTCCGGACGCGAATGGCCGCTGGGTAGTTGCACGATCGAAGCTGGGCTTTCCTGCCAGCAAGATGAAGACCGTGGTCATCGATATTACTGGCATTTTCAAGGCGGGAGCTCCCCGCAAACTGCGGCTCGCGACGAACATGGAGATCTTCTGGGACCGGCTCGCCTGGGCGGCAGGGTTGCCGAACGAGCAGATCAGGACCGAACGGCTGCCGTTAACGTCCGCCGAGTTGCGATACCGCGGATTCTCCGTAATGAATGTTGCCAGCCCGGCATCACCGGAGATTCCGGATTACAACACGCTGGAAGGAACCGGAAGTAAGTGGCAGGCGATTGAGGGTTACTACACCCGCTACGGGGACGTTGGCGACCTAATTCGGGCCGTGGATGACCGGTATGTCATCATGGGCTCCGGCGACGAAGTGCGTCTCCGTTTTCGAGCCGCATCGCCTCCACCCGCTGGATGGGTGCGCGATTTCGTGATGATCGGCGATGGCTGGATTAAGGATGGCGACTACAACTCCGCATACTCACGCACAGTGCTGCCTTTGCCCTACCACGGAATGAAGTCATATACGAATCCTCCTGGGCGCCTCGAGGACGATCCCGGGTATCGGAAACATCCAGCCGATTGGCAATTGTTCCAAACACGTTATATGGCGCCCGATGAATTCAGGAGCGCATTGTGGAAGTAAGAAGTCCTCTGCTACGTGTGAGTCTCGCGGTGCTGTTAGCCGCGCTGCTTGCCGCGCCTCTGGTTTACAAGCGCCTGACCCACCCTCGCCAGTCCGCAAACGTGAATGACGCGGCTACCGCTCTGGCACGATACGGATTCCACCTCCAGGAATCGGCTAAGGCGTCCGGCATCGATTTCGTCCATAAGGCTCCCACGCTCGACGTAAAGCTCAGCCACATCATGGAGCAGGTGGCGTCCATGGGCGCGGCCGTCTCCATCGTCGATTTCGACCGCGATGGCTGGGACGATATCTACGTTGTCAACAGCGCCGAGGGCAGCAGGAATGCGCTCTACAAGAATCTCGGCAACGGTATGTTCCGAGACGTAGCTGAAGAAGTCGGACTTGCCGATGTCAACCAGCCGGGCACTGGTGTTTCGATGGGCGCGGTTTGGGGCGATTATGACAACGACGGTTACGAGGACGTTTTCATTTATAAGTGGGGCAAACCCGAGTTATTCCACAACGACGGTGGGAAACACTTCACGCGAGTAACGGAGCAGGCGGGGCTGCCTAAGTGGGTCAATGCCAACACCGCCTTGTGGCTTGACTACGATAACGACGGCAAGCTCGACTTATTCCTGGGAGGCTATTATCCGGAGGACGTCGATCTTTGGCATCTCAAAAACACGAAGATGATGCCCAACAGCTTTGAGTACGCTACGAATGGCGGGCGCAAATACCTGTTCCACAATTTGGGCGGCGGCCGTTTTGAGGAAGTCTCGGCGAAGATGGGCATCAGCTCACGGCGATGGACACTGGCCGCGGTCGCCGCCGACCTTCGCGGCACCGGTTATCCGGATCTGTTCCTGTCCAACGACTACGGCGTGTCGGAGCTCTATCTCAACGAGGCTGGCAAGAGATTCCGCGAAGCGGGTAAGGAATCAGGCGTCGGCTATGCACCCAAGAGCGGAATGAATGCCGCTATCGGTGACATCCTCGACAACGGGCACGAAGCGATTTACGTATCGAACATCTCCGAAGAAGGCGTGTTGGTGCAGGGGAATAATCTTTGGGTGCCGAAGCCTGGCGAGTCCGCCAACAAGATTTCCTACGAAAACATGGCGAACGCGATGGGTGTCGAACTGGGCGGCTGGAGTTTCGGCGCTCAGTTTGGCGATCTGAATAACGACGGGTTTCTGGACTTATATCTGACTAATGGAAACGTTTCGCTCGACCAGAACCGGAGTTACTGGTATGACTACTCGAAAGTGGCCGGCGGCAACGAGGCTATCATTTCCGATGCCGCGAACTGGCCTCCGCTCGATGGCCGCTCGCTAGCCGGTTACCAGCACAAACATGTATGGGTGAACGATGGCGCCGGACAGTTCCAGGAAGTCGCGCAGATGGTGGGCGTGACCGATGTTTACGATGGCCGGTCGGTCGCCCTGGCCGATTTCAGCAATCGCGGCGTGCTGGACGTAGTTGTCGCCAGCCAGCGCGCTCCTCTGTTGCTTTACAAGAACACGGTCGCTCCGGGACGGCATTGGATTGAATTCGATCTGGAGGGACGGCACAGCAACCGCAGTGCGATCGGCGCTGAGATTCGCGTGTTCTGGAATGGCCGGGAGCAGCTTCAGGAAGTCTCCGGTGGCAGTGGATTCTGCGCACAGAATCAGCGCCGGTTGCACTTCGGTCTGGGCATGGCCGCCGCTGTAGATCGCGTGGAAATTCGCTGGCCATCGGGCATGAAGCAGACGATCCTGGCGCCGGCGGTGGATCAAATTCACAAAGTGCAGGAGCCGTTATGAGCCAATCGAAATCGGCCCTCGGACGGTTCTTCAGTCCTGAGAATCGCTATCTCGCGCCGCTGTTGATCACGACAATCCTGCTGGTTAGCCAGGTCTCTTTCGGCGTGCTGGAAAGCTTTTCGCGCACGGCGCTGGCCATCGCCACCAGCATCGCCTTCGATTTCGTGTTGGGCCGGCTGGTGTTCGGAAAATACCCGAATCTCGCCAGCGCCTACATCACGGGCATCAGCGTTGGGATCCTGGTTCGTTCCCCGGAATTCTGGCCGTACGCGCTTTGCGCGGCGCTTTCCATCACCTCAAAATATGTTCTGCGGTGGAGGGGGCGGCACCTGTGGAATCCGTCGAACTTCGGCATCTCGGCCGTTCTTCTGCTCGCGCCCGAGTACGTGGCGGCGCTGAGCATCCAGTGGGGTAACAACGTCTGGCCGATGATCGTGGTCTGGATTCTCGGCGCCCTGATCGTCTACCGGGTGCGGCGCTTCCATATCACGTTCACGTACGTGGTCTCGTTCTTCGCATTCGCCGCGTTACGAAGCGCGATCACCGGCCACCCGCTTCTCGCCGAAGTGGCGCCCATCACCGGGCCAATGTATCAGCTTTTCATTTTCTTCATGATCACCGACCCGAAAACCACAGTGAAACCGAAGTGGGCACAATGTTTGGTGGTGTTCCTGGTGGCGGTAGTGGAAATGGTTCTGCGGCTGGCGCATAATGTCGATGCGCCATTCTATGCGCTGGCGATAGTCGGACCGGCGGCTATGGCAATCGAGATCTGGAGAACGCCGAAACGCATTCCCAAAAGTGCCGGCACTGCCGCGTGACTGGCGGCGGCTCACGTCACCTTGAGCGGAGTGTGTGCACAGGTTGCCTTGGCCCGTCTTCTACGGATGGCAGGGACCGTAATCCTTCTGTACCGAGTCGACCCGGAATGAGGGAGCCGACGCTGGACCCGTCCGATGGCCCTTTAGCTTGGCGCGCTCGCCAACCGGCACAGGTTGGCTGGTGTCAAGAAGGGTGTAGACTTTTCCGCCGGAAACCACGAGAGTCTTTTTCCCGCCGGATTCAACGATGCAGCCGACAGCAATTCCGCGGTTATGCAGGACGAGGTACGTAACCCCCAAGCCCACAACCGCCGCAATGCCCACGATGGCGCCCACAACCAGACCTTCGTCAATGTTTCCGACGCCGAAACCGTGGTTTTGACTCGCCTGCGCGTTTGCCGGGGGTTCCGCCAATAATCCCGCCAGCAAGAGCACCAGACCGAAGCGTGCGAATGTCGATGTCCTGCTCACACTTTTCCCCATTTCAAGCGCGGCACAATCTCATCCGCGACTTCGTTTTGCTGAGAAGATCACATCGAGTATATCCTTTCGCGCCTGGGAGCGCCCTTGCCGGGCCGAATCGCCGCCATGAAATGGATCCCGGGCCTGATATACTAAAAACGTCGCTGCTCGCGTCCGGCTTCCTCCGGGCGCTCTTCTGGCCGCCCTAGTTCCGCTCCTTCGGGTCCGGTTCCTCGCGTAGTCCGACATCGACAAGATCACTCCCAAAGGAGCAACTATGACAAACATTTTCGTGGGAAACCTCAGCTACCAAACAACCGAGGACGACCTTCGGGCCGCCTTCCAGAGCTACGGCGCTATTGAGCGTGTAAGCATCATTACCGATCGGGACACCGGGCAACCGCGTGGATTCGCTTTCGTCGAGATGGCCAACAGCGGCGAAGCGGCTTCGGCCATCAACGCTCTCAACGGCACCGAGCTCAACGGCCGTGCCATGAACGTCAACGAGGCGCGCCCGAAAGCGGCGGCCGGCGGCGGCGGTGGCGGAAATCGCGGTGGCGGCGGCGGTGGCCGTGGTGGCCGCGGCGGATCCCGCTGGTAGTTTGAACGAACCGGGCCGGGTCCCTCCCGGCCCACAACCCGCGCCGCAAGTCGGCAGGCGGAGCAAGCATGGTCAAAGAGGTGATGGATGGCAGGCCGCGGATCAACCACATTTCAAAAACGTCAAAAAGAACAACAGCGCAAGGAGAAGCGCGCGGAGAAGCTGGCACGCCGCCAGGGCCGCAAGCTGAATCCTGTCACTGGTATCTCCGATTCCGACGAGCCACCCGCTGGTCCGCCCGATGCCGACGCCGAAACCGAAGCCGGTTCTGAAGCAAGCACCGACACGGAAGCCAGTGTAGCTCCGGTTTCCGAGTAATCTCCGCACTTTCTCGCGTTTCCGTCATTCAGCACAAACAAGTTCGGTGTATACTGCCGCAATGGCCCACATAGACAAGACTGTCCCGGGTTCCTTCTGCTGGATGGAACTCTCCACCACCGACCAGACCGCCGCGAAGACCTTCTACACATCGCTATTTGGTTGGACCGCCAATGATGCGCCGATGGGGCCCGGCCAGTTCTACACCATGTTCTTTCTTGACGGCCGCGAGGTTGCCGCCGGATACACGATGACCAAAGAAGAAGCGGGAATGCCTCCGCACTGGAACCTCTACATCGCTGTGGAGAGTGCGGATGCTGCCGCGGCGCGCGCGCCCGAGCTGGGCGGCAAGGTGCTGGCCGGTCCGTTCGACGTGTTTGAGGCAGGCCGTCTGGCAGTCATTCAGGACCCCACCGGCGCCATCTTCCATGTCTGGCAGCCTCTCAAGCACGGAGGCATTCGCATCTCGAACGTCCATGGAGCCTTCTGCTGGGCCGATCTGAATACTCCGAACGCGGCCGCCGCGAGTCCGTTCTATTCGGGATTATTTGGGTGGAAGATGGAGAAGGGTGAGCACGACCCCTCCGGCTACCTGCATATCAAGCACGGCGACACGTTCATTGGCGGTATTCCGTCGCCGGAGCAGATTCCTCCCAACGTGCCGCCGCACTGGATGCTCTACTTTCAGGTAGACGATTGTGATGCCAGCGTCGCCAGGGCCACCGAACTCGGTGCCAGCACACTGATGCCGCCGATGAGTCTGGAAGGCGTGGGTCGCTTTGCGGTGATTGCAGATCCGCAGGGTGCGGCGCTTTCGCTGTTCACGCCCGCGCCGCGCGGCTAGATCCGGTTATTTCCCGCCATTCAACGAATCGAGAAATTCGTACTGCGCCCGGTGTGCGTCCGGCGCCGCGACGGAATTGCCGTCGACAAGGTGCATCACCTCATAACGGCCGTCGGCATTGTAAACCGGCCATTCAGGCAGGCCCGGTCCGTTCGGGTTGCCGGTCTTCGCGAAGTTGCACCAATAGTTTCCCATCAGATCGGATAGCTTCATGTCATCCGGACTCCACGGCAGGTTCTTCGATGGCAGTGCCCCGAAGACAAACTCGATCTCGGCTGAGTGATACGCGCCACGCGATTCGCCTTTATCGCCCGCAGCCATCGGCGGCGCCTGATCGAACTCATAACGGTACACCGGCGAGCCTCCGGTGGCGGTATGCATGTCGATCCACTTCCATGTGCCGAACGCGATGAAGCGGGCGCCTGCCAGATCGCTTCCGGCGCGTTTCACCTCGTCCTCAGTCGCGCCCCGATACAGTATCAGCAACGCGTCGGCTTTGTCCCCATACAGCGCGTGCACGTGCTTCGCGAAGTTCTCCGGCGTTGGCGGGTCTTTCTCCAGAATTTGGTGGTAACTGCCTTCATCGGCATTCCATCCGGCCAGCAGCGGGACATGAGCCTGTTTTCCGCTTGCGTAAATCCACGACACCGCCTCTGGCAGGAAATAGCCATCGAGGTCGGCGGAGAAACGGAACGGGTGCGGCTTGAGCGATGCCTGCAGGACTTCTTCTGTCGACTTCGCCCGCAGCGCGGCAATCGAGTCCGCCCCCATCGATTTCGCAAAATCCACACCAGTCTGCTCAGCCGGTTCCAGCGGCTTCGCCGGAAGCGTGGACCCAAAGAAAGCACCGCTTTCCCCGATGGCCTTCTGGAATAAGCCCCGCGTCAGAGGCGAAGCCATCAACGCGCTCACCGAAAGCGAACCGGCCGATTCGCCGAAGATGGTCACGTTGCCTGGATCCCCCCCGAAGGCCGCGATATTGCGATGCACCCAGTCCAGCGCCGCCACCTGGTCGAGCAGTCCATAGTTGCCCGAAGCCTTGTGCTCGGATTCTCTTGTGAGATCCGGATGAGCCAGAAAGCCGAATACGCCGAGCCGGTAGTTCAGCGTCACCACCACCACGCCCTTCCGCGCAAGGTTCTCACCATCCTGGCGCGGTTCCGATGACGCACCCGCGATGAAGCCGCCGCCGTGAATCCACACCATCACGGGGAGGCGCCCTTCCGGGGACGCGGCCGGTGTCCACACGTTGAGATAAAGGCAATCTTCGCTCCCGCCCTTGTCGCGAAAGACCATGTCGTCGTAAATGTGTCCCTGCGCACAGCGCGGCGCGAATTCGAGCGCGGGCCGGGTATCGCTCCAACTCGTCACCGGCTGCGGCGGTTTCCAGCGCAGGTCGCCAACCGGCGGAGCGGCATAGGGAATGCCTTTGTACACGCGAATCGTGCCGTCGGCCGTCGTTATTCCTTGGACCGCGCCGGCGTCAGTGCGTATCGTGTCGGCGGCCACCAGAGATATACCAGCCGTCATGGCTAAACCGAGAATCACTTCATGGTGTCTCATTATCATTTCTCCCGATTTCATTCAGCGCAGCCGCACGGCCACCCACTCGCGAATCCGGCGGTTGACGGGACCTTCCACAAACCGGAACGCCAGGGACGACGCAATCACGACGCCTGCCAGATACAAGAACACGCACAGGGCCAGCATCAAACCTGTTCGGCCCCAGCAATACCGGCTGAACCACCACAACAGCGGCACATGCAGGATATAAAGCGAGTAGCTGGAGTGCCCCAGCGTGGACGCGATCCGTGTGGAGAGCAGGCGCGCGGGAAATCCCCCGCCAAGACCGAGCCCGATCACCAGCGCCGCGTTCATCGGCCGAAGCGCGGCGTCGATGGTTGTCCATCCGGTCGCCAGAGCGGGGAACGCGACCAGCATCGCGCCGCCAGCCACTGCCGGCACGTACAGCCACCATCCCCGCCGCGCGATCCACAATCTCGAGCGCGATATTCGTTCGTAAACGCCCGCCGCGCCGATCCCCAACAGAAAGTCGGCCATGCGGGTGAGCGGTTTCCAATAATCCGGCACGCCCAGGCGCGCCAGCAGCAGGGGCAATGCCACCGAGGCCACCAGCATCGCAGCCACGGTGAGCGCGCTCTTTTTCCGCAGGAAGAAAGCGAACAGAGGGAAGCAAAGGTAGAAAAAGAACTCGCAAGACAGGGACCATGCGGGCGTATTCCAGTGCACAGGGGCTCGCTCCGCCCAGCCCTGCAGCACGAAAACATAACTGCCCACCGTGGAAGCCTTTTCCGCGGGCGAAGTCCGTCCGGGTGTGGAGATGAACTTGAGAATGAACGGCGAGACAATCAGCAGGCTGAGCAGGTACGCGGGATAGACGCGGGCAAAACGTCCCACACTGTAGCGGATCAGATTTTTCCGGTTCCACTCCATCGATCCATAGCTCCGCGCCAGCACAAATCCCGACAGCACGAAGAATGTGCCCACGGCGAGATAACCGCCGCGAACGATCTCACGCAGCCAGCCAGGCAACGCCGCCGCCCAGCCCTCCAGCATCATGTGATGGCCGGTGAGATGATGAAATACCACCCAGAGAGCCAGCAGGAAACGCACACCGGTGAGCGCGGGAAGCTGACGATCATCCGCGGAACCGTGCGCGCGCTGCGGAGTGCGGATCGCGGGCACGGTAATCCACTGCCTCGCGCCATCAGGGAACGCGAGCCCGGGAGGTTGGATAATTACGCTGATGCTCCCATCTTATCGT
>JBEKFB010000047.1:0-28906 GCA_050013535.1 Bryobacteraceae bacterium | reverse complement strand
CGCAGCACGTAGAACTGGTTGCGAATCGGGTCCGGAAGGATATCGACCAGCGTGCCCGGAACGTCCATGATGGTTCCCCTCTGGTCGGGGCTGCGCGTATTCACAAGCACGCGGACGGAATTCGGAAGATTGACGGCCGTCGGCGACGAGATCTGTAGTGTCGCGGTGGCGGTGCCGTTCTGATTCAGGAATGCGGCCGGGTCGACGCTGACCTGGACCACCGCAGGAGTGACGCCCGTGGAGGGCTGCACGCTGACTCCGGTCGCGGTGGTGGCGATGGAGAAGGGAGTCTGGTTGCCGCTGGGATCGTATACCGTCAGGTTCTGGGTCGCTACGCCGCGCGTGCAATAGCTGCCGGCGAAAAGCATGTCGCTCTGGTCGGTCTGAATTTGGGGCGTGGAGGATAACTGTCCCAGCGGAAACACGGTGACGCCGCTGTCGGAGATGGAGTACATCATGGAGCCGTCGCTGGAGATAACGCTCTTGCCGCCGAGGTTC
This sequence comes from Bryobacteraceae bacterium, assembly GCA_050013535.1. GTDB lineage: Bacteria > Acidobacteriota > Terriglobia > Bryobacterales > Bryobacteraceae > CAWACP01. Next base: position 28,408 of record JBEKFB010000047.1, on the reverse strand, counting down.
TCCGGCAACTGAAGTTGTTCGTCGATGGTCAGATTGTAGGCATCGGTGATCATCAGCACCGGTTGCGATCATCAGCACCGGTTGCGGCAGGCTGCCGGTCCCGGCGGTCGATCCGCTGGGCGCCATCTGCGCATAGACTTTGTTCCGCGTATTGTCGATGACGATGGTGCCGGTGCTGGGAAGGCCGGCCACATTGGGAAACTGCGACCACAGGTTCCCGTGAGCGGTGTTGACCGCCCATCCGGCCGCCCAATATGTGCCGTTCGCATTGACGCTGACTGTGAAGGGTCCCATGGGCGGCGTCGAAGTGTAACCTTCGGAGACGATGGAGTGATACGTGGCGTTGTAATAAATCTGGATGGTGTTGGTGAGGCCGTAAATCCGGCTGCGGTCCGCGGAAGCCCCCAGCGCGGCGGAAGTGATCTGCGGCGGGAAATTCGCCGGCGGCGCGGGAAGGGTATTGGCGGTGATTTGGGAGACCGTGGCCAGCAGGGTGAATGTTCCCAGCGATGGATTGAGCAGCAGAAACTCGGTGGAGGTGGCCACCAGAGCCATGCCGTCGGCTCCGAAGGCGACGCCGAGCGGCGCGCTGGGAAGGGCCAGAGTCTGCTGATCCATGGTGGTGAGATCGATGACGGTGACGAGGTTGGAGGCGTTCTGCGGAGCGATGAAGTTCCCGTAGTTGGTCACCACGAGGTAATGGCCGTCGGGCGACATATCCATGGAACTGGGCTCACCGGCGACATTGATACAACTCTGGATCGTATTGGTCGACAGCGACATGATATCGATGCAGTTGCCGGTGAAGTCGGCGATATAGAGCACGCCACGGTTCTCGTCGAGCGTCAGATCGGACGCTTCGCCGCCGATCGGAACCACCGTCCCGAAGGTCCCGGCCGTTGCGGCAAGAGCTGACATGGCGGCAACCGCCAGCATCCGCGAACACGTTCTCCAAAACATACATTTACCCCACAGAAATGGATTGCGCTCCAGCCCGTTCGCCCTGCGGCCCCAACATTGGCAACGAGTCCCCGGAGAGCGCGACTATTCGGCCCGGCGGAACAGATTATCCAAAACATGCATTCCGCCGAGTCCGTGGCGGGGCGCGGTAGGGCTTCCGCGCCCCGCGGGATCCTTTTTCATGCGCACGAATACGATTACTCGGCGCTTTTCTTGCGCCGGAGCACGATCAGCCCAAGCAGGACGATCGCGATCACCGCGCATACGACGCGAATGACGGAGCTATCCATCGTATTTCTCCTTTCTCAGAACAAACTCGTCTCAGAACAAACTCGTCTCAAAGAAAACTCGCATCTCACATGTTGTTCATCATCGGAATCAGTTCCCGGATGATGCGCATTACCACCGGTCCCACCGTGACCACGAAGAGCGACGGCAGAATACAGAAAAAAATCGGAAAAACCAGCTTCACGCCCAGCTTGGCCGCCTTCTCCTCAGCGACCTGCCGCGCCTGGACGCGCATATAATCGGAATGCGCCCGGAGGCTTTGGGCCACGCCCGTGCCAAAGCGGTCGGCCTGAATCAGGACCGCAACCAGCTTCTTCAGGTCGTCGACGCCGGTTCGCTCGGCCAGATTGCGCAGCGCTTCCGCGCGCCGCTTGCCCGCTTTTAACTCGAGATTCACCAGAGAGAACTCTTCGCAGATTTCCGGGTGGGCGTGCTCGAGCTCCTTGGCCACCTGCACGATGGCCTGATCGAGACCCAGACCGGATTCAACGCAGACCACCAGCAAATCCAGCGCATTGGCGAGGCCCCGGTGGATCTGCTTCTGCCGTTTTTTGGCGGCCCGCCTGACGTATTCATTGGGGCCGAAAAAGCCGATCACCACGGCCGCCAGCACCGCCAGCATTTTGTTGCTGGGATCGGCCTGGCCGGGAAGAATCAGCACCGCGGCAATCAAAGGAAGGCCGACGCCAAAGATCAGCTTCGCCCCGTAGAGAACCTTGAGCGCGTTAGGGCCACGAAAGCCGGCGCGGATCAGCCGGCGCTGCATGACCGTGACATCCTTGGGAGAGACTGGCACCAGGGTGCCCAGCTTGCGGATCATGTCCCGGAAAATCAGGCTTGGGTGAACCGGTTGTTCGCCGCGGTCGATGGCCACCGCGCCGGTGACGCGGTCCATCGCTTCGCCGGGCTGGACCCACATCTTCATTCCGAGGAAAGAGGCCGCGATCGCGATCACCACAAAAACGAAGCAGGCAATCAGAATCGGCATATCAGACCTCTATGCTCACGATCTTGCGGATGATTCCGTAGCCGATCAGCTGAAGCAGCACCGCTCCGCCCAGCATCAGGTTGCCGACGTCGTCCAGGAAGAAAAACCGAATGTAGTCGGGATTGACGTAGAACATCATCACAGCGACTCCGAGCGGGATGCAGGTCAGCGCCGTGCCGGTCATTTTGCCGTGTGCGCTGATCGCCCGAATCTTGCCGCGAAGCTTGAAGCGCTCCCGGATCACGTAAGCGAGCTTGTCCAGAATCTCGGCCAGATTGCCGCCGGTGCGTTTCTGCAGCAGAACCGCCGAGACGAAGAAGTGAACGTCGAGAGAAGGCACCCGCTGAGCAAGCTTTTGCAGAGCCACGTCGAGCGGCAGCCCCAGATTGTGTTCCTCGAAGGTGCGCCGGAATTCTCCCGCCAGCGGCTCCTGGAATTCCCGGTGAATCATCTCCAGCGAAACCGAGAAGGCGTGACCGGCGCGCATCGAGCGGGCGACGAATTCCAGACTTTCCGGGAACTGCTCCTCGAACTGCCGCATCCGTTTGGTCCGCTTGCGCGCCATGGCGAGAATGGGAACGGCGCAGCCCGCGGCCATGGCGAACCAGGCAAACACCCGCAGATGGGTGGGCAGAAAGAACCACGCGAAGGCTCCCGCACCCATGGCCGCCAGCAGGCAGGTCTGAAGAAGACGAGCTACCGTCATCTTCGATCCGGCCTGTTCGAGCATCACGCTCAGGCGCTTCTCAAAGTTGAACCGGGTAGCCAGACGCACCAGCAGCGACGGAAGGGGCTGATCGGGGTTGATGAGCGCGGGGCCGTGCCCGGACCCTTTCTTCTTTTCCTTCGTGGTGCCGAGCAAACGGGCCTTCAAGCGATCCACGTCCGCGCTGCGGAATGCCGAAGAGGAGAACCACCAGATGCCCAGCGCCAGGGCCCAGATTGCAGCGACGACGATCAGGAAGATCATTGGACCTCCAGCACCTCGTCGAACAGGTCCGGCCGCAGGCGGATCCCTGCCGCCAGCAGCTTTTCATAGAATTTCGGCCGGATTCCGGTGGCTGCGAAGCGCCCGACAACCTGTCCCTCGGCGTTCAGGCCGCGCTTCTCGAATACGAAGATGTCCTGCAGCGTCACCACCTCGCCTTCCATGCCGGTGACCTCGGTGACGTTGACAACGCGGCGCGAACCGTCGCTGAGACGGGCGGCCTGCACCAGCACGTGTACCGCGGCGGCGATCTGCTGGCGGATGGAAACCAGTTGCATGTTCGAGTTGGCCAAAGAGACCATGACCTCCAGGCGGGAGATCGCATCGCGCGGACTGTTGGCGTGAACCGTGGTCAGCGACCCGTCGTGACCGGTGTTCATGGCCTGCAGCATGTCCAGCGCTTCCTCGCCGCGGACTTCGCCGACCACGATGCGGTCGGGGCGCATACGCAGGCAGTTGATGAGCAGTTCCCGCTGGCGAACCGCGCCGTGGCCTTCGAGATTGGGCGGGCGCGTTTCGAGGCGCGCCACGTGCGGCTGTTTAAGCTGCAGTTCGGCCGCATCCTCGATGGTGACAATTCGCTCGCGGGGCGAGATAAAAGCGGAGAGCGCGTTGAGCAGGGTGGTCTTGCCGGCGCCGGTTCCCCCGGCAATGATGATGTTCAGCTTGGCCTTGACCGCGGCCTCCAGCAGCTCCATCATTCCTGGAGTAGTGGCGCGGCGGTCCACCAGATCCGGCGGCATGAGCTTGTCGGTGCTGAAACGGCGGATGGAGAGCAGCGGGCCATCTACCGCCAGCGGGGGAATAATCGCGTTCACACGCGAGCCGTCCATCAGACGGGCGTCCACCATGGGCGTCGACTCGTCCACGCGCCGGCCAACCTGGGACACAATCTTGTCGATGATACGCAGCAGGTGGCCGTCATCGCGGAAGGATACGCTGGTCAGTTCGAGAATGCCTTTGCGTTCCACGTAAACCTGGCGGTGGGTGTTGACCAGAATGTCGCTGATGGTGGGATCCTGCAGCAGCGGTTCGAGCGGACCCAGCCCAAAGACCTCGTCGAGCACCTCGTCGCTGATTTGCTGCTTTTCCATGGAGCTCAGCAACGTCGGCTCGGCGTCGATGAGCGAGAGAAGCGCCTGGCGGATCTCCGACCGGACCCGCTGGTTGTCGATGGTGGCCAGCGCTTCGAGGTTGATCTTATCTACCAGCTTGCGGTGCAGCGTGAATTTCAGTTCCTGGAATTCCGGCTTCAGGCCCGTTTTCAGCTTGCTGGAATTTCGCAGGAGGCGCTGCTCCCAGGTGACTTGCGACGATTTGGACTCGACCGATGGATACATGATGTAGGCCCGCTATCTGAGAGAGAGCACCGTCCTCGCGTCCGCCGCCTTCAGCCGGTCCCCGGGGATTGCCGCCAGTCGCCCGGCTAACGATTCCACGGCCCGTCCCAGTTCGCATTCGACGCCCAGCGGCTCGGCCAGAGTTACCGCGCGATGCAGCGCCATGGCATCGTTGGGAAACTTCGAATGAATGTGGCAGTTAAACAGTTTTTCCATGTCCGCCACGGTGACGCCGTTGCGTTTATCCATGCGGTTCACGGCGATCTGAAACCGCTCCCGCGGGAAACCGAGTTGCTGCAGCATGGCCACCGCCTTGCGGGCCAGATGGAGGCTGGGCAGCTCGGACGTGGTGACCAGAAAGGCCTGGTCCGCTTCGGAGATGGTCATCAGGCTGATGCGCTGAAATACCACGGGCAGGTCGATTACAACCCAGTCGTAGGTGAGCCGCGCGAATTCGATTACCGTGTGCAGCCGGTCCGGCTCGATCAGGTCGGTCCCGGGCACTTCCGGAGCGGGCAGAATGTCGATTCCACCGGAGTTGACCACGAGACCGGCCCACAGAGTGGGGTCGATCCGGTCGGCGATGGCCAGCGCGTCGACCAGTGAGCGCGTATGGGCCAGTTTCAAATAAAAGCCGATGGTGCCGCCCATAACGTCGAAATCGGCGAGAAGGATTCGTTTGCCCGTGTTCTGCATCAGCGCGAACGCCGTCTGCGTGGCCAGCGTCGATGCGCCCGAGCCAGGCTTGGCGCTGGAGAAAACAAGAACGTTACCGGCGCGGGCGGGTTCGAAAACGTCCGGTTGCCGCAGGCGGCGCAGCCGCGCGATAGCCTGTTCCTGGCTGGCCGGATCGAAGGGCGCGTGGAGGAATTCGCTGGCGCCGGTGCGCAACGATCGCAGAATCGCTTCCGATTCGTTGCTGTGGTGCAGGCCGACAATCTGAACCGACTCGGAGAACGCGACCACCCACCGGATTACTTCGCAGGCGGCGTCGAGATCGGAGGCGACATCGAGAAGAACAACTTCGGGCCGCAGCTGGCGCAGCCGGATCTCCAGTGCCTGCTGGGTGGGCCACGACTTGAGGTCGGCCATGATCTGGAAGGCGCGGGTATGGGGCAGGGTCGCGGTGAACTGGCGCGCCAGCTCACGGTCCGGCGCGATCAGCAACGCTACTAATTCCTGCGGCCTGCCCTGGGTATCGCGTTCCATGCTGTTAACCCGTCAGTTGCCGCCGCTCCCGGCCGCGGCCTTGCCGGGATCCGCGTTCGTGTTCTTACCTGAGGTCGCGCCGTGCAGCGGTTCAGTCTGACGCGGCGCCAGCGGTCCCATGAACGGCTCCGGCATAAGCGGCGTGGGCAGAGCTTTGCCAGGCTCGATGGGAGTGGTGATCTCGGGTGTCACCAGTACGATCAACTCGCTGCGGGATTTGGTCAGAGTCCGGCTCTTGAACAGCGCTCCGAGCACCGGCAGACTGGCCAGACCGGGAATGCGCTGGAACTGGTCGTTCACCTGGTCGTTGAGCAGCCCGGCGATGACAAAACTCTGCTGGGGACCGAGCTCGATGTTGGTCTCGATGCGGCGCGTTGTCAGCGCCGGAATCGAGAAGCCGCTGATGGTGACGGCGTTGGCCGTGTCGATACTGGACACCTCCGGCTTCACATGCATGCGGATGGTGTGATTCTCGGTCAGCTCAGGCGTGAAGGTGAGGCGGATGCCGTACTCCTTAAACTGCACCGTCACGGCCCCCGAATTCGCCCCGCCCTGTATTACCGGAACCGGAAACTCGCCTCCGGACAGAAAGCTCGCTTCTTTTCCGTTGGTGGTGACCAGATTCGGTTCCGCAAGAATCTCCAGAACACCCTTGGCCTGGAGGGCGCTGATTACCGCGCCGAGATTCAGATCGGGCCGGAACGCGAATATGTTTAGCGCGTCCGAAAGGGTGAAGTTGTTTGAAGGGCCGCCGCCAATGCTGGAAGGCAGGGGCGCCTGCGCCGCACCGGTGGTAGTTCTGGCTATGGTGTTGGCGGCTCCGGTGGAAACCAGGTTCACCGCAAACTGGCTGCTCACATTCCGGTCAAGGGAGCAGAAGCGCACGCGCAAAACGATCTGCTTGTCCACCGGCTGCAAGTCCACATGCAGACTGCTGACAATCTGTTTGGCGAACGGCGCGGCCAGAGCCATGGCCCGGTCCGCGACATCTTTGGACGGAACATGACCGGTCATGGATAAAGAATCCCGCGTCGATTCGAGGTGAATGTCGGCGGCTGGAAAGGTGTCCGCCAGCAGCTTGCGCAGGGGTTCGAGGTTCTGTTCGACGGTGATGTTGTAGAAGTTGCGCTGGCCCGTCTTGCTCCAGACCACCAGTGTCCCGGTCCCCGACGACTTCCCCTGCAGCAGGATCTCGCGGGCGGTGACCGGTGATGCATCGACCACGTCCGGATTGCTCGTGGAAATCCGCGTGACATCCACCGGGTAGTCGATCACCACGCTCTTGCCAATGGTGAGATGCAGATCCTCGGCGGAGCCCTGGGCCGGCATCCGGACGCCCGCGGCAAATAAAGCCAGGAACGCCGCGCCCGTAATGTTGAGAATTCGTCTTGACCGCATAACTATCTCCCTGCCTCGCCCGGCTGGCCGTTGTTCACGATCTCCACGCTCCGCTGGGTGCCCCGGAACACCACAATCTGATCGGGCGGCGGAGGAGGCGGCGGAACGGCCGCGGCTTGCACCGGCCGGCGGGGTCTCGACTCGCTTGCCTCCGGCTTTGGTTTATGGAAGCCGTAGAGTTCGCTGAGTTCTTTGCCAGGAGTCTTCGTGACCGCCTGATCGCTGCCATTCCGCAGGATTAACTGGATGCGTCCTTCGCCGTTTGCCAGCGTCAGCGTCTCCGCTTCAGCCGGCGTGGCCAGCAGCGTCACGGTGGGAGCCGGCATGGGCTGACCTTTGGCGTCCGGCTGCATGGCAGTTCCGGCGGACAGAATCATCATGTTCTGCAGACAGGTGGTGGTGACCGTGTCATTCACCGAAGCGGGCCGACCGGTGACCAGCACGTCCACGCGCATCCCGGGGAGAACGAAACCGGCCACGCCGGTCACGTCGTTCACGCGAATGGCTACCGCGCGCATTCCGGGCGGGATGATAGGCGCCAGCCCGACGCCGCTGCCGCGCGGCGCGAGGCGGGGATCGAGAACCGGCTCGTCCACCAGAATGTTGCTGATGACGGAACGGTCGACTACCTCCTCCATCTTCGAGAACGCGCCCTTTGGAAACGCCGCCGGAACGATCTTGTCGATGCGGAGATCGGCCGGTTTAATGGTCACGCCGACCGCCAGCGGTCTGACCGCGACCACGACATCCCGGGTCTCCGGCTGCGCGTCAGCTTTCTTCGGACCGCCGGCGCGCGCCGTGATCTGGTAGAAGATGCTGGCTACTACCAGGGCGAAAACCAGGCTGACCCCTAGAACAGTTAGAAATCTACGATCCATATACCCTTCTCCTGCCGCCAGTCATGGAACAAGACTCAGCAGCGCACCCATGGCAATGGCCGGAGCATAGGGGATGGACTTCTCTCGTTCGCTCTCCGGTTCTCCGCGATCCCCGTTGCCCGGCCGCCGCCTCCAGCGCTTCAACTCGCGAATCCCCAGTGCGGCGCACGCCATGATCCCGCCGATTCCCGCGGTCCAGAAAGCCGCGGCAAGCAGCCTCTCGATGCCCACGATTGCGCCGAATCCCGCCATCAGTTTTACGTCGCCGCCACCCATGCCACCCAGCAAATAAAAAATGAGGAACACGCCGAAACCCGCGGCAAGACCGAGCGCCGCGCTCGCCGCGCCTTTCCAGCCACTGGCGTAAATGTGAATCGCAAATCCCGCGATTGCCGCGCAGATGGGGATCCAGTTGGATATCTGTCTCGTCGCCACGTCTTCCACTGAAGCCGATACCCCCACCGCCAGCGATGCCCAGGTTAGTGCTGTCAACATTCCACCTCGGTCAACATTCCACCCTGGGGCGTCATTCCCTTACGCCCGCTGAATGCGTTTTCGCCCCGCCGCCTCGTTGCCCGCCTCAGCCGATTTCCCGCCAAACCAACTCGACCGGAATGCCGATGGCGCCAGGAACCCCGCCTGCAGAGCAAACTCCGCCAGCGCCTTGCCCGAAGGCAGACGCCACGGCCCGCCGCCCAGCCACTCTACGGGCACGGTTGGGATTCTCAGATCGGAGCCCTTATTCAGAAACGTCGACCCCGAGCCTGCCTTGCGCGTCATTAGCAATCCTTCCTGTGAGTATTTCGACCGTTTGGGAGCTTTTCATTAGGGGCGGCCCTCGTGATTTCTTAGTACGCCTGGCCCTGGCCGTCCTGACCCATTGTTCGAATCGGTCCTTCCCCCGCCCGCTGCCGAAACTGTCTGAGTGGTCCCAGAGATCCTGGCGAACAGCACGGACTGCTTGTCGTGGCGGAGTTCCCGCCACTGCGAGTCCTGCCGCAGAAGCCCACAAAGTGGCCAATCCGCCGGGATCAGCGCGGTCTCAAAACCGTACTCGTCGACCAGCGCGCGCCACTGACCCTGGCCGTGCCACATGTCGATGTACTGTCCCCCGATGCGAGGCCCGTAAAAATCTGTGCGGCCGTCGACAAACACCTTAGTACCCGGCCAGAAGTGAAACAGAAGGTAGTCCGCCCATTGGTCGGTTGTGAGTACCCGTGAACCGATGAAGCGCGGCTGCTCTGCAGCGATCGTCCCGACCGGAAACATTTGCTTTGGAAAATCGTTAGGCCAGACCGTGATTCCGGGCACCAGCGCGATCGCCAGCACCCACGCCGGGATCAACAATGACCAGCGGCGGAAGTTCTCCGATGCGCCCGCCGCAACCGATCCCAGAATCCGGATGACGGAGCGCGGCCGGCTTCGATCGACCAAACCCGACCACAACCGCGTCAGTTCCGCCGCGATAACCGGCGACGCCACTATCGCGAAAAGCGGGATGTGCCTCGCGCTGGTCAGAGCCAAGTGCGCGAACCCCAATATGAGAAGTGCGTGTTTCACCGATTTTCGGCGCAGGCTCGCACCCGCCGCCAGAATCCCGGCCAGAAGCAGAATCTCGAACTGCATCTGGTTCTCCGAGCGGAACGTGGGCGCCTGAAATTCCTGCACGACGCTGCGAATCCAGTCCGAGCGCAGGTACTCTATCAGATGGCGGTGCAATTCGAGACCGTACGGGTTTACCAGCGTGGCTGCCGCGCATGCTACAGACAGAACGCCGTATCTGGCCGCCCCCGGCCATCCGGGCCGTCCCTCGATCAGAGCTCCGAATGTGTACAGGCCCAGGACGACAAATACGATCACGAATCCGCCGTGCAGGTTCGTCCAGAGCAACGTGAGCGGTACCAGCAGCCACAACGCGCGTGAGGGCCGCCGCTCATCGGCGTCCAGCAGCCAGAGCGTGCCCACAAGGAAAACAAGAGTGAACAGATGCGGCCGGGCCAGGAAGTGAATGCTGGCGGCGCCGACGGCAACCAGCGCTATCATGGCCGCGATGAGCCCGTTCGCACCGCGCCAAACCATGTAGCGGAGCAGCATCGTTCCAAACGCCGCGATGGTTACGCCGGCGAACAGGACAATACCCTTCAGCCCCGCGGCTCCGTAGAGCAGCGCGAAGACGATGTCCGAGAGCCATTCCCACGCGTACCAGGGGTGTCCGGCTAACGAGAACGAAAACAGATCGGTGTGCGGGACCGTGTGTGTGCTCAGAATGAACTGGCCGGTGCGGATATGCCAACCGGTATCGCCATCTCCCAGGAGCCCGCTCCAGCCATAAGGACCGGCCAGGAATAGCCACACCATGAGGGCCACGAAAAACCAGTCGGTGAAGGAAGGTAGCAGGAGGCTGCGGAGCGTTCCCGATGTTGAGCGCGGCTGAATGGAGACGCTTTCGCCCGGGCTTGTCGCTGCGACGGCCGGTTCATTCGAAACCGCTCCGTTTGTTACCGGTGGTGTGGCGAGGACGGACATGCCTGGATTTCGATGGCTTCCAGTGAGCCATCGGCAGGCGGGGTACCAGTCTTTAGCGGGCTACGGTGGGGCCCTGAGATCGCCCTCAGGTGTTCATGCGGGAGGTCATCTGAAGTGCGTCGGTGTCACCCAGGCGCTGAGTGGCCAACGTGCGATCTCACGCAGCCACGGGCCTCCGAAAAATCGACGTCGTCCGGAACGGTTTCGATGAGGCTTTTGCCAAACATGCAGCCTGATTGTAGAATATGGAGCAGGGCGTGAGCCAGCCGCTACGGGTTTCGCGGATCCTGCGCCTTTGCTGAGAACTGTCGGCGGCCGGACAGATTATGGACAAACAACAAGCTCATCGGCTGCTCGACCGGCTCGACCCCGGCCAGTTCGATGCTGTCGTCCGCCTTCTCGAAATCATGACCGATCCCGCGACGGCGGTCCGTGATGCGCCCGTTGACGATGAACCGGAGAGCGAAGAAGAAGAGCGCGCCGTGGCCGCTTCCAAGGAGTGGTTCAGAAACCACCAGGGCATTCCCATCGAGGAAGTGGCCGCTGAGCTGGGCTTCAGCATGGAACAGATTCGAGGTCGCAGGGAATCCGCGTGAAGCGGATCGTTTTTTCCGAGGAAGGCGCCGCGGATGGCGAGGGTGCTCTCCACATCCACTCCGTCCGGAACCGTCGAGAAGCCTACCGCTGAACGGCGGCTCCCCTGACAAAGGACTGGCATCACCCCACCCAGCCGATGGGAAGCATCGTGGTTTTCTCCTGTTCGGATGCTGGCTGGTGACTGCTTGATCCGTCGTGTTGCCAGCACCGCCCGCTATCACGGCGCTGGGCGCTCTTCGGCCCACATCCGATACCCCAGATATATACCCGCTTTCCGCCAGCAACGCCAGCGGTGCTGGCCAAAGCTCAATTAACAGCGGGATCGTCTCGAGCATCAGACACGCCGCTATCAACATCATGCGGCGCCAGGAGCGTGCGGCAGCCCAGATCCCCAGGACCGCGGCGACGAGAATCACGCCCGGAAGCACCACCATCGTAGTGGCTGCCTGAATCCTGCTGTCGCCGCGAATGGTGTGCTCCCTGCACGAATCGTGTGAACTCCTGCTGTAGGTTGAATTGGGAGCCCAGGTAACACAGGGATTCAACTGGTCGATGACATTAAGCGTTATGACGCCAATCGCGAAGGCGCCAACAGGCAAGGCGAACAGCAGCGCCAACCATGCCCTCTTGATTCGCGACATAGATCTCTCCTCTTGTAGGATGACCAAAGTACGCTATCCGACGGGGACCAAACCCTCGCTTGCCCAATTGCGTCCCTCGGGCCTACCTCTTGCAGACTCTGGCTGCCTGGGCAAGGCCATCCCAACGTTTCAAGGTATTACTCTAAAGATCCTGAGCACGCCGCGGTAAAGGACTGCCAGTTGTTTACCATCCGGGCTGAATGCGAAATCCGTCGGATCGCCTGCCGGAGCGAGAGGCCCTAAAGGAATCGAAACGATGCTTTGGAGCGTGTTCAGGTCGTAGACGGCAATTCGCTCGGAAACCGGGGTAGGGCTGATATCCAGGAAAGTGCTTCCACCTTTGTATTTGATGACGGGGATGGCCATGCGACTCCCGTCTCGAGAGAATCAAACATCGAATGAACCATAGTCCTCATGCCTGGCGGTCGCATAGCGGGAGAGCTCTCCCCGATCCGCATCCGCCACTTCAACCCGCGTCGGCCAAACGAGGATGTATTTCAGCTCATCGACGGCGTGGAGCTCCGGAACGCGTTCCACTGGCACCGGCGTCCCTATGGTTGATGCACGTTCGCAAAAAGGACCCCTAAGAATGGCGAAACTAGGTGTGTATCTGATCTCATGTTCGAAGAATTGCGACGCGTCCGAAATCGACGCTATGCCTTCGTTTCGGCCGACGCATCGCGTCCTGATCTCAAGGTTGTCGGGATCGAGAAAAGTGTCATCGTACCGTCCATGATGATCGGTGACTAACAGCGTCTTTCCCGAGACGGACTGCCGAATAAAATAGCCGTGGCCGGGAGTCAGCAAGGCGAAGCTTTCCCCCCCACTGGATGCAACCCTCAACCGATCATCGGCGGCTACCAGCAAAGTGTCCTTCGCCGACACATAAATAGAGTTCCGCCGCTTATTATGTGTGGGGAAATCGAGCGTCCGCTCGGCGCTTCCTGTATGCACATCGAATTCAACAACACGAAAGAGCAGATGATTGCTCTCTCGCGTCGCTAGCTTCTCACTATCCAGAACATTAAAACCAACGTACACATGTCCGGCGCCATCAAACACCACGCGGCGAGCGTCGATGCCCCATTCGTATTCGGCCGCAGTCTCGACCTCTATTAACTGCGCCCACCCGAATTTATCCAACTGGATCTCGATCGAGGGATTGGGTAGCTGCGCTACGCACGAGGTACTTATGAAAAACACGAAACCAGAAGTGCACGCGCGGCGAAGCGTGCGAAGTCGTCTCATCATGTGTGCATGCGCGAGTAGAAGTAAAGCCCGGCCAGCGCGAACAAGGCGTCCGGCGACCAGGCGGCCACCGCGGCGGGCAGCAGATTCACGTTGCCCACCTGCTCGAACAGGGCGCTCACCGACCAGTAAGCGAAAGCGATGCCCAGGCTCACGCCCACGCCGGCCATTGCGCCGCGATTCCCAGTGAGGAACGCGAATGGCACGGAAATCATCGCCATGATCAGCGCGAACAGGGGCACGGAGAACTTCTCGTAAAACTGCACCTGCAGTGCGATGGTGTCGAAGCCGCCCTGCCGCAGCTCGTTGATGTACGTGGCGAGCTGGCGGAAGTTCATCTGTTTGGAAGGCACCACTTCCTTGAGGAAGTAGTCGGGCCCTTCGTTTAACTCGGCGAAGCTGGTTACGCGGCCGGAAAAATCGTTGAGGATGTCGCCATCGGCGGCGGTATCGCGGCTCCAGCCGTTCTCAAACACCCACAGATTGAGTCCCGGCGCCCAGTGCGCGCGCTCGGCGGAGATGTAGCGAACAAGGCGGAAAGTCGCGGGTTCTATCTCATAGATCTGGACGCCTGCCATCACTCGGTGCGCGGGATCGAAATACCTGTAGTAATAGATGCGGGTTCCGTGACCGCCCAGAATCCACTTACGGTCGGCGCGTTCGGAGGTCTGCGGGGGACGGCCCTTGATCTCATTGCGAATGGCGTCCTGCCGCTTGTTCGCGCCGGGGACGTAGTAATGATCGAAGGCGAACAGAGCGGCGCTGAGTCCAACGCTGGCCACCAGAATAGGAATCGACAGGCGGTATAAGCTGACCCCGCAAGCCTTGAATGCGGTCACTTCGTTGTATTTGGTGAGCAGTCCGAGACAGATGAGCACCGCCACCAGAACGCTCACCGGGGTCGATTCGTAAATCAGATGGGGGGCGAGAAAGAACAGATACTCACCCACTCTCGACATAGCGATGTGGTTGCGAATGATGTCGCTCAGCAGCTCGAAGAAGGTGAACACTTCCGCCATGGTCACCAGGCTGCCGAGCAGGACAACGAAGTAGAACAGGAAACCCGACAGAACGTAGGTGTCTACGAGTTGCGGGAGAAACGGAATTCGCGGAAAGAATCCCGAGGGTGCGCCACTGGCCGCGGCGGGCAAAACGCTGCGGAGGCTCTCAATCAAAGATGTGAACCAGCCGCGCGCCATGGACATCCAGTCGCGGTCGCCGGGAAGGTCGAGACGGAGCAGCAGCAAAACTCCGATCACGGCGAAAACAAAATCGGGCGTCCAGACGGCTAGTCCCGGGGGCAAAGCCCGCTGGCGCGCCAGACCGATCATCGTGATCAACCCCATGTAGTAGAAAAACGCCAGCGCGATGGTCAGCACGAACGCCGTCGACTTGCCTCCTCGCCGGGAATACACTCCCAGCGGGACTCCCAGAAGCGCGAGCAGAATGCATGCGGGCGGGAACGCGAGGCGCTGGTGAAACTCGATCTGCGCCTCGATTCGTTTGGTGGGGTCGACCGCTTTGGTTTTGAACGCCAGACGATACAAGGGGCGTGTGTCGAGTTCCCTGACGGTGCGGACGATTCTGACGTCCTCGGGCTTCTGCGCCTGAAGCAGGTCTTCGCCGTGCTGAAAACGGGTGGAGTAAAAATCCGAGACAGACTTCCCGACGTCGTAGGTGTTCCCGAGATGCATAGAGAGCTGGATGCGATTGTGCGGCACGTCGGGCACGGCAAGAGCGTCGGTGGCCACGGTGATGCGCGGCAGGTTCCCGCTGTCATGTCCCTGGGATTTTTGCTGGTCCGGCGGCGTCAGGTCCGCCATGAAGATGTTCCGCCAGCGAAAGAATCGCCCCTCCGGAATGACGTCGCCGACATAGAGGATCGTATTGGGGAACTGCTCGTCGAAAACATGCGGCTGCACTTCCGCGGTAAGCTGCGCGGCGGCCATGCGATTCAGTGTGAGGTCCGTCTGATACCACGACCACGGCGTTAACCACAATGTGGCGAATGCGGTGAGCAGGAATCCCAGCACGGCCAGGGTCATTACGGGAGCGATCACGACGCGGCTGGGTACGCCCGCGGCACGCATGGCGGTGATCTCGCCATCTCCGGCTATGCGGCTGAGAGCGATCAGCGTACCCACCAGCACTCCGAGCGGAATGGTGAAGTTCAGGGTGAACGGAAGGGCCAGCAGAAACAGACGGCCCACAGTGGATGGCGGCGCCGAGCTGCGCATCATCAGCCCGAACAGCGTGCTCATCCGCTCCAGAAACAGAACGAACGTGAACAGAGACAATCCGAGAACCGAGCTTTGCAGCACCTCACGAAAGATGGCCCGGCTGAGGATGCGCATGCGATTTACCGCTGCGCGGTGCGTGGAGGCGGCGGGACGAGGGGAATTCGCGGCTCCTCTTCTTCCACCGGCTCGAGTTCCATTTCATCGAACAGGATGCCCGGCGAAACCACCGTGGAGAGGTTCACGTACCCTCCGGCTCCCATCATGGCGAACGGCGCGCTGTCGTCGAGATAGTTATAGACCGCCGACTCATCGGATGCGGCAATGACATCGCGAAACGACCGAGTGGAGACGCCCCGGAATCGAACTCCACGAATGAGCTCCTCGTGGCCGTCCGGATAAACGCGGTAGGCCCGAATGGGTGGAGGCACCGGCCGCGTCCCGCCGCCGGACCGCTGCATCGCGGTAAACATGCGCTCCAGCTCTTCGCGGCTGGCGGAGCTTGGAAAATCGACCTCCCGCACCACGATCCCGTATGGCTTCTGACGCTCCTGGCAAAGGGCGATCAGTTTCTTCTTCATATCGGCGAGAGGGGCCGTGGTGGAGGCGTGAATGAAGAGATTGCCCAGCCCGGCCGCACTTGCGCCGTACGAGCCCGGGAGGCGGCCCGCGCCGTTCGACACTTCGAGACCTTTCTTCACCGGCGTGCGCGTTAACAGAAATCCCTTCAGCACGCCCTTTTCGATGATCATGACCGGCTGAGCGGCGACGCCTTCATCGTCGATTGCGTAGTGGCCGAGCAGTGTGTTGCCTTGCCATTCCGACTGTTTCGGGTCGTTCACCGCGTCCATCCATTCGGGCATAATGGTGGACCCAAGGCGGCCTTCGAGCTCGCTCGGCGACCACGGCACCGGGCGCTCGGGCTGCGCCACCGGTTTGCGGGTGAGCTTGAGATTCGGGACCAGCACCGCGGCAAATAGCTGGGCTGCGGCGCGGGGTTCGAAGAGCATGGGGCCGGTAAACGCCTCGCCGCGCGGAGCAGCCGCCAGCGCCGTCACCGTGGAAGCGACGGCGGCCGTCTCGCGCCGCAGATCCAGATCGGATGGCATCTTCAACGGCTCGAACTCCTCGGTGGAGGCGGCAGCCCGGACCAGCATTCCATCGGGAGCCTGTCCCCACGCGCGCACCCGCACGATCATCAGATTGTCGGGGCGGCGGATGGCCGTGCCCTCGGAATCCATGAGGTAGGAAGTGGTGTTGATGAATTCGGTTTCCACGCCGGAGCCGAGTACCTGCGGATAATCCACGAAGATGGCCGAAAGCGCGACGGTGCGGTTGCTCCACTCAGTCTTGTCAAAAGCGATGTGGGTTACCGGCTCGATGGAATGAACGGGAGGCGCCTTGGTGTAATCCGCGAGAGGCTCGGTGACATTGACATTCTGCAGAGCCGAGCGCTTGTGGCCAATCGCCTCGAGCGCCGTCTTGAACGCGGCATCCGTAGCCAGCCAGATTTCCCGGCGAATGGCGCCATAATCGTCGTCGACCGGCAGCGAGCCGGAATCGAAACGGGCGCCGGCGGGAAGCTCGGAGAGCACGCAGTAAGCGTACGTGCCCGCCCGATTGCGTGAGCAGACCGCCCAGGGACGCGGAGGCCGAAAACGAATCGACATCGTCCAGCGTGTATCGCAGCAGATAGAGCGGGTCTCCTCCGGAGACGATTCTTAGTTGCGGCACGCGTTCCATCTCGTCGTGCATCGCCCGCATGAGCACGTCGGTGTCTTGTGCGACGGAGGGGATGGCGGCAAGCAGGAAGAGCGTGACGATGAGGTGAGCGCGCCGGACACGCGGCGCCAGCCGCGTTCCTGGAGGGTCCGGCAAAAACGCGGCTGGCGCCGCGTGTCCACTCATGGCTGCCCCTCCGGGCGCGAAAGGAACGGCGGACGGTCCAGCGAGCGCTCCTTTTTCTGCACCTCGATTTCAGAGACCAGCAGCGCGGGGGACACTGCCGACACGGGGACGCTCCCGGATTCAGCGCCGCAGATGCCATTAAACACGAAGGAATGGTCGGAGGTGGCGACGATCCGCGAGAAGCTGGCCAGCGGCGTACCGACGATATCCACTCCGCGCACCAGCTCATCGGGCCGGCCGTCGGGGTACACGCGATATACCAGAATCGGCACAACGGTGAAAGCCTGCAAACCACGGCGTCTGGTGGTGGTGTAGCCGCTGGTCACATCCTTGAAGTACAGGCCGTAGGGTTTGCCCTGCTTCTTGATTTCGTCGACCAGCATCTGGCGAAGCTTCGCCTCGGACACCTGGTTCTTCGATTCCACGATCAGGTTCGATTGCCGGGCGACAATGTCGAATCCCGGCTGCCTCCGGCCGTGGCCGTTGGAGTGATCGAATCCCTGAATGGGCATACGCGACATCAGAAACGTCTTGAGAATTCCGTTGTCCACGACGGTCACCGGCCGCGCCTTGACGCCTTCGTCGTCGTACGAGTAGGAACCGCTGAGATCGGTTCCATCAAAGGAGTGGCGCGTGGGGTCGAAAACCACCGAGAGAAAATCGGGCAGCACGGGCTTGCCGATGCTTTTCGTGAAGGTCTGGCCCTCGCTTTCATCCTTCTGCCGCTGGCCTTCCACGCGATGGCCGAAAATCTCATGAAAGAAGACCCCGGCGGCGCGGCCGGATAGAATTGCCGGACCGACGAACGGATCGACGAGAGGCGCGTCGGTCAGATTCTGCAGATCCGTGGAAACCTGGCGAGCGGACGCTTCGAGTTCGGACAGCTTTGGCAGGTGATCGGGATCGGAGGCTTCGAACGTCGCGTAGGTGCTGAGATCCATCCCATCCACCGCTTTTCCTCTGGCGCTCATCACCAGGCGGGCGTAAATGCGGCCATGCTCAACGCGCGTCCCGCCGGTGGTGACCAGCGTTCTCGTCTCCCGCTCCACCACGACCGCAACTTCGGATGCGAGCACTCCGGAAGAGCGGCCCAGTTCGGCCGAAAGGCGGCGAAGCCGGTCCGTCCATTCCTGCTCCCCAAACTTGTAGTGGGGTGTCTGTTCACTGGAAACGGAAGCCTGCTCCGACGAAAAGTCGTCTGAGGTATCTTCTTCGGCCACCGTGGTCTGCTCGTCGGTTTTGGCCTGAGTGTATCGCTGCGCGGCGGCTCGCCAGGCGCGGTCGGTCTGGAGCCACAGGGAATTCCGAATGGAGTTCGGCACGTCGTCCATGGCGATAACCGTGCTGACGCGGAAGTGACCGCGCTCCCCGCGGATGGCGTGATAGTCGTCGAACTTCGGGGTGCCCACGCGCACGGAGACGTCGAGCACGCGAGTGCGGCTGTGGCCGTGAGCGTGGATGGCGCCGTTGGAAGCGACGATGGAATCGCGTTCTTCCTCGGTCACCTCATACGCGATGTAATAGGGCGCCGGTTTCGCCTTTTGCTGGAGAGTGGCGAAATTTCGTTGCAGCTCGTCCTGAAGGATACCGGTGAGATTCGCCGCAAAAGCCGCGGGAAGCAACAGAAACAGAAGATAACGCACGAACTATCAGAATAGCAGCCGCGCTCGCGGAGAGACGTGGAAATGCGGCGCAGCCGCGTACCTTCGGAACCGGCACAAGATGCGACTGACGTCGCGTGTCCATCCGATCAACGATCAACTGGCCAGCGAGACCAGGCCCTTTTCGCGCAGTCCGGTGAGGGCCAGCCCATAGCGGCCGCGCACGCCGGTTTTCTCGAAGATGTGTTTGAGGTGGATCTTCACCGTGCCGGGACGGATGCCGAGCTCATTGGCGATCTCGCGATTTTTGAAGCCCTGTTCCACCAATTGCATCACCTGCTGCTCGCGGGCGGTCAGCTCGGAGCGGGAGCCGCGGTCGCGCTGCCATGAATCCTGCAGTACGCGGTCTTCCATCCAGCTCCGCCCTTCGGCCACTGTGTTGAGGCAGGAAATAAGCTTTTTCACCTCGGTGGTTTTTCGGATGATTGCCCTGGCGCCGCCCTGCAGGAAGCGCAAAGCCTCGGCTTCGGTTACGGAAATGCCCCAGACGACGATGGCCGGGGGGCGTTCGACGGCCTTAAGACGCATCAGCCAGTCGAGCACCGCCTGCATTCCAAAAGCCTTGTCGATCAGAAGGATATCCACCTCGCAGTGCTCCGCGACGCGCCATCCTTCTTCGAGCGAGTCAATCGAATGCGTAAGACACAGGTCCCCGGATTCGTTGAGGAGGGCTCTCAGGCCCTGGACAGCAATCGGCTGAGTATCGCAGACGCCTACGGTTTTTGTGTTTAGTTCGGTCATAGCAACCATTGGAAGCCACCAATCTTTGATCGCGCGAAACGCTGCCGCCTGCGCGCTCGAACGACGCCGGGCTTATCGGCAACGTTCTATGCACCTTTAGTCAGCCAGGTAGAAAAAGGTTCTCATGTTATCCTCTCGGGCCGCCGATGTAATCGATAGTGGTTCGTGCGGATCGCAAGTCCTCCGAAAACCCGAGAAACAGTGGCAACTGGAAGGCTCTGTTCATCAGTCCTAACAACCAGTTAACGCTGGAAATGCTGCCCTTAGTGACGCACCATCCGGCGCTTCTGGCGGCGGCGCAACTGCGCGCTTATCCCGGCTCCAAAGAGCTTCAGGACGCCCTGGCCGAACACGGCGCCGACCTATGCTTTCTGGACGTCACATCCGAACCGGAACGCGCGGTGAAGTGCCTGTCGGACTTGCAGGCCATCAACAAGAGCATACCGGTTGTGGCGATGCTTTCGGGCGACGATTCCAGCCTGATCCTGCGCTGCCTGCGCCAGGGCGCCACCGAGTTTCTGGCACAGCCGTTTACACAGGAGCAGCTGGATGCGGCGATGGCTAAGATCGCGCGGCTGAATCCGGCGGGTGTATCGAAAAAGGCCAAAGTGTATCTCGTAGTACCGGCAAAGGGCGGGTGCGGAGCAACCACCGTCGCAGCCAGCCTGGCGTGGCAGTGGAAACGGCTGGGCGTCAAGCGCATCCTGCTCGCCGATCTCGATCCGCTGGCCGGTACGCTCTCGTTTCTGCTGAAACTGAAAGGCTCATTCAGTTTTCTCGATGTGCTGTACCGGGCCGGGGAGATCGATGAAGATCTCTGGCGGGCCATGGTGACGCACAGCAATGGCGTTGATGTTCTGCTGTCTCCCGAAAACCCTGGTGAAGGCCAGTCGGATCTGGCGGATGCCGGCCCCGTGATCGAATACGCGCGATACAAATACGATGTCGTGATCCTGGACACCAACAGCGTCTACGGGCGCTGGAATCTCAGCCAGGCGCAGGCGGCCGACGAAGTTCTGCTGATCACTACCAACGAATTACCCGCTCTTCAGGCGGCGCAGCGTTCACTCGGCTACCTGCAACGGAACCAGATCGGCCGGTGGAAGACGCGCATCATCGTAAACCGTTATGAGCACGGCAGCGGTCTTGAACAGGATGTAATCGGAACGGCGCTGGACGCGGACATCTGCCACGTGCTGCCCGAAGATGCGGACGCCGTGCAGAAGTCGCTGATGGAGGGCAAGCTGATTCAGCCGACCAGCAGCCTGGGCAAGAGCTTTCATCAACTGGCAGACCGCCTCGCCGGGCGCGAACAGAGAAACCATAAATCGGCATCGTTCGCCTCGAGTCTGCTAGGGCTGTTCTCGCGCAGCACGCCCTGACCAGCGCTTTCTCGAACGCCCGGCCTATTCGAACGGCGTCTTTTCGCGAACCAGGCGGGCAATGTCGGCAAGGAATTCTTCCACGGGACGCATGCCCTGATCTCCGTGCCTCCGGTTGCGCACGGAGACCGCGCCAGCCTCGGCTTCACGGTCGCCAATGACAAGCATGAACGGGACCTTCTGTAGCTGTGCCTCGCGGATCTTCAGGTTCACCTTCTCCTTGCGATCGTCCAGTGTGGCGCGGATTCCCGCTTCGCGCAATTTCGTCAGAACCTGATTCGCATATTCGATCTGCCGGTCGGTGATGGGCAGCACGGTTACCTGCACCGGGGCCAGCCAGACCGGAAACGCGCCGGCGTACAGCTCAATCAGATATGAAACCATGCGCTCCATGGTGCTGACGATGGCGCGGTGAATCATCACCGGGCGATGCCGTTTCCCATCGGGCGCCACGTAGCTCAGATCGAACTGGCTGGGTAAATGGAAATCAATCTGGATGGTCGAGTACGTCTCCTCGTGTCCCATGACGTCGGCGAGCTGGATGTCCAGCTTCGGCCCGTAAAACGCAGCTTCGCCGATTGCTTCCTCGTAGCGCAGACCCAGCGAATCCATGGCTTCGCGGAGCACACGCTCGCCAAGTTCCCACATCTCCGGGTTGTTGACGTATTTCTCTTTGTTCGCCGGATCGTGCAGAGAGAGCCGGTAGCGATACTGCGTGATCCCGAGGTCCTTGTACGCGCGCTCCAGCAGCCGCATCACCCCGGAGAATTCTTCCTTGATCTGATCCGGCGTGCAGAAGATGTGGGCGTCGTTCAGGGTCATGCAGCGCACGCGGCTCAGTCCACTGAGCACGCCTGAGCGCTCGTAACGGTACATGGTGCCCAGTTCGGCGATGCGCACCGGCAGGTCGCGATAACTGCGCATCTTCGACTCGTAAATCAGGATGTGGTGCGGACAATTCATCGGCCGCAGCACCATCTGCTCGGTTTCGAGGTCCATGGGCGGGAACATATCGTCCTTATAGTGTTCCCAGTGTCCGGAGCGCTGATAGAGCTCCACTTTGGCGAGATCCGGCGTGTACACGTGCTCATATCCGGACTCCCGTTCGCGTTCCAGAATGTAGTCTTCGAGCAGGCGCCGCACCGTGGCGCCTTTGGGAAGCCAGAGCGGCAGCCCCGCGCCAACGGTCTCGTTCACGGTGAACAGTTCCAGCTCTTTCCCCAGCTTGCGGTGATCGCGTTTTTTGGCTTCTTCCAGACGATTGAGGTACTCTTCGAGATCCTTCTTTGAGAAGAATGCGGTGCCGTAGATGCGCTGGAGCTGCGGGTTCTTCTCGCTCCCCTTCCAGTAAGCGCCGGCGATGGAAAGCAACTTGAACGCCTTCAGTTTGCCCGTGGACGGAACATGCGGGCCGCGGCAGAAATCGATGAAATCCGGCCCCAGCGTGTACTCACTGAAGATATCCCCCGCTTTCTCGGCGATCAGCTCTCGCTTCATCCAGTCATCGGCATATTTGCGAAGGCCTTCGTCCTTGCGGGTGAGCTTGCGCTCATAGGGCAAGTTGCGGCTTTGCAATTCACGCATGCGCTGCTCGATCTTTTCCAGATCGTCCATGGTGAACGGCATGTCGCGCTGGAAGTCATAGTAGAAGCCCGCCTCGGTGGGCGGTCCTATGCCGAGCTTCGTCTCCGGGAATAGTTCGAGCACCGCGGCCGCCAGCAGATGCGCCGTGGAATGTCGATAGACGGTGAGCGCTTCGGGGTTCTTCGTGGTGAGGATCTGTAGCTTTGCGTCCGTCTCGAAAGGACGAGTGAGATCGTACAACTCATCGTTCACTTTCGCGACAAGGGCATCGTCGGCAAGCCGCGGCGAGATGGAGCGGGCCACATCGAGGGGCCGGGTTCCCACCGGAACGGCCTGCGAACTGCCGTCGGGAAGCGTGACGTTCACGGTTTCACTCATGTGAGGTTTTAATCCTCAGGTTAGCAAACGGCTATCGCATGCAGCGCCGGTGAGGGAAATCTGCTCTCCCGATTCTGCCGCGAACTCCCCGCCGAAATGCCGCCGCTATCTAACACGGCTACAGTCACGGCATTTATCTGGTGTGCATTCATCAAATTACGCCGTTTTGAACGTCTTAGGTCACGTTCATTGTTATTTCACGTATAGATCTCCAGAATGTTGAAAGAGTTCGAGCGGGATTTAAGATCTGCCCGCAACCCTGTCAACAGCCCTGCCGGCTTCTCGTCCGAAGGCCGGCGGGGTATTTTTTTCAGATATCAGGATTGACGAGGAGGCTTTCAATGGACGCCGCTTTGCTCCTGACCATCCGTCTGCTCCTTGCACCGGCGGATACAACCATCTCGTTGCCGCCAATCGCCGCAGTCACCGATTCATGCGAGGCTGCCAAAGATCCCACGGCTGCGGCTGTTTGTCTGAATCGCAGGGCGCTCGACCGGGAACAGCACGGCGATTACGCGTCTGCCTCGCGGACGTTGGAGGAAGCCGCCCAGCTCTGGACGCGCGACCCAAGGCCTTCCACAGCCCTGCATGCGACTATTCTTTCGAACCTTGGCGACACCTACGAGCAATTGGGACGCTGGCGGGAGGCGCGGGAATCTTTCATGCAATCCCTGGCCGAGAACGAAAGCGCATTCGGCCGGTCCGACGTTCACGCGGCGTTTTCGATGGTGCGCGTGGCGACCGTTGAAATAGTTCTGGGAAATCCCGCGCGCGCCGACCAGTTGCTCAACACTGCGTTACCGATCGAACGCCGGGCGATGCCGGGTTCGGCGCTGGAGTTCTCCGGCGCCCTCACTATCGCGTCGATGTTTGAACTTCAGAGGGGCAATATCGCCGAAGCCGCGAAACTGGCGCAGGAAGGCGTGGCCGCGGCAGGCTCCCGAAGCGAAGACACGGTGGAGTACGCCGCGAACCTGACCAACCTCGCTGGCGTTTACATCGTAGAACACGACACGGCGCGGGCAACGCCACTGCTGAACCGGTCTGTCGACATTCTTGAACGCAGGCTGGGACCCGAGCATCCACGGCTCACGCCCGTTCTGATGGACCGCGCCATGATTTATCAGGGGGAAGGGAAGTCCGCGCTGGCTGAAGCCGACGCTACACGCGCGGTAGCCATCCTGGCTCACGAATCCGGGCCGGACAACATCAACACCGCCTGGGCACGGCTTCGGCTGGCCAGTATTTATCTGGATGAAGGCAAGCTCAGCGAGGCCGAGGGAATTCTCCCCGGCGTGGTGGAACGGCACCGCCGATTCTACGATCATCCAAATTGGCGTCTTGCGGCCAGCGTTGCCGAACTCGCTCGCCTGAGGACGGCCCAATCGCGGAGCGGCGAGGCCGATTCTCTCTACCGCGAATCGCTCGCGATTTTCGAAGCGGCCGCGCCAAACAATCCCGAGTTCGCGCGGGCCATGCGCGGCTATGCCGATTTGCTGCGCGCCGAAGGAGGACCGAAGCGCGAGATCCGCAAGCTGATGGCGAAAGCAAGAGCGATCAGTTCGGAAACAGAGCCGCTCTCGCGGTAAGGAGGTCGGCCGCGCTCAGAACGTATAATCCATCTCGATATAGCCGAACTTGGAATCGTATCCGGTTGGGAAGATCTTCTTCACTACAGGACCGCCCTGGGCGTAGCCGAAATAAAGGCCCAGCGCGAGCGCGCGGGTCAACTGGAAATCACCGCCCGTGTCGTAAACCTTGGCGAGACCCGATAGGCCGTTGGACGGTCGGCCCAGGAAACCGAAGGTCCACGGCTGGAACGCGCCGCCTCCGCCATACCAGAGGTCGTGGCTGTTGGACAGCCATACGTCGTGGAAGTCACTGCGGAACGTGACCCGCTTGAACGGGCGCAGGATCAACTCTCCGAACAGGTCGCTGTTGTTCATTTCGTTGTAGAACGGGTAACGGGCATAAATACGCGGCGTTGGCAGCATGCTGAAAAACGTGCCATGGGTGTTGTCATTGGGATTGCCGTCACCGCTCGACCAGAACATGCCGCCGCGAAGCCATGGTTTGAGGCTGCCGAATCCTTTGGGCTGGAAACCGGCTTCGCCATTCGCAGCGCCTGCCTTTTGCGTTTCCGTGCCCCACGTTCCGGTCTGCACCGCGCCCCATCCCAACACGTCAAACGTGCCGGCGCTGGTCATGACGTCCTGAATGTAGTGCGCCCCGAAAGTGGCGATGTTGATGCCGCCAAAATCGTGAGCTTTTGCCGCGGCGGAACGGTTGTCGGTCTTAACCACCGGGCGGTCATCGTTGTAATACATCGTGAAAAAGCGCCATTCGCCATTTGCGTGGCCGTGGCCGAAATCGCGAGTGACGGATGCATACGCGAACGGTGTTTTTACCCAGCCCCATCCGTCGGTCTGGAAGACGCCACGCGTGGGGATTGCGCCCACCGCCGTGACGTTCCATCCGTTCGAGGTCCAGTCGTAATGGCCGCCGTCGAAACTGCGGCGAACGTCGGAGAATCCAAAGGTGCCGATGAGGTGCTGTTGAATGCGGCTGGCCCGCAGCGCGGTGAGCGTAGGATCTTTTGGCTTGCCCTCCATGCCGTCGGCGAATTCGAATCGACCCAACTGAACGCTGGTGTTTTCGTCCTTTATACGGAAGTACGCCTGTTTGGCGAAGAAACCGGCTTCGTCCGAATGCTTGTTGCTGGCCGCGTAGTAGGAGGCGCCCAGGCCGTACTGGCCATATGGCGAGGGCTGGACGGCGGTTGTTGGCAGCCCCAGCATCACGGGCGCGGCAAAATCGATCATCCAGTCGTATTTTGCCGTCTTCTGTGAGAACGCCAGTTGCAAGAGGGTGCCGGAGAAGCCATAGTTGCTCTGGCCCGGTCCCTGGAAGAAGTCCCAGAACTCATAGCGTTCCATCACGCTGCCGGACACGGTGACCGAACCAATATGAAGCGGCTCGGGGTCGGACTGCTGAGCAACGATGGTCGTCGCGCCGGCTATGAACGCCAGCGCACACACACAGACACACCTCATGCACAATCTCCTTTGGGGAATGAACTGCCTCGTAACCGCAGCCAGGCACACCCTGATGCGTGAATATTGCTCGATTCTACGGGCGTGTCAGGGTGAAGTCCATAACATGTTTCTATGAGTTTCAGGGGCCGGTGCAGCTCTGTTAGCGGGAATGGACTCCGAAAATCGGGCGGCGGCGGGATAGCATCCGCACGATCAGCCGGGGTATCGTGGATTGCAGTGCGTTGCGGCGCATCGCGGCGTTTGTCATGCTACGCGCAGGGGACGCATCACACATGACTACGGTTGACAGGGTCAGCCCGGAACTTCTGAAATTCCTGCGGGAGACGGACACCTGTGCGGTTTCGAACGCCATCGAGACCTTCAATGTGCGAATGCGCAACGAAGGCTTTATTCATGGCGTGACCAGAGCTTTCTTCCCATCGCTGCCGCCCGTGGCCGGATATGCCGTTACCGGGCGAGTGAGAACGACGGCTCCTCCCATCGCCAACCTCTGCTATTACCATCGAACCGATTTCTGGGATTATGTCGCGTCGGTTCCGGAGCCGAAGATCATCGTGATCAAGGACGCCGACAGCATCCCGGGGACGGGAGCGCTGTTCGGCGAGATCCACGCACACATCGCCAGAGCCCTCGGCTGCGTCGGGTACGTCACCAACGGCACCATCCGCGATATTGGGCCATTGAAGGAACTCGGTTTTCCGTGTTTCGCCGGCGGCCGGAGCGTTTCTCACGCCTATGCTCACATCATCGATTTCGGCGAACCGGTGGACATCGGCGGCCTGAAGATTACGCCGGGCGATTTGCTGCACTGCGACCTTCACGGCGTGCAAACGGTACCCGCGAGAATCGCCGGGGAGTTGCCGGAAACGGTGGCCCGTATGCAGGCCCGCGAAGCGGAACTGATCCGCTTTTGCGCCTCCCAGGGCTTTTCGATCGAAAAGCTGGATCGCATGCTGAAGCGGGAGAGAAGCAGTTGCCAACCGGCCAGCCGTTTTTGAGCGAACGACAGGGCGCGTCGCATCGGCAAACCCGAATCCTCCTCTGGGCTGGATTTGGCGGCCTGTTATTGCTGATGGGCGTGCTCGGTCTGAGTGCGTTTTCATTTCTATACCAGATAGAGATACGACAGGAGAAGATCCGTCGCGATTATGTAGAGCGTGACCGGACGCTGGAAAAACTTCGTTCCAGCCTCTACCTTTCGGGGACCTATGCTCGCGACTTCCTGCTCGATACCAGCGAAGACGAGGCCGCGAAACATCGCGATCTGTTCATCCGGACGCGGCAGGAGATCGAACGGGGACTTCAGGAATACAGCGCATTGATCCGGCCTGGCGAGGTGGACACTTTTCAGCAGCTCAGCCGGAACGTCACAGATTATCTGAACGCTATTCTGCCCGCTTTGAAATGGGACACCGACAAGCGGAGGCAGCTGGGGTATTCATTCATCGAGCAGGAAGTGCTGCCAAGGCGAATGATGGCGGTGAGCCTGGCCGACCAGATTCAGCAGTTCGGCGAGAAGCAGCTTGAGCTCAGCAGCCAGGCGGTCAGCGAACTGTTCGCGTCATTTCGCATGAAGCTGCTGGTTCTTCTGGTGCTCACAATCGCCATCAGCATTGTGCTGGCGGGCACCAGTTTGACGCGAATCCTGCGTCTGGAGCGCCAGGCGGAGCAGCGCTTCGATGAAGTGCTGCGGGTTCAGAAGGAACTAAAACGGTTGTCGTCCGAAGTGGTGTCGGCCCAGGAGAACGAGCGCAGGAGAATCTCGCGAGAACTTCACGATGAAGTTGGCCAGGTGCTATACGCTACCGTGCTCGGTCTTGGAAATGCCCGCTCGTCATTGAAGAGTGGCAATACGGAAGAAGCACTACGGCAACTTGACGCCGTTCTGGAGATGACCCAGCGCAATGTCAGCGTGGTGCGGAATATTTCGTTGCTTCTCCGTCCAACGATGCTGGACGACCTTGGGCTGGTGCCCGCGTTGAAATGGCTCGCGCGGGAGGTCTCGCGAACCAGCCCGGTGCAAATCGATGTGCTCGCGGACGATTGTCCCGATGACCTGGCCGAAGAACATCGCACCTGCATTTTCCGTGTGGTGCAGGAAGCCATTCAGAATGCGCTGCGCCACTCGGGAGCGCGCCAGGTGAGAGTATACGTGCACCGCGAAAACAGTACGCTTCGCACGTCCATCCAGGACGATGGCAAAGGATTCGAGCCGGCCGAAGCGAAAGGGCTGGGAATTCTGGGGATGGAGGAGCGCATCGTCCGCCTGGGTGGCAGGCTGAAGATCAGCTCGGAGCTGGGGCGCGGAACCATCGTGTCATTTGAACTGCCCATGCCCGCTGATCTTCCAGGAGGTCCTGCAAAGACGGCAGCCGATCAGGAGATCAGTCCTTTGCGGAC
>JBEKFB010000046.1:0-17042 GCA_050013535.1 Bryobacteraceae bacterium | reverse complement strand
GAAAAGAAGGTGATTCCTTATTGGAAGGAGCATGCTCGCTTCGCGGCCGATCACGGCATTCGCGTCGCCATCGAGATGCATCCCGGATTTGTGGCCTACAGCCCGGAGACCATGCTGCGCCTGCGCGCCGAATCGGGCGACAACATCGGCGTTAATTACGATCCCAGCCATATGTTCTGGCAGGGCATCGATCCGATCAAGGCGATTCGCATTCTGGGCGACGCAATTTACCACGTGCATGCCAAGGACACGCAAATTTACGATGCCAATCTTCCGCTCACGGGCGTGCTCGACACCAAGAAATATACCGACGAGCGCAACCGCGGGTGGATTTTCCGCACGGTCGGCTACGGCCACGACGCAGGGTGGTGGCGCGAGTTCGTCTCCACGCTGCGCATGTTCGGGTACGACGGCGTGCTGTCGATTGAGCACGAGGACAGCCTGATGTCGGGTGACGAAGGCCTGGCGAAGGCCGCCGAGTTTTTGAACGGCATCGTCATTCGCGAGCAGGCGGGCGCGGCGTGGTGGGTGTGATAAGCCAGCAACGCCCTAGTGCCCTCGCGTGACATTCATGACAGCTGCGACAAAATCGACCCGCGGGTCCGTGCTGCGAGGGATCGCGTGGCTTCTATTTGTCATTGCCGCCGGAGGACGGGCAATCAACGAGTTCGCCGGGACAGAGCGGATGCTGGCAGAGGCCGAGGGGATCGGGCTCGCGGTCGTCTTTGCGGCGCTCGGCGTGGTGCTTGAGTCTGCCGGAAAGCGTGTTTCGGAGCGTGAAGCGGCTCCGTCTCCGGCGTCGGAAAGCACGTCGGATGAAGCTCCTCGTCAACAATAGCCTGTTAGATTGTCGTCAACCGCCCAAGTCGGCATCAATATAGAATAGTCTAAGGCGCACGAATGTCTGCAACCCACGAATCACTCCTTGAGCGAGTCACCATCGATCCCGATGTGCGATTCGGGAAACCGTGCATTCGCGGGCACCGTATCACAGTTCAGGAGATCCTGGAGTGGCTCTCCGGCGGAGCGTCCCAGCAGCAGATCATGGCCGATTATCCGCAACTCGAACCGGATGACTTCCTTGCCGTCTACGCTTACGCGGCCGAATTGGCAGGGGGACGAAAAGCCTCCGGGGGATGAAGCTCCTCTTCGACGAAAGCCTGTCGCCGAAGCTGGTCCACCTGTTACGCGATCTCTTCCCGGAATCCGAAAGTGCGCTTCGAAACGGCCTCGCTTGTGCCGGTGATCGCAGGATTCTGGATTACGTGGTCGCGCACAACTTCATTCTCGTCTCGACAGATAGTGACTTCGAACGCCTGGTCCGGCAAACGCCGGAAGCCAGGGTCGTCATTCTCCGTACCTGCGATTATCCAACCCATATCGCTGCCGAGGTGCTTCGACGCAATGCGATCCGTATTGCCGAGTTGATCGGCTCGCAGGAGCGTTTAATGATTCTCGAGCGGTAGCGTGCCTGATAGTACTGGCAGATCCATGTACGCTGAAAGAGGTGGGGCCGCTCGCATCATCAGCGCGCGAAGGGGACACGCACCGTCAGCAGTTGCGGGATGTTATCGAAATGCCGGTCGCGCGTAATCAGCGTGAGATCGTTTTCAAGAGCGAGCGCCGCGATCCACAGGTCGTTGTCCGGCACCGGAGTTCCGGCACGCTTGAGCTGAACGAACAGGCGCGCATACTGTTCCGCGGTTTCGCGGCCGGGGAGCAACACCTCAACGGTAGGCTTTGCCATGAACTTGCGCAGAAGAACTTCGTTCCGGTGGTGCTGCGTTCCCCCGTAGAAGCCGGCTTTGATTTCCGCGAGCACAATCAGAGGAATCCAAACCTCATCGCAGGTCGCCAGGAATTCGGCAAGCTCAGCGTCGCCTTGAAAGAGATCGGTGAGCCGGTTCGTATCCAGCGCGACCCTCACTTCCACTTGTCCCAGTCAATCGTGCGTTGCGCGGCCATGATCTGATCGAATGCCGGATCGGACTTCCAACGCCCCACCAAATCGGAGAAGTCGGCGCGCCGTTGGACGCCGATTGCGGCCGTGGTCAGCTCGTCCACAACGATCTGATTCAGGCTGAGCTTCCGCCGAGCCGCTTTCTGTCGAAGGGCATCGTCGACCTCCGGCGGAACCCCGCGAATAGTATATTGGACCGGTGCCTGCCGTTTCATGCCTGCATGATAGCATGATGTGCAGGCATAAAGCCGTGCTATCGGGGTCGGGGGCAAGTGCTCTGGCGCATCGTGATGCTATGATCATCATGATGCGTACCACGGTGAACCTGCCGGAAGACATCTATGAAATCGCCCGATCGGTCGCCACGGCCAGGCGAGTGACACTCGGCCAGGCTCTGGCGGAGCTTATTCGTCAGGGACTCCATCGCGAGTCGCGAGTCCGCGACGATTCGGGATTCCCTTGTTTCCAGGTGACCCGCCGCGCGCCTCCCATCACACTCGAACAGAGTCTGAATGCGGAAGACCAGTTGTGAAGCCGTACCTGCTGGATGTCAACGTGCTACTGGCGCTGGCATGGCCAAACCACGTGCATCACGCTGCCGCATTGACGTGGTTCGGCGACAAAGGCGCAAAACGCTTCCGCACGTGCCCTTTGACTCAGACAGGGTTTGTGCGTGTCTCGTCGAATTCGGCATTCACGCGGGAGGCGGCGAGTCCACGGGAGGCGCTGCGGCTGTTGAAGAGGATCTGCGGCCTCGCGGGACACGAGTTTTGGCCGGACGATCTTTCCCTGGCCGAAGCGCCGATCTCCACGATGCTAACCGGGCACCGTCAGGTAACAGATGCCTATCTCGTCTCGCTGGCAGTTCTTCATGACGGCGTGCTCGCCACGCTGGACCGTGGCGTGGCTGCGGTGACAGGCGGTAGAAACTCGTCAACTGTGGAGTTTATTGGCTGACCCGTTCCGACGCTGTGGATGTGTCCCGCTGATCCTCGCGATAAACTAATACCCATGACCGAACAGCAGCGCATGGCCAGGCCCCTTTCCGAGGTCGATCCGGAAGTCTATGATGCGATCCAGCACGAAACCGAGCGGCAGCACACGCGGCTCGAACTGATTGCCAGCGAGAACTTCACGTCGGAAGCCATTCTCGAAGCCACCGGCAGCATCTTCACCAACAAGTACGCCGAAGGCTACCCCGGCAAGCGCTACTACGGCGGTTGCGAATTCACGGACATCGTGGAGACTCTGGCGCGCGACCGGGCGAAGCAGTTGTTCGGCGCGGAGCACGCCAACGTACAGCCGCACTCCGGTTCGCAGGCAAACCAGGCCGCTTATTCCGCCATCGTGCAGCCGGGCGACACCATCATGGGCCTGAACCTCGCGCACGGCGGACACCTCACGCACGGCCATCCGCTGAATTTCTCGGGCAAGAGCTATCACGTGGTGCCCTACGGCGTGCGCCGCGACACCGAGCAGATCGATTTCGACGAGCTGGCGCGTCTCGCCGAAGAGAACAAGCCGAAGATGATCATCGCCGGCGGCAGCGCTTACCCGCGCATCATCGATTTCAAGCGATTCCGCGAGATTGCCGACAGCGTTGGCGCGAAGCTGCTGGTCGACATGGCGCATTTCTCCGGGCTGGTCGCGGCGGGTGTGTATCCGAACCCATGCGAATACGCCGATATCGTCACCTCCACCACGCACAAGACGCTGCGCGGGCCGCGTTCCGGCTTGATCCTGAGCCGCGCCGAGTACGCCGGCGCTATCGATAAAGTGGTTTTCCCGGGCGTGCAGGGAGGGCCGCTGGTGCATGTTATGGCAGCCAAGGCGGTTTGCTTCAGGGAAGCGATGGCTCCGGAATTCGTCGACTACCAGATGCGAGTGATCGTCAATGCGAAAGCGCTCGCGGCCAGCGTTGAAGGTGGCGGCTTCCGCGTGGTCTCCGGTGGAACCGACAGCCATCTGCTGCTGGTTGATGTTTTCGCAAAAGGCGTGCGTGGCAAGGAAGCGGAGGCGGCGCTCGACCGCGCCTACATCACCGCGAACAAGAACGCCATCCCCTTTGATACAAATCCGCCGCTGAATCCCAGCGGCATTCGTCTGGGCAGTCCCGCCGTCACCACGCGCGGCTTCGGGGAAAAGGAAATGCGCGAAGTGGGCGCACTCATCTGCGAGGTGCTCTCGGATCCGTCATCGGAATCCACGCTCGCTTCGGTCCGGCGGCGCGTGGGAACGCTCACCGAAGCTTTCCCGCTTTATGGCTGGAAGCTGTCCGGCGCGGCCGTTCGCTGAATGCCGCTGCACATCGCGATCGACATCCGCCGTCTGCGCGATTTCGGCATTGGCACTTATATCCGGAATCTGGTGCAGGCGCTCGGCGGCATCGATCACGACAACCGCTACACGCTGATCGCCACCGAAGCAGAGCCGCCGGAGCTGGCGAAGCTTCCGCCCAACTTCGGCTACGCCGTCTACAAGAAGGCCGGCAAGAATACCATCGGTTTGTCGTACTCGCTCTTCCTGCGCGGTTTGAGCGCCAATCTTTACCACATCCCTCTGAACTCGGTTCCTCTGCTGATGCCGCGGCCATACGTGGTCACCGTGCACGACATGAGCACCCTGCTTTACGATCTTGCGCCGGGCCTGCGCAATCATCTGCGCCTGCTGCGCTCCCGGCGTGGTCTGCTGCGCGCCGCGAAGCTCATGACCGTGTCGAACGCCACCCGGCGTGACGTTGAAAGCGTGCTGGGGATTCCAACCGAGCACATACGCACCATCTACAACGCGCCCGATCCGGCCTTTCTGGGTGCGTCGCAGCCCGTGCCGCCCTGCCCCGGCGATCCCGCCCACCCGTACGAGCCGCAAATGCAGAATGTGCTGGACCGCTATCAGATCGATTATCCATTTCTTCTGTATGCGGGCAATATTCGTCCCCAGAAGAACATTCCCCGGCTGGTGGAGGCATTCGCGGTGGTGCGCGGCGAATTGAAGGATCACCCGCGGTTCCACAATTTGCATTTGATCATTATTGGCGACGAAATCTCACACTTCCCCGCCCTTCGTCACGCGGTAATCAAGGCCAGAGCGGAAGACGTGGTACGGTTCCTCGGCTTTGTCCCGATTGAAACGCTGCGCTGTTTTTACCAAACGGCGCAGGCGTTCGTGTTTCCGTCGCTCTATGAAGGCTTCGGATTGCCGCCGCTGGAGGCCATGTCCTGCGGCGCGCCCGTGGTTGCTTCCAATGTCAGCGCGCTTCCGGAGGTGATTGGCGACGCGGCGGTGATTGTCAACCCGGAGAACGTTTTCGACATCGCCCGGGGCATCCGCGATATTTTGCTGGACACGGATCTGCGAAAGCGGGCCGTGGAGCGGGGATACCAACAGTCGCACCGGTTCAGTTGGCTGAATACGGCGTCACAGGTGCTCGAGACCTACCGGCAGGTTGCCGGCCACTAACGAGGATTTCCACCCAATGACTAAACCACCAGATCCGGCGTTGACCGCCGTTCAGGATGTTCTGAAAGCGGCCTGTTTTGCCGCTGAGAGACACGCGGCGCAAAGGAGAAAGGGCGCCACGGCCGAGCCCTACGTAAATCATCTGCTCGAAGTTGCCGGATTGGTGTCGAGCGCGCTGGCGCAAGCCGACACGAACCTTGTGATCGCCGCGCTTCTTCACGACACCATCGAAGATGTGGGCGTCACCAGGGAACAGCTCGCCACCCGCTTCGGTTTCGACGTCGCCGCCCTCGTGGTGGAAGTGACCGATGACAAATCGCTCGAAAAGGCGGAGCGAAAGCGGCTTCAGATTGTCCACGCACCACAGACTTCGGTTCGGGCGCAAGTCATTAAAGTGGCCGACAAGATTTCAAACCTGCGCTCAATCCTGACCAGTCCGCCCGCCGACTGGAGCTTGCAGCGGAGGCAGGAGTACTTTGACTGGGCGAAACAGGTCGTAGACGGCTTCACTGCTCCCAATCCCATGCTTAAGGCCGAATTCGATGCCATCTACGCCAGGCGGGAAGATTTATAAGACTGCGGTCACCGGAAAACCTCAGTCGACGGGAATGGAAAACCGGAGAACGGACGCGGATCTGCGAAAGCGGGCCGTAGAGCAAGGATTCCAGCAATCGCAGGAGTTCAGTTGGGAATACCGCCTCACCGGTGCTCGAGACCTACCGGCAGGTTTCCGGCGTTTAGTTGTCCTATATTGATTGGGAGGACCTGAAGGAGTTGTAAACCGTCCCGGACTGACCAATGCCGCCATCCGCCTACCCCACCGGCCCGCGCCAGCGTCCGACGGATCCCTTGTCACCACCGCCGCCGGAATGTCCCTATCGCGATCAGGCCGGCGCCTGGGTGCTGAGCCGCTACTCCGATGTGCTTGCCGCGCTCCGTGCATCAGATTTGTATCAGGTGGCCCCGCAAGGGCGCGTCGATTCAACCCCGCGTGAACGGGTCCGGCGGCTTCAGGTGCGCGACGAAGTTGCCGCCGCCATCACTCATTCGAAGCTTGCGGAGTGGCGGGAGCGCATCACTCCGCTCGCGCAGCAGCGCATTGCCGGGCTGCCGAGAGATCGCCCGGTGGACCTCCTCGCCGACTTTGTGCAACCTCTTTCTCTTGCGCTTGCCCTGATCGTCCTCGATCCTGCCCCTGCTCACCGCGACCACCTTACCGATCTTCACCGCAGTCTCTTTGCCCGTGTCCCGGTTCGTCCAGACTCGGAGCGGACGCCAGGAAAGCTGCGTGCGTGGTGGCAACATGGGCGGATCAAATCTCGCCGCCGCAACGCCAAGGCCGAGCTGATGCGGTTCTTCCGGGTAGCCGGTCCCCCTGGCGGTGAGGCCCTCTTCCTCGGGATTTCCGACACGCTACCCCGCTTCCTGGCGAATGCACTGCTTGCGCTGCTTCGGAGCCCGGCCGAGATGGCGCGCCTCCGGGCACGCCCGGAATCGATACCGCGGGCTGTCGAGGAACTGCTGCGCTATGGAGGCCTCGTTCACACGTTGTGCCGGGAAGCGACCAACGATGTCGAACTGGGCGGAGTCACCATCGCCAGGGGTGGACGTGTCATTCTGAGACCTGCTTCGGCCAACCGCGACCCCGACGTGTTCGCGGCGCCCGATCTTCTCGACACGGCCCGCCTTCCCGGCGGTCACGTTTCGCTCGGCTTTGGAGATCATTCGTGCGCCGGCGCCGCCCTCGTGCGCATGGCTGCCGGTGTCGTCGTGCACGCATTCGTACAGAACGCAGCCGATGCCGAGTTGGCCGGCGATGTCGAGTGGCAAACCGGAACGGTCCTTGTCTCGCCGGTTGCCCTGAACGTTGTTCTAAACGCACTGCCTTAAAGGGATCCGCGAACGCCCCGGCTCGCCGCACGGCGCGCCAGATGAAGGTCAATCTCCGCTGTCGGGTAGAGATCCAGAACATCCAGCCCCAGCCTCTTCAGCATGATGTCAAAGAGCTCCGCCGTCATGGGCCGGACGCCCTTCAGTACATTGTGCGTATGCGGCTGCGAAATGCCGAGAAAACGGGCCAGACTTCGCTCGCTGAAATCGCCGTTGTGGATTCGCTGGCGCGCGACTTCCAGCAAACTCGAGCTCATCCGTTCAAACGACATTTTATTCTCGCCCGGCTATTTCATCCTGAAATAGGTCGAGCCGGAAACGATCATTCCGGGCAGATTTACCTCTCGCGTCCGTAATCTTTTTTCGATCTTCGCGGAAGCCATAAAATACCTAGTATCTTTTACTTAGTAAAACGGTACCATAAGTACTCAGTACCTCGCTAGCACTTTTAACAGGTGGTCAATTGACGGAGCGCGCGCGGCGCGTAGAGTTGACTCACACCGGACCGGGCCAACCGGCCGGCTGAAATTCTCCAGGAAGGAAATCTAACAACGTGAAATGGACAAGAACCGACGCGCTCCCCCTTGCGGCGCCCACTTGCGCCCAATGCCGGGGATTGGGATTTCGCAGCCTGAAAGACGAAGCGCCGTGCAATTGTGTTCTGCGAGCGGTCTTTCGCGCGTGCTACGCCCGGTTTCGTTATTGCTCCACCAGGGAGCGATCCATGAGCCGCATCTCCATTGAAGGAAACCACGGAGGCCAGCAGAAAACCATCTGGAGCCGCAAGAATGAGGAGTTTATTGCAGACTTTACTTTGGTGAGCCGGCGCGTTCTCAACGACTTTGAACACCGCATCTTCAAATTCCATTTCTTACTCGGGGCCGATTGGCGGCTATGTTGCCGCAAGCTGGGGATGGATCGCGGGAACTTCTTCCACGAGGTCTATCGCATTGAGCAGCGTCTGGGCCGCGTGTTTCGCGAGCTTCAGCCATACGGGCTTTATCCTCTGGATGAGTATTTCGGCGGCGCCACCCGCGAGGCGGAGACCAGGGCGCGCGTCGAAATGGCCAGTCCGGTTCCGGTTCGCCCGCCCATGGCTGCATGAGCGAACGAGTGCGGGAGTTCAGTTGGCCGCTAGCGTCTGTCGCGGAAGAACTCCCGCAGCAACTCCGTGCACTCGGCGGCGAGTACGCCCTCCACAATCTCCACACGGTGGTTGAGCAGGTCCGAATCGGCAATGCGGAATTTGCTGCGCACGCCGCCGAACCGGAGGTCGCGAGCACCGAACACCAGCCGCCGAATGCGCGCGTGCACCAGCGCCCCCGCACACATGACGCAGGGCTCAAGCGTTACATAGAGGTCGACATCTACTAAACGATAGTTGCCCACCGTCCGCGCGGCTTCGCGCAAAGCAATCATCTCGGCGTGAGCGGTAGGGTCGTTCGTACTGATTGGTGAATTGGCCCCGCGGCCAACGATCTGCCCATCGCGCACAGCCACCGCGCCCACTGGTACCTCCCCGGCCTCGCGGGCGCGCCGAGCCAACTCCAAAGCGGCACTCATGAATTCGGCGTCGGCGCTCACCGGCGATCCTCTGCCATTGGCCGATGCCCCATAGCACGCGGGAGATCGTTGACTAGACTAGAATAAGCAGAACCGGTTAGCGCGTTCCGTTGCAAAGAGGATACCTGTCAGGCATGTTCCGACATCTCTCATTCATCGTCAAGAGCGGCTTGCGCAACCGGCGCAGGAGCCTGTTGACCATCGTCAGCATCGCAGTCTCCTTGTGCCTGCTAGGCGTGTTGATGGCCATGTACCGCGCGCTGTTCCTCTCCGACGAGCCCAGCCCTGCCCAGGCGCTGCGGCTGATCGTGCATCACAAAGTTTCGCTGACCGTACCGCTGATCACCGCGTTCGAGCCGCGCATCCGGCAGATGCCTGGAGTAAGAGCGATTTCCGCCTACCAGTGGTTCGGCGGAACCTACAAGGATCCGAAGAATTTCTTCGC
The DNA here is from genome assembly GCA_050013535.1 of Bryobacteraceae bacterium. Taxonomy (GTDB): domain Bacteria; phylum Acidobacteriota; class Terriglobia; order Bryobacterales; family Bryobacteraceae; genus CAWACP01. The sequence continues at coordinate 7,725 of JBEKFB010000046.1, read as the reverse complement.
GCGCCTGGCGGTGGATCCGGATCAGTTCTTCCAGCTTAAGCCGGAGCTGCAAATGCCGGACGAGCAGAAACAGGCCTTTCTGCATCTGCGTACGGGCTGCATCGCGGGCGTCACCCTGGCGAAAAAGTATGGGTGGAAGCTGGGGGATCGCATCACCATCGTCGGCGATATCTTTCCGTTCAACGCGGAGCTGACGCTGGTTGGAATTTACAACGACCCGGAAGACACCGACACTCTGTACTTCAACAACGAGTACATTCGCCAGTCGATGCACAGCACGGATCGGGAGGATCAAATCGGCGCGTTCTGGGTGCAGGCGGACACGGCGGCCGACGTTCCGCGCGTATCCAAAGAGATCGACGATGAGTTCGCGAACTCGCCGTATCCCACCAAATCGGAATCCGAGAAAGCCTTTGCACTGAGCTTTATCTCTTTTCTGGGCAATCTGAAGCTCTTTCTGGCGGCCATCTGCGGAGCGGTGACGTTCACTATTCTGTTGGTCTCCGCAAATACGATCTCCATGTCCGTGCGCGAGCGCGTTCGCGAGGTGGGTATTCTCAAAACGCTGGGATTCACCACCGGCAACATTCTGAGCATCATCGTCGGGGAGGCGGTATTCATTGCAGGCGTGGGCGGACTGCTGGGTTCGCTGTTCGCGGCGTTCCTGTGCGACAGCGTGAAGCGAGCCCCCATGATGGCCGGGTTCTTCCACGATTTGTCGTTCACCTCCGGTGTGGCGGCGGCAGCATTCGGCGTGGCGCTGTTCATCGGCCTGGTGAGCTCGCTGGTGCCGGCATGGGGCGCGGCGAAGACGTCTATCCTCGATTCGCTCCGCTACACGGGTTAGGAGACAACCATGGCTATCCCCCTTGCATACAATCTCCGAAACCTGGTGGTGAGGCGCACAACCACGCTGATGACGGCCCTGGGAATTGCGCTTACCGTGGCGGTTCTTTTGTCGGTGATGGCGCTGGTGGCCGGTTTGCGGACGGCATTCCGCAGCAGCGCGAATCCGCTGCACGTCCTGGTATTGAGAGTGGGCGGTACATCGGAATTGAACAGCGCGATTACTCGCGACGTATATCAGGATTTGAAGGTGAAACCAGGCATTGCGGTGTCGCCATCCGGCGAGCCGATGGCTTCGCTGGAGATTGTGGAAGTGATCAATCTGCCCAGTATCGACAGCCCCACCGGCATGAATGTTACGTTGCGCGGCCTGACCACGCTCGGCGTGGGTATGCGCGATTTGAAGCTGGCGGACGGGCGATGGTTTCAGCCGGGCCAGCGCGAGGTTGTGGTGGGGAAATCCACCGCAAAACGCTATCCCGCAGCTCATCTGGGCAAGCAGCTTCGCTTCGGCAAGGGATTGTGGACGGTGGTGGGCGTGATGGACGGAGGGCAATCGGCCCTGAACAGCGAGATCTGGGGCGATCTCGGACAAGTCAGTTCCGACTTTAACCGGCAGGACGGGCTGAGCTCGGTGCTGGTGCAGGCGGCGGACCAAGCGACGGTGCCCGTGCTGATCAACTCGATGAATGACGATCAGCGGCTCAACGTGAAGGCCATCACCGAACAGGAATACTACGATCGGCAGACCATCTCCGGAGCGCCGCTGCAGGCCCTGGGGATTTTCGTCTCCATCATCATGGCCGTGGGAAGCAGCTTCGCGGCGATGAACACGATGTACGCGGCGGTGGCTCGCCGGTCCACGGAGATTGGGACGTTGCGCGTGCTGGGCTTTTCGCGGTCGAGCATTTTGTTCAGCTTTTTCCTGGAATCGCTGTTGCTATCGATATTGGGCGGGGTGATTGGCTGCCTGCTGGCGCTGCCGTTGAACAACGTGGAGACCGGGATCGGAAATTTCATGACCTTCAGCGAAATCGCATTCAACTTCCGGGTCACCGTTCCGATCATGATTGTGGGAGTGGTGTTCGCGCTGATGATGGGTGCTTTGGGAGGCCTACTGCCGGCGAGGATGGCGGCAAAGAAGGAGATTCTGATTGCGTTGCGGGAGACATAATTCCAACACCGCTTGCTTACGCGCGCGGCTCGGTAACGAACATTGACGATGGAACCACAGCTTGGCAATCTCAAGATCGACCGTTCGGAGAAGCGTTCCGCGGAACCCTCGCCCTGGGCCACGCGCTTCATCATCGCCGGCATCGCGTTCTTCGTGCTGGTGGGCGCAGCCGCGCTCGCGTGGAACAAGCTTAGCTCGCCCGCCATGGAAGTGGAGACCGCGCGTGTGCACGCGATGACGTCCGGCGCAGGCGCATCCGACCCGGTGATTCTCAATGCCACCGGTTACATCATTGCCGCGCATACCATCGATGTCGCGGCCAAGGTGGACGGCAAGGTGCTGTGGATCGGCGTGGACAAGGGCGATCACGTAAAGCTGGGGCAGGTGCTGGTTCGCCTGGAGGACGACGAGTATCGCGCACGCGTGTTGGAGGCCCAGGGAGCGCTGGACAATCTGAAGGCGCATCTTTCGGAGCTGGAGAATGGATCGCGCCCGGAGGAGATCTCGAAGGCGAAAGCCGACGTGGAACAGGCGAAGGCCGATCAGGATGACGCGCTGGTGACGCTGAAGCGCACCCAGCAACTGGTAAGAGAGGGCGTGTTTCCCCGGCAACAGCTCGATGACGCGCAGGCCAAGTACGACGATGCCGCAGCCCGCGTAAACTCGCTGCAACGGACTTACGATTTGTCGAAGCTCGGCCCGCGGCGCGAAGAGATTGAAGCGGCTCGCGCGCAGGTGAAACAGGCGCAGGGCACGCTGGACTATGCGAGAACCCAGCTCGATGACACCATCATCACGGCACCGGTGACGGGAACCATTCTGGATCGCAACGTGGAGAAGGGCGAGTTTGTGACCACTGGTTTCGTCGGCGACAAGGGCGCCAAAGGATACGTTGTGTCACTGGCCGATCTGAACGACCTGCAGGTGGAACTGGACATTAATCAGAACGATTTCTCGAAGCTGGGCTCGAAGACGCGCGGCATCGTCACCACCGACGCCTATCCCGACCGGCGCTACGACGGCGAGATCGAACAGATTTCCCCGGAAGCCAACCGCCAGAAGGCGACGGTTCAGGTGAAAGTGCAGGTGCTGCATCCCGATTCTTATCTGCGGCCGGAGATGAACGCGACAGTGGCTTTTCTCGGCGACGTGAAGGCCGGCGAGAGCGCTCCCACGCAGACCATGGTAGTGATTCCGGCGACGGCCGTACGCGACAACGCAGTGTTTGTGATCACGGACGACCGGGCGGTGAAGCGTCCGGTGAAACTGGGCGGGACCAACGCGCAGGGCGTGATCGTGGAAGGCGGGCTGATTGGCGGAGAGGATATTGTGGTGAACCCGCCGGCGGACCTGAAAGACGGGCAAAAAGTGAAAGTGAAGGCGTGACAATCATGAGCGATACAGTCATTCAGACACGGCAACTGACCAAGGAATACATCCGCGACGAATTTCGCGTGATCGCGCTGGAGAATGTGGACATCGACATTCACAAAGGCGATTTCGTGGCGCTCATGGGGCCGTCGGGCTCGGGCAAATCCACGCTGCTGCACTTGATCGCGGCCATGGACCGGCCCACCGGTGGCGAGATTCGCGTGCTGGGCCAGGATCTGCGCGCGCTTAACGACCGGCAGATCGCGCACTGGCGGAACATCCACATCGGTTTCGTTTTTCAGTCGTTCAATCTGATTCCGGTGCTCACCGCTCTCGAGAACGTGGAACTGCCCCTGAAGCTGACCAACCTGAAGAAGAAGGCGCGCATAGATCACGCCACCACGGCGCTGCAGCTTGTGGGGTTGGGCGACCGTCTGGGCCATTTGCCGAAGCAGCTCTCGGGCGGGCAGGAACAACGCGTAGCGATCGCGCGGGCTATCGTCACCGATCCGGATTTCATCCTGGCCGACGAGCCAACAGGCAACCTCGACGCGGCGTCAGCAACGGACGTGCTCACGCTGCTGTCGCGGCTGAACAAGGAGTTCGGCAAAACCATCGTGATGGTGACGCATGACCCGCACGCCGCCAGGTTCGCCACGCGGATTCGTCATCTGGAGAAGGGGCAACTTCTGCCGGAAGGTCAGGTGCCGGAGGATTGGGCGCCGATCCCGACAGCACAAACGGGCGACTAATCCCGGCGGCAGCCCTACAAACCGCCGCGTCTTAACCCAATGCGAATCGCTTCCTTTAACACGGTCTGATAACCCGTGCCTCGCTTCGACGCGATGTTTCTCGCGAGTTCGACATCGGCCACGGACAACCGTATTGACACCGGGCGAGTGGCGCGTGCCTTCGCCTGTTCCATCAGCTTCTCCAGAACTTCGGCGTTCGTTCGCGGTATGCGCGAGCCCGACGAGCGAACCAGAGTGCCATCTTTCAGCGCGCGTTCGAATTCCCGTTGCGTCTGGCGGCGTCCTTCCGGACTCGCATACCAATCCGCTTCCTCGGCCTCAGAGGCCGGTTCATTGAGCTTTGTCGATTTCCGGGCCATAGATCTTTCTCTCCCGCTGATTCATCGTGTGAGCTGTAACAGGCCGCAATCGTTCATTGCGAATCGTAAACACCACGACCAGATAACGTCCCAACGAGGATATGCCGAACAGCTTCCACCGTTTTTCGCCTGACATATCTCTTGCGGCGGCGATTACATGTGGCCGTCGTACCGCTTCCTCGACTTCCTCGGGCCGAACTCCATGACGAGCCACATGGGAAACGTTGTGATCATCCCAGTCGTAACCCGCGATGCCGTCCAGCACCAGTCCTAGTATATACAATTCCTGTACATACGCGCAGTACCCAGCCGCCTTGGCATGATCGGCGAATCAATCCGCACATTTCGGAAATAATCCTAAAGCTCCTGGTACCCGAACCGATATGACACGGCATAGGAGCCCCATCCGATGATTTCCGCCTGTAGTTCCACTTCAAGTCCGGACGCGCAAGCCCCGACGCAGCAAAGCCAGACCGCACCTAAAACAAAACCGCAAGCAACGAGTAGTCAGGAAGACACCGTTCATTTGAGTCCTACTGCGCAGGCGGCCTCCAGTGCGGCCAGCACCGGCGACAAGCACTGAGTCGCATCTACAGCGGGGGATACGCCGACCTTGGTCCCGCGTATCCCCTTCCCGCTCATCGCCTGATGCACCTTAGTCCATGCGCCTTTCGCCCCACGTGTTAGCTTAAAGATAGAAAAGGTGGAGACCAGCCCTGAACCCGAACCGGGTCCGGCCATTCGGACCGTTGGCCTGAGCAAACGGTACCGATCCGGCGACAACGAAGTCGCTGTTTTTTCGGACCTGAACCTGCAAGTGGAACCGGGAGAACGGCTGGCGTTGGTGGGAGAATCGGGCGCGGGGAAGAGTACCCTGCTCTACCTGCTGGGCGGTCTGGACAGGCCTTCCACGGGAACGATATACTTTCATCATAAAGAGATAACCGTGATTTCCGACGCGGAACTGGCGGAGTTCCGTAATCGGACCATTGGGTTCGTCTGGCAGAATCACTCGCTGTTGCCGGAGTTTTCGGCGCAGGAGAATGTGATGATGCCGTTGCTGATTCGGGGCGTCCCAGGCGCGGAAGCGGCAGCACGGGCGCAGGCGAGGCTGGATGAAGTGGGTTTACGAAGCCGAGCGGGACACCGCGCCGGTGAACTATCGGGAGGAGAACAACAGAGGGTGGCGCTGGCCCGCGCTCTGGTATCCGATCCCGAAGTACTGCTCGCCGACGAGCCGACCGGCAATCTCGACTTCCGGACAGGTGAGATGATCATGTCCCTGCTCGCCGATCTTCATCGCTCCCATCGGCTCACCTCCATCTACGTGACCCACAACCTCGCGTTCGCGGCGCGGTGCGACCGGGTCCTTGAACTGGACCGCGGCGCCGTCAGGCCGTGGCGCGCCGAAGGAACCTCATCCGAAAACGAAGCATCGAAAGACAGGGAATATGTTTGAACGCTATACCGAGAAAGCGCGCAGAGTGATCTTTTTCGCCCGTTACGAGGCCAGCCAGTTCGGCAGCCCGTACATCGAAACGGAGCACCTGCTGCTGGGCCTGCTTCGCGAGGACAAGGCGCTGGCGAACCGGTTTCTGCGGTCGCACGCGGCGATCGAGTCCATCCGCAAGCAGATTGAAGCGCACACCACGATCCGGGAGAAGGTGTCGACGTCGGTGGACCTGCCGCTCAGTCACGAGTGCAAACGCGTGCTGGCCTATGGCGCCGAGGAAGCCGAGCGCTTGAACCACAAGCACATCGGCACCGAACATCTTCTGCTTGGTCTGCTGCGCGAGGAGAAGTGCTTCGCCGCGGAGATTCTGCATGAGCGTGGGCTGCGGCTTTCGCAGGTGCGCGAAGAGATCCAGCGGTCGTCGTCGGAGAAGATGACTTCGAACCGGCCGAAGGAAAGCTCGCTGCTGGCCGAGTTCAGCCGGGATCTGACGCAGGCGGCGATGGATGGGTCACTGGACCCGCTGATTGGCCGCGATTACGAGCTGGAACGCGTGGTGCAGATCCTGTGCCGCCGCACGAAAAACAACCCGGTACTCATTGGCGAACCGGGCGTGGGCAAGACGGCCATTGTGGAAGGGCTGGCACAGCGGATCGCCGATGGTGATGTGCCGTCATTCCTGGCCGACAAACGCATTCTGGCACTGGATCTTTCCCTCATTGTCGCGGGTACGAAATACCGCGGGCAATTCGAAGAGCGGCTGAAGACCATCATGAAGGAATTGATGGAAAACCAGAACGCCATCATCTTCATCGATGAGCTGCACACGCTGGTGGGCGCGGGCTCGGCGGAAGGGTCGCTCGATGCGGCGAATATTCTGAAGCCGGCACTCTCTCGCGGGGAAATCCAGTGCATTGGCGCGACGACGCCGAGCGAGTATCGGAAGTCCATTGAGAAGGACCGTTCGCTCGAGCGGCGCTTCCAGGCAGTAAAGGTGCCGCCGCCGGATGAGAGCGACGCGATCAAGATTCTTTTCGGGATCAAGGAGCGGTACGAGAAGTTCCACGCCGTGGCCTACACGGACGAAGCGGTGACATCGGCCGTGCACACATCGACGCGGTTCATCCCCGATCGCTTCCTGCCGGATAAGGCGATCGATCTGATCGACGAGGCGGGCGCGCGCGTGAAACTGCGCCAGACGACATTGCCTACCGAAGTGGCCGACATCCAGAAACGCATCAAGTTCATCGTTCATCGCATGGAGAACGCCATCGCGAACCACGAGTTCGAGAAAGCGCGGTTCTATTCGGACGAAGAGCGCAAAGAGCGCGAGAACCTCCGGCTGCTGCGCGAGAAGTATAACCTGGACGACACCTCGACGGGCGTGGTAACGAAGGACGACATCGAAGACGTGGTGGCGCGCTGGACCGGCGTGCCCATGACCGCTATCAAGGAAGAAGAAGTCAGCAAGCTGCTGCGGATCGAAGAAGAGCTGCACAAGCGAGTCATCAGCCAGGACAAGGCGCTGTCGGCCCTTTCGCGGGCCATCCGGCGGTCGCGCGCAGGGCTGAAATCGCCGAAGCGTCCTTCGGGTTCGTTCCTGTTCCTGGGCCCCACGGGCGTCGGAAAAACCGAAGTCGCGCGGGCGCTCTCGGAGTTTCTGTTCGGCAGCGAAAAGTCGCTGGTCCGGTTCGACATGTCCGAGTTCATGGAGAAACACTCGGTGTCGAAGCTGATCGGTTCGCCTCCGGGTTACGTCGGCTATGAAGA
>JBEKFB010000045.1:0-17842 GCA_050013535.1 Bryobacteraceae bacterium | reverse complement strand
ATGAGCGCTAAAAAAACGGCTTTGCTTTCTGTATTGACGCTGGCGTTGCTGGTGAATGGACCGGCATTCGGGCAGCGGGCCGGCACTCCGCGAACCGTCCCGCCGGTAACAGCCGTTTCAACAGCGCCCATCGTCACCATCCTGGCGTCCCCTACCGGCGCGCAGATGCGCGCCCAGGGAGCAGGCGATGCCTCCCTCGATCTTGGCCTCGTTTCCTGTTTCAGAGGAACGTCGGCTCCGGGTGCGAGCAGCCGCAGGATATCCGGATCTTTCGTGATCTCCACGCGGTTCGCTTTAAGGGTGGATTGTCCTGGAAGTTCGTCGTCGTCCCGGGTGAAAGTTACCATGTCGCGCCTGGACGCGGCATCTTCATACGGCATCGCTATCGACGGGACCACTCTGGGAACCGCGGCGCGGACTCTGGCGCAATCCATGCCCTGCGGCTCCCTCGGCGAGCATGGCCTGGACGTGGAGGTTCCCGTTTCCGCACCGGCCGGGTCCATTGAAAGCAACGTCGCGTTCGCGGCGACCCTGCAAAGGTGATCTGATGAAAGCCGAATCCAGCCTGGCAGCCCTCTCCTGTGCTCTGCTTTGCTGGATGGGCACCGGCGGCGCCCAGACACCCGGCGCACCCCCAACCGTCCACAACGGCCTGGCGCCGGCTTCCCTCGCGCTTGCTCCGGCCGTGGTCATGGTGCGCTGCAAACCGGGACAGGGTACCACCCAGACGCTTACCGTTTCGAATCAAACCGGTGGAGAAATCCGCTTCAATCTGGACACTGAGGATGTGGTGGTGATCGAAGGCAAGCGAACGTTTTCGCCCGCGGGCAGAATTGCCAACGGCATTGCCGCCACTGTAGTAGCTTCACCGCCCTCGGTACTGGTGAAAGCCGGCGAAGCGGCATCCGTTCGGGTGACCTTAACGCTCCCGCCGGAAACCGCGCAGCGCGCCGTCGTAACTTTCTTTCGAGGCGTCATGACTGCACCCGGAAACCGTGTGGTCGGTTTGGGCGCCGCCCTGGGCACGCTCATTACATTTAACTTGTCGAGCGATTACAATCTGGAATCCGGACCCACCCAGGCCTCGCTACAGACACAGGAGGCGAACGCGATCCTTTCCGAAGAGTTGCACAATACCGGCTCGGAGCCGCTGGTGCCGAAAGGCGTTGTGGTCATTCTGAATGAATCGGGAAAACGCGTGGCGCAGGCATCCTTTAAGCAGCAGCGCCTCTTGCCGGGCGAGCGTCTGATTTTTGCCGCCACCAACCCGGCGTTCCTCGCTCCCGGGCACTATCGCACGCTCTCGTCCTTCGAATTTGAACACAAGGTACTCACAAGTGCCGGGGAATTCACCATTCCGGAATAGCCCGCGGGACGCGGTGACCCATACCTTCCGGAACGTGATATCACTGGCGTCGATGCTGCTCGCAGTGTGTTGTTCCTTCCCGCTGCCAGCCCAGGTTCGCACGGTCGATCCAGGCAAAACCATCACCTTTCAAGTTGCCGGGGCCACCGCGGCCTACAGCCTGGACTCATTCTTTGCAGAGGCCATGGCCGAGAACGGGTTGGTCTCGGTGGAGGGCAAAGTGGCCGGCACTACTCATGTGGTGGTGGTCACGCCTGCGGGAGTGCAGACTTTTGAGATCCTGGTGAACATGCTGCCTCCGGTTTATCCCGCCGGTTACGTTCCTCCGGTTAACGGTCCGGAGAATGGCCAGAGTGGGTCCTATCAGGGACAGTATTACTCGAGTTCCGCCGAGTTCCAGAACCAACTTGATTTCCTGAAAACCAATGGCGACAACTGGACCCACGTGCACCTGGTGGAAACCAGCCTGCTCGGAGCGGTCGACCTGGGACAGTCCCGCATTGCATTGTCCTCCGCAACGTATGAGATAGTCACCCCCGGCCGCGATATCACGCTTCTCGATAAGTACCTTGACCTGTCCCAACTCACCATCAACGGGTCCATTGTCCGAGGCTTCCATATCATTCAAGGCAACTGGTTTGTGGATGCCGGCTACTCGAGCGTGGCGACGTTTGACGGCCTGTTCCTGCCCCTCCGGCCGGAGCTTGTGGCGGGTGGAGGATACCGCTATCCGCTTACCGAAAACTCTTCGCTCTCGGGATCCTTTTACCAGGTTGCGGTTCCGGCTTCGGATGCGCAGGGGCATTCCGGAAGTATCGGCGACATGCGTTACGAATACGATCCCATGGAAAACTTCTGGTTCAACGCGGACGTTGGGATCAGCCACGGCATCGGTGCCGCGGGACGGCTTCACTACATTACCGGGCGGGATAAAATCCTGGGATCGGCGCGGTACATGCCGCTGGGGTTTGCGTCTTTGGGCGCCAACAATTTGCGGGGTCTGCATGCCGACCTCTCGTGGACGCGCGAGGTCACAAGGAAGTTCGAGACAGACCTCGCCTTTTACCACGACAATCTGCTGCTGCCGGGCATAAAGGAGACGACCACCTCGGGCTCGGCTAATCTCCGCTATCAGCTCACCAGGCACTGGGCCATCAACGGCGGTGGGCTTGTCTCGATCTTCGATAGCGTGGCGCCGTCAAGCCCGCCGATTCGAAATATTACGCTGCCGGCCGGACTCGCCTTTCAATCAAACCATTTCGACGCCGCTGGCCAGTACCAGTTTTCGGTGACTCCCGGGAGCGACGCCGGCGCCACCCAGTTTCGCGCATCCGTGCAGTCGGGCTGGGGAGCTTTCAACATCAGCGCCTTTGCGGAACGCGATGCCAACGCCCCCACGCTGAGTTTCATCTTTGGCCAGTTGACCGGCCTGCAGCAGATCCTGGAACAACAGGGCATTCAGGCGACAAGCGTCCAGCAGGTGGATGCGCTGTTATCCACCGACTCTTATCTGATCGCGGCCGGGTACATAAAAGGGGTCAGCATTAACGTGGTTCCTTTGCGTACCCAGGCCGGCGGCACTGCTGACTGGTCAACCCGGGGCGTGCACCGGAGAGAGCTCACCTACAGTTTCCTGTACAACGACGATCAGGCCTTGCGAGGAAGTACCGAGGACACCATACATACCCTTTCCTTCATTCAGCACATCTCTCAGGCGGACAACATCTCGCTGTCTTGTTCATTGCTGGGGCTGAAGAATCCCGGAAGCTCCGTGCAGTACTCGCCCGCATGTTTTGTTGCGTACCGGCGCCAATTCGAACACGTACCCGAGTTCATCATTCCCGAGCGGCGCGGGACGATCACCGGCAATGTCTTCCAGGACGACCAGTCGCGCGGAAAGTTCGAACCGGGCATGCCGCCGCTTTCCGAAGTGGAGGTGATGCTGGACGGTGTGCGGCATACGCTAACCGGTGCCGATGGTGCCTATGAGTTCCCTCATGTGCACCGTGGAAAGCACAAGATCGAGGCCGTGTACGCTTCCAAAGAACCGTTCTTCTTCACTACCCCATCCGAGCTGGAAGTGAGTGAAAATGCCATCGCGAATTTCGGCATCGGCCATTCACTGTCTGGTTTGTCGGGAAAAGTGCTGAACGACGCAGGGCAGGGCGTCGCCGGAGTAGCCGTGACGATCGAAAACGGCGGGAAAAAATGGAGCGCCACGACGGAGGCGGACGGAAGCTTCTTCGTTTCTTCTCTGGTGGCGGGCGATTATAACGTCCATCCGGATGCGGATTCGCTGCCGGCGGGTTACTCCACGGAAGGAGCCGGCGCGGTGCAACGAGTGACCGTGGGAGCGGCATCACCGGGCAAGGCCAGCTTCACCGAGCGGGCGCTCCGCAGTATTGCCGGGCGAGTGATGCGTTTCGATACGAAGCAGGGCCGGTATGTTCCGATGAGCGGGGCGCCGGTGATTCTGAGTAAGCCCGGTTTAACTGCCCGAACTGACGTACTGGGAAGGTATCTGTTCCGCGGCCTGGCGGCGGGATCGTACACCATATCGGTTCAGGGCCAGGCAGCAGGATCTGCCCGCGCGGTTCGGCTGGGAGGTCCACCCGTCGATCTGGCCAATGTGGATTTTCAGATCGGCCGGTCCGATGCTGCGGCGGGGCTGGCACCCCCAACAATGCCTCCCGAGAAGCCTCAACCGGTCGTGGCGGCCGCATCCGCGCCAAAGATTCCGGCATCCATTTCAGCCGCGGCTCAGGAACACAATGTGCGTGGGCGCGAACTCACAGAAGCAGCGCGATACCGGGAAGCGCTCGCCGAACTGACTGAAGCGCTGCGCATTTCACCCGATTTTGAACTGGCATTGAACGCTCGCGGCTATGTCCTGCTGCGGCTTCACGAAGGCGCGCGGGCCATTGAAGATCTGGACAAGGCCATCAGTCTCGATCCTAAGTATGCCAACGCCTACCGGGTTCGCGCGGCTGCCCGGAGATCCCTCGGCGACCTGGCCGGGGCGGCCGCGGACTTAAAGAAAGAACAACACCTGGCTCACTGAGCTGGCCAGTGCGGTTCAGCCCCGAAGCTATGTGCTAAACTGAAGGTTTTCAACGACTCGGGAGAATACTGTCATGGCGAAGACATGCGATGTTTGTGGGCGCGGGCCGCAGTTCGGTAACCGCGTAAGCCACGCCCACAATGTGACCAAGCGCCGCTGGAACATTAACCTGCAGAACGTCCGCGTGCTCATAAATGGTGCGCACAAGCGGGTCAAGGTCTGCACGTCCTGCATCAAGAGCGGCAAAATCCAGAAGGTTGCTTAAGTAGGCGGCCTTCCCTTCCCTCCGGGCCTCACAAGCACCGCGTTATTTCGTTAGTATTGTTGTGATTGCCAACGGAATCCAGCGATCCCCGAGACGACGCGCGCGAGCTCCGCCTCCGTCAAGCCGACATGGAAGTACGGCTCGATCGCGTGGAGAACAGCCTGCTGTTTCGTGCATTGCGCCGGGCCGCGGCGAAGCTTAACCTGCGCGCCCCCGTCGACTCGGGACACGATTATTCGGATTGGTTGGAACAGTGCGGTTGGATGGCGCCGAGCCTACAGGAGCAGGCGGCGCAAATGGAGGGCTGGCGTAAAAAGCTGTGCCTGACATATATTGCCGGATCGCAGCAGGCCGCCGAATCGGCTCGCATGCAAGGCCCGCCGCCCTGTCAACTCCTCGAATACGGCGATGCCGACTCGTGGCGGTCGGCCCTCAAGCAGGCGCAGGGCGAATTCTGCGTCGTTATGGGCGGCAGCGTGGTCCTATCGACGCTCGCTGCCTATCGTTGGGGCGAGTTACTCCAGGACGATCCAGGCAGCGACGCCATCTATAGCGACTGGGACCATATCGCCGCCAGCGGCCAACGTCAGGCCCCTCGCTTCACGCCGCAGCTCTCTCAGGAGTTGCTGGCGAACGCGCCCTACTGGGGCGATTGCCTTCTTCTGCGTACCAGCGTGCTTAAGGACGTCGGCGATGATTTGAACCCCGCCGATCCCGCTGGGATGCACGCACTGTCACGGCGCATCGTCGAATCGGGGAAAAAGGCGGCGAGGATTCCGCAAACCCTCTGGCATTCCACGCTAGCGCCCACATCCGTTGAACAACCGGACAGCGCCACCGGGGGCGCCGCCGCTCAAGCCTCCCTCGTTATTTGTACGCGCACGCCGAAGCTCCTCGAGCGATGCCTCAGCGCGCTTCGACGCACCGATGCCGCACAAGCTGAAATTGTCGTTGTCGCCCATAACCAGGGCACCGGGACGAACCTCAATCACATCGCCACTTCCCACGGGGCTCGCGCCGTCTCCTATTCCGGACAATTCCACTTCGGCGTGATGAACGCCCTGGGCGCGCGGCATGCGTCGCGACCCGCTCTGGTCTTCCTGAACGACGATGTGGGGCCCATCTCTTCCGCTTGGGTAAGCCGGCTCCTGCGCCCGCTCCAGGACCATCACGTCGGCATCACCGGTGGCCTGCTCCTTTATCCCGATAACACTATCCAGCACGCGGGTATCTCGGTGGGCGGCCGCCCCTATCCTTCGCATCTGGGACGCCGCCAGACTTCTTCGCCCTGGTGGCCGTGGTTGCGAATCACCCGGGAAGTTTCCGCGGTGACCGGCGCATGCCTGGCCATTCGGCGAGCCGTCTGGGATGAGCTTGGCGGCTTCGACCCACGCTTCCAGGTCAACTACAATGACGTCGACCTTTGCCTTCGCGCCCGACGCGCGGGGTATTCCGTGATTCTGGAATGCGGAGCCGTGCTGCATCACCGCGAGGCGCAAACGCGCTCGACGATTGTGACGCCGGAGGAGAAAGCCCTTTTTACTTCCGTGTGGGCTTCCGAGCTCGCCCGCCCTGACCCGTTCTTCAATCCAAACCTGACCTTGCGCGATGAACGGATCGCGCTGGCGCATCCCTGCTTCGCCAGGTAGCCAGACGTTGTTACACTAATCTTCACATGTCAAGAATCAGCCTTTCCTGCGCGGCCCTCATTTTGTCCATTTCCGGCATGGCGGCCGAGACGCCGTCCATCACCGGTGTGTGGAAAGCCGATCTCGATGCGAGCAATTTCGGACGCATGAAGCCGTCCGCGTATGTGATGATCATCCAGCAGCAGGGCAACACCATACGGGAGACCATTGGCGATACCGGCATGATGGGCGCCTACCGGTCGTCGTTCACGTTCAGCACCAGCGCGCCGGATAATCGCAATTCCTGGCGCGGCACGCCAATGCACAGCAAAGCCCAGTGGACCGAGGGCTCTCTAAGCGTTGATTCTCGACTTGCCGGGCCACGGGGGATGACGATGCACGACAAGTACTCGCTTTCGGCGGACGGCAACACGCTCACCATCGAGCGCAATACCACCCGCGAAGGCAAGGACATAACGCAAACCATCGTGCTTACGCGGCAGCCGGACGAAGCCGGTGAGCCGCTTCGCCAGCCGGAAGCCGCCGCCAGCCAGCAGTTCAAGAATGTGAAGCTGCTGGGTGAGATGCCCGCCTCAAAGTTCCTCGACACAATGAGCGTCTTCACCGTTGCGCTCGGCGAGCATTGCGAGTTCTGTCATGTTGAGCGCGATTTCGCGTCCGACGATAAGAAGGAAAAGACCATTGCGCGGCACATGATTGAGATGACCCACACGGCTAACGAGCAGACCTTCGAAGGCCGCAGCGAAGTGCAATGCTACACGTGCCATCGCGGCGACAAAAAGCCGCTGTCCACGCCCGAGTAGGCGAGAACTACCGCAGTATTTGCTGCTGCGCCGCCAGCATAAATCGGAACATCAGCGCAAAACAGCCCACCGTGATCGCCACTGCGAGCCCCGCGAGAAACTTGATAACCGGCTCCTGCCATGCCAGCCTTGCGCGCGGAGTGGGAAACACGAAGGCGATCGCAAACCCGCCGGCCAACCCGCCGACGTGCGCGGCATTGTCGATCCCGGGAATGATGAACCCGAACAGCATGATGTACACCAGCCATCGCACGTATTGTGAGCGCATCGCGGTGGCCATCGCGGTCCGCTCCGTCATACTGTAAGCGATCATCGCGCCGATCAGCCCCATCAGCCCTGCCGATGCACCGATTGACAAACCCGCAGACCACCAGGCGCTCAACAGGAACCCACACACCGTCGCGACAAAATAGAACACGATCATTCGCGCCGTCCCATAGGCCGCTTCCACCTCCGCGCCCAGGTCAAAGAGTACCCAGGAGTTCATCAGGATGTGCAGAACGCCGCCATGCAGGAATCCCGCAGTCACCAGACGCCACCACTGTCCGGATTCGGCTAAGTCTCGAAGTCCAACCTTTGCGCCGAAAAGCAGCAGCGTACGGTTGAAATCAAGACCCGTGTGCTGGCTGTAAAGCCACGTCGCGCCATACATCGCAAAGTTGATTATCAGGATCAGGATGGTGGTGAAGCGCGCCTGCGGAATCAGGCCGCCGAGAATCTCGCCGGGATTGCGGCGATCGATAGCGCGCGGGCCGAGTTTTGCCTCGCAGTAGGGACAGACTCTGGTGTTAGGGGGAACAAATGCCCGGCAATTCGGGCACATCCGGTTTTGGGACATTGGTCTCATTCTACAATCGCGTCAGTGCTTCTCGACTGTCTTGCTGGGCTCACGCCGCGCGATTACACATTGCCGCCCGGAGTTTACGCGAAGGCTCTGACCTTAGCGCACGCGCGGTATCTGGAGTATTTCGGCACGGCCTCCACCTCGGCGATTTTGTTCTATCTCGTCCTGCGCCTCCGGATCGGGCCTCGATTACGCGATTTCGCGGAGCGCCATTTCCGCCGGCTCGCGCTGCAAACCGTCCTCTTCGTTCCACCGCTCCTGGCCTTGCTCGGTCTCGCGACCCTGCCGTGGCTGCTCTATGCGCACCATACCTTTCTGCAATTGGGCATCTCCGTGGAGCGCTGGGCGCCGTGGTCGTGGGATTGGGCCAAGGATCAGCTCGTCAGCATCGTGATCGGCACGCCGATAGCCTGGCTGTTCTGCGTCATCGTCAGGCGCGGCCCGCGCCGGTACTGGCTGTGGTTCTGGCTGGCCTCGCTTCCGCTCATGGTCGCAGGCGTGTATCTCGCGCCGCTGGTGCTCGACCCGATGTTCAATCGCTTTGAGCCCCTCGCCATCACCCATCCCGAACTCGTCGCCCCCATCGAAGAGATCCTGCGGAACGCGCATGTGGCGATTCCCGAGGATCACTTGTTTGAAATGATCGCCAGCGAAAAAACAAATGCGCTGAACGCCTACACCACCGGGTTCGGCTCGTCCAAGCGCGTCGTCCTGTATGACACCATCATCGGGAAAGAGCCGCTCCCCGAGCTGATGACCACGTTCGGGCATGAGCTGGGCCATTACGCGCTACATCACATTCTCTGGGGGCTGCTGCTCGGCGCGGCTTTCCTGCTGGCGGGAATGTACGTAGGTAATCGATTCGTCGAAGCGGTGCTGCGTCGTTACGGCCAGCGCTTCGGGATCCGCGACGCGGGCGACCTTGCGGCACTTCCGCTCTTCCTGCTTTTCGCTGTTGGCGCCTCCTTCCTCACCGATCCGCTAACAAACGCCGTCAGCCGCGTCATCGAACATCAGGCCGATGCCTATGCGCTTCAGGTCACCGGAGGTGTGGTGCCTCATCCCGGCTATGCCGCCGCCCGCGCGTTTCAGACCGAAGGTGAAACCGACCTTGCGCTCCCCGATCCGAATCCGGCAATTGTCTGGTGGATGTATACCCATCCTCCGGTTCGCGACCGCCTGCATTTCTGCCTTTCCTGGCAGGATGCGAACAGCACGCAGGCCAATCCACGAAAACCCTGAATTGCCTGATACAATTGGGTTTCGGATGTCAAAAACAGAGCAGGAGCATCGGCAGGAGATCGTCGAGGTAGGCCGGCTGGTTTATCAAAAAGGCTGGGTCGCCGCCAACGACGGCAATATCACCGTCAGGCTGGACGAGAACCGTCTGCTTTGCACTCCCACCGGCGTCAGCAAGGGCATGATGAAGCCCGAGGATCTGTGTATCTGCGACATGAACGGCGCAATGCTGGAAGGTTCGCGCGGCCGCACTTCCGAAATCCTGATGCACGTCACCATCTACCGCATGCGCCCGGATGTGCGTTCGGTGGTGCACGCGCACCCGCCGGTGGCGACCGGTTTTGCCGTGGCCGGACGGCCCCTCAACCTCGCTCTGGTTCCCGAGGTGATAATCAACCTCGGGTGCGTTCCGCTCGCCGAATATGGTCTGCCCGGCACGCCGGAGCTGACACGGGACATGGTTGAGTACATCCCGCGTTATGACGCATTGCTCATGGGAAACCACGGTGCGGTAGCGTATGGACCTGATCTCCGCAAGGCTTTTTTCAACATGGAAACGGTGGAGCACTTCGCGCAGGTGAGTCTTGTGGCTGAATTGCTCGGCGGCCCGCAGGTGCTGCCCCGCCATGAGGTCCAGAAGCTTTTCGATTCGCGCGGCCGTTACGGCGTCGCTTCGCGCGCGGAGCTGGAACCGGGCTCACCGGTTGTCGCCGAAGAGCACAATCCCAGCGAGCGGCTATCCATCACCCGCGAGGAACTGGCTTCATTGATCGAAGAAGTTCTGCGCGCGCGCGGCGTGATGGCGTAGCTGACATTAGTCACCGCGCACCTTCTGCCACCCATCGGCTTTCTGACTCACTCTCTAAACTGCCCGTAAATAAGCGTAAGGGCAGGAACCGTGCCCTGGCGAAGCCGTCAAAGAGACAGGAGAGTTGGAGGACATGAAACAAACAATCAGGAAATTCGTTCTGGCATTGGCGGCTGTTACGGTATCCTGCGCACCCATGCTGGCCAACAACGGCGCGCCAAAACCTCTTGCCGAGCGTGTTCGCCACGAGCTCGCCATGCTGCCTTATTTTTCGATTTTCGACGACGTTAGTTTCCGCGTCGACGGAACCACGGTCTATCTTTCGGGTGATGTTCGCCAGCCCGTGCTGAAATCCGATGCCGAAAGCGCCGTGAAGCATACCGAGGGCGTGACTCAGGTGGTCGACAACATCCAGGTTTTGCCGCTCTCGCCGTTCGACAACCGGATCCGCATGGCCGAGTTCCAAGCCGTGTTCGGGTATTCCGATCTTTATCGCTATGCGATGGGAACCAGCCCCAGCGTCCGCATCATCGTGGCTAACGGGCACGTCAGGCTGCTCGGATTTGTGGCCAACCAGGGCGACAAGAAGATGGCCGGAATCCGCGCCAACGGGGTCCCCGGCGTATTTGCCGTCGAGAACGACCTGCAGGTAGCGAACTAATCCCGCTGGACAACGTGACGGCCGGCGTGCCATACTGGCGTTTCGTGCGTCGCGCTTATTACAGCTCGTTTCGATTTTGGTTCCCCCAGGGGGCCTGATCCGATACGAGTGGCATCGCGACAGGCTAAGGGGATTTCGAAGAAAGCCCACTCAACGCGAGTGGGCTTTTTGATTTTACGGAGGCGATTGCAGTGGTCATATCCATGAAGCTCCACTCCACGCGGGAGGAGATCGATCAGGTACGTAAGCGGATCGAGCACTTCGGTTACAAGGTGCACTCGATCGAGGGCGAAGAGCGGGTGGTGATCGGCGTGGTGGGAGTGGGCGACGTGACCTCCTGCCTCGAATCGGTGGAAGCCATGCCGCAGGTGGAAAGCGCGGTGCGCATCTCTGCGCCCTATAAATTCGTCAGCCGCGAGTTTCGCCGGGGCAAGACGCAGATCCGCATCGACGGCGTGGAAATTGGAGGCGACGAATTCGTCGTGATGGCCGGACCGTGCTCGGTGGAGTCGGAAGAGCAGATCATGAATGCCGCGGAAACCGTCGCCCGCGCGGGCGCGAAAATGCTGCGCGGCGGCGCGTTCAAGCCTCGGACATCGCCTTACGATTTCCAGGGCCTCGAAGAGGAAGGGCTGAAACTGCTGGCGAAGGCGCGAAGCGCCACTGGTCTGGGCATCGTCACCGAGGTGATGAGCGACAGCGATGTCGATCTGGTGGCCCAGTATGCGGATCTGATGCAGGTGGGCGCCCGAAACATGCAGAACTTCGCGTTGCTCAAGGCGCTGGGACGGTGCTCGCGGCCGATCCTGCTCAAACGCGGCCTCAGCTCCACGGTAAAGGAGTTGCTGATGTCGGCCGAGTATATCGTGGCGCACGGAAACCCCAATGTGATCCTGTGCGAGCGCGGCATCCGCACGTTTGAAACAGCTACACGCAATACCTGCGATCTCACCGCTGTCGCCGTTCTCGACGAACTCACTCATTTGCCCGTCGTTGTGGATCCCAGCCATGCCACGGGAAAACGCAGCCTCGTACCCGCGCTGTCCCGAGCGGCCGTGGCCATCGGGTGCGACGGGCTCATCGTGGAAGTCCATCCATGCCCCGAACAGGCGGTCAGCGATGGAGCGCAGTCGCTCAATCCGAAACAGTTTGCCGCCATGATGCAGGAGCTTCAGCCGTACGTGCGCTTGTGGAAAGAGTCGCGCATGACCGAGGCCGCCGCCGCGGTGTAGTAATCTTCGAACGTGCGTTATCGCCCGCGTAAATGGCAAATCGCAATTGCGCTCGTGGTGTTCGGCGCCGTGTTGCTCGCCGCCCTGTATGTGTGGCGCATGCGCCAGGAAGCCACGCCGGCGGAAATGGCCGCCTTTCTTCCCACCGGCGATTCGCTCCTGCTGTACATGGATCTGGGCGCGATGCGGCGTTCGGGTCTTCTGGATGCTCTTGCCGGACCGCGCGGCGCGGAGGAAGCCGAATACCGCCGGTTCATCGAGCAAACCAGATTCAACTACCGCGATGACCTCAACGCGCTCGCTGTCGCCATTCGCGAAAATCCGGCGACCCACGAACGCGACGTCTATGCAGTAGCTCGCGGCAGTTTCGACTGGACGCGCATCAGCGCGTATGCAGCCAGCCATGGCGGCCAGTGCAGTGCCGGATTCTGCCGGGCGTCAGCCAGCCAGCCGCATCGCTTCATTTCGTTCTACAGGATTCGCAGCCGCCTGCTCGCCCTTGCGGTGAGTTCCGATCAATGGGCGGCGTTGTTGATCTCCAGAGGTCCGGGTCCGCGGGGCGCGTCGGATCTGCCTGACGAGCCGGTGTGGATGCTCGCTCCGGCGGCGGCATTGCAGTCGGATGGGCTCTTGCCGGAAGGCACGCGGGCGTTTGGCTCGGCATTGCGCGGCGCGCAGAGAGTAACGCTCACGCTGGGCGCCCACGGCGATCGGCTCTCCGTCTCGCTGGATGTCGCGTGCCGGAATGTGGATCAGGCATCGACACTCGTAATTCAGTTGGAACAACTCACCGAAACATTACGCACCTGGATTGCGCGCGAGCATGTGAAGCCCAACCCGGGCGATCTGAGCGGCGTGCTGACGGGGGGCAGCTTTCGCCGGGAGGACCGGCGCGTTTTCGGATCGTGGCCGATTCCGAAGGAGTTCGTCCGAGCCCTGTCCGAGGGAGCGGGAAAATAGTCCCCGCACTAGTGAATGGAGACAGACCCGTCAGAGGCCGTCGCGCGCACCTGCGCGCCCGTCGGGCTGGCGATGGTCAGCTCGGCGACTTGAATGCCCACCGACGATTTCGGCACGCCTTTCTTAACATGGAACGTTACGGTGGCCACCGTTCCGGACTTAAGCGCGTTGGTGTTCATGCCATAGACGAGGCATTTCATGCCCCCGGCTACGGGATTACATCTCAGCGCCTTCTTTGCTGCGTCGGCCACCGGCCCGGAAGTCACGACGAGGTTCTCAAATTGCGAGGCGGGGTACCGCAGCGTCCAGTTCAAGCCGGCCACTTGCTGGCCCGGCGGAACGGTGACAGACAAACGCAGCCTGGCTTTACTCCCCGATACGACCGCAGCCGAGCCGAGCGCGACCTTAACAGGTTGACCGTCGGCAATTGCCTGCATGCAACTGAGGACAAAGAGAACCGGCGGTAAAGCTCTTTCCGCAAACCTCATACGCTGGTCGCCTCCAGTAGAGTAGTAGGTGCCAACTGGCTACCAGCGTATCAGTGTTCAGCGAATCCCGGAATTCTCCAATTTCAGGCGCGCCCTATTCGGTGACTGCCTCATCCACCGCCATGGTGACCGTGTTGCTTTGAACCACCGTTCCATCCGACAGGGTGATTTGCAGGTAGACCGGAACGGCGGTTCCGGTGACCATATTCTCGGGCACCTGTACGTTCACCTGATAGGTGCCAACCAGCGTCGGCGCCAACCCGGCGAACGACGGCGTAACAGCCGTGCCCCCGATCACAACCTGGATCGAGTCTGTTGCCGTCACCAGGGGCGCGAGTGCGGCGGGCATTCCCGGATCCGGCGCCCCTCCGGTATTTGGACCGAGTCCGTTCGCCCAGATCGTGATGTATTCGCCCTGATGCGCCGGACGACCGCCTATCCCGGGTGCAACCGGCATCGCGACCAGAGGCGAGTTCGCTACATAGATGGACCCCTGGCCGGTCCCCGTCAGATTAAAGCTATAAATTCCAGGGGCGGCTTCGGGCATGGTGGTCTGGAACGCGTTGACGGAGGTGCCGTCTTCCGTAACTACCGTCATCGTGAGTGGCGACCCCACCGGCAACACCGGGCATTGGAAATCGATCCACGTCCCGGACACGTATGTGAGCGGGACGGCCTGCCCGTTCGCCAACACCTGCACTCCGGCCAACTGCAAAGGCAACGGGAATTCGCTCGCCGTTGCTGCGTTCTGCGTCGTGAACCCGATCCCCGCGATGGCGCCGATGGAACCAGGGCTGCAGACAGCGCTTGCCACCAGGCTTGCGGCATTCACGCCATCGGAGACGGCGTCCCGCGTTGCGCCGACGTTGATCTTCACTACCGCGGTTGCCTGGTTTCCCTTGCTGTCGGTGGCGGTGAAGGTGACGTCGTTCGCGCCGGTCTGGTTGGATTGAGGTGTCCACGTGAAGGTATTGAGCACCGGACTAAACGCGGCTCCCGAAGGGAGATTACTCACGGCCAGCGAGATCGCCAGACCCTGCGGGCTGTTGGCTCCCACTAGGAATTGAACGACGTCGCCCGGCACCGCTGCAATCAGAGCGGGAGCCGATACGGTCAACTGCGCGGGAGTTGTCAGCAGCGACAGCACCGCCGATTTCGGCTGTGCCGCGTTGGCTGTGACGATGACGGTCTGCTGTTGTGCCGGCGCGCCCGAGGTAGCTACGAAGTTCGCCGTCATTTGATTTGGATTCACCCGTACCGAAGCCGGTACCGTGAGGCCGGGGTCGCTTGAGATCAGAGCGATGTTCTGTTGCGCCGCTGTGGCGGCGTTCAGCGTCACCGTGCAGTTGGCCGTGGAATTCGCCGGCACCAGGTTCGGAGTACATGCGATCGACTGCACCGCGGGAGACGTCGTGTAGTTGAGCGTCGTGCTGACGGCACCGTTCGCGGTGGCGAGCAGAGTCGCGTTGCCGGGGCTTGTGGCTGCGCCTACCGTGGCCGTAAACATCGTGAAGCTCGCGCCGCCAGGGATCTGCACCGACGCGGGCGCCGTAACCACGGAGTTATTCGACGAAACCGCGATAAAGAATCCGCTTGCGCCGGCACTGCCGCCCAGAGTAATCGTGCACTGAGCCGTCCCGGGCGCGGTAACGGTCGCCGGAGAACACGAAACTGAAACCAGAGCGGGTCCGCCGATGGAAATCTCGGTAGACATCACTCCACTATTCAAGCTCGCCTGAATGGTGATTGACCCCGCTGCGCTGGCATTGGTGCTGAGCGTGAAGGTGCCGCTGGCCAAGCCTGATGCAATCGATATCGATGCCGGCAAGGTTACGTTGAGATTGTTAGCCACCAATGTGACCGTGGCGGCGGCGGCCGTCGCCGCGTTCAGTGTGACTGTACAGGTGGTACTGGCTCCGCTGGCGATACTGGACGGCGTGCAACTCAAAGATGCGAGGGCCAACGCCGCCACCACGTTCACCGTAGTCTGCGCGGAAGCGTTATACGTAGCCGTCAGCGTAGCCGTTTGACCTGTGACCACGGCCCCGGCCGTTGCCGGGAACGTCGTCGACGTGTAGCCCGCGTAAATCAAAGCCGTGGGCCCAACAACGACCGCGCTGTTGTTACTGGAAAGCGCAATCACCGTGTCCACGGAAGCCGTCTTGTTCAGAGTCACCGTGCAGGTGGTGCCTGCTCCGCTCACCAGAGTTGAAGGGGCGCAACTCAGAGAGGCCACCTGGGGTGCAGTGCTCGCCGCCACGTTCAGGGTGGTCTGCGCCGAACCATTATAGGTGGCGCTAAGAGTGACGGTTTGAGCGGAAGTCACCGTTCCCGCGGTCGCTGTAAATCCCGCTGATATCGCGCCCGAGTTCACCGTCACGTTCGCCGGGACACTCACCGCCGCATTGTTGCTGGACAGAGTAATCACCGCGCTACCGGACGCCGCACTGCTAAGGTTCACCGTGCATGATGCGCTCGCGCCACTGGCGATACTGGATGGATTGCAACTAACCGAACTCACCTGCGCCGAGGCAGGGGCCGTCACCGATACCGTAGTCTGCGCGGTTCCGTTGTAGGTCGCCGTGATCATCGCCGTCTGACCCGTGGTCACCGTTCCCGCCGTCGCCGTGAACCCCGCTGATGTCGCGCCCGACGTCACCGTCACGTTCGCCGGGACACTCACCGCCGCATTGTTGCTCGACAGAGTAATCACCGCGCTACCGGACGCCGCACCGCTGAGATTCACCGTGCATGACGCGCTCGCGCCACTGGCGATACTGGATGGATTGCAACTAACCGAACTCACCTGCGCCGCCGCGCTGGCCGTCACCGACACCGTAGTCTGTGCAGTTCCGTTGTACGTCGCCGTGATCGTCGCCGTCTGACCCGTGGTCACCGTTCCCGCGGTCGCCGTGAATCCCGCTGATGTCGCGCC
Organism: Bryobacteraceae bacterium; assembly: GCA_050013535.1. Lineage (GTDB taxonomy): Bacteria > Acidobacteriota > Terriglobia > Bryobacterales > Bryobacteraceae > CAWACP01. The sequence goes on along the minus strand of JBEKFB010000045.1, from coordinate 1,531 downwards.
CGAATTCACCGTCACGTTCGCCGGGACACTCACCGCCGCATTGTTGCTCGAGAGCGAAACCAGCGCGCTCCCCGATGCGGCCTTGTTCAGGCTGACCGTGCAGCTCGACGTTCCTCCGCTCGCCACCGTCGACGGCGTGCAACTGACCGAGCTGATCGTTGCGGCCGCCGGCGCATCGGCGGTCAGCGAAGTGGATACCGAGACGCTATTGGCCGTGGCCTGAATCGTGGAGGTTTGATTCGAGGCGATCGATCCAACCGTTGCCGTGAACTTTCCGCTCGCCGATCCGGCGTTGATCGAGAAGTTCGCCGGCACGGTGATCGCGCTGTTCGAGCTCGTTGTCGATACCGTGAGCCCTCCCGTTGGCGCGGCCCCGCTTAGGGTCACCGTGCAACTGGATGTCCCCGGCGCGTTCACGGGCGAAGGAGAACACGAGACTGCGGTAGGCGTCACTGCCTGCGGCTGCGGAATCGTCACGGTGCCATTCGATCCCGTGGATGGGATGCTGGTGCCGCTGGCGTCCGATGAAACTGTTCCGGTCAGCGACAACTGCGTCGACTTGTCGGTGGTGTTCGATGCGACGGTTACTGTCGCTTGCGCCACCACGCCATTGGCGATCACATTGGTGTTGAGACCGAACGCAATGCAGGTGACTCCGCCACTCACCGGCGAACAGGAAACGCTCTTACCCGCCGCGGTGGCCGCCGATCCGGCCGCCACGGAGATATTGGAAATGTCCGTCGAAGAAAAGCCGATGGTCCATTGAAGGCTCGCCGGCTGCGCACCGCCGGTCGAATTGATGCTGATGTTCAATACCGCGGTTCCGCCGGGAGCCGCTGTGCCATTGGCAATCGTGTAACTGACGTTCTGAGCGGAAGCAACCGTGTATCGGCCAAATACTAGGTTTGCTTAAGTACTAAGACACTTAACCCAACCGCCTGAGGAAAAGCCTGTGAGTGCATTCGCTGAGAATGGCCGATCAAAGAGAAGAGTGTGGAAGAGACGCGCCGCGTCTTGAAATTCTCCGACACATCATCGAAAAAAATAACACCTGGGGGACCAGGTAATCCAGCCTACTCTACTTCCGGGTCACTGAATCGCAATCTGAGCGTCGGCAGGGCTTATCTGATCACCCGCGCCTACATATATGGCAACGCCCGATCCAGGCATTACGCCGGCTGGTACCTGGAAGTGTATAGGTACTATTCCGGCCACCGATTGCCGCGCCACCGGCCACGAGCTCACCGGCACGGGCTGACCATCGATGCGTACCGTGATCGGGGAGGCACCGGCAGTGATCCCAGTCACGTGGAGCGTGACACCGGATCCTCGTTGCGCGGGGTTCTGCGGGGAATTTGCAGTTCCATCCTCGTTGAATGCTACCACCTGACCCGTGCCCGATCCGTCTGTCGTAAACAGACCCGGCGAAGTGACGGCCACCGGAACGTTCGCCTGCATCACCGGACCCGCTCCCCACTGGGCCATTATCTGTGACGACGTTCTCGCGCCGGCTTCAGCGGGAACGATGGCC
>JBEKFB010000044.1:0-18234 GCA_050013535.1 Bryobacteraceae bacterium | reverse complement strand
AAAGGAACATGCAATCCACGGCGGCGCATCTCGTTCGCATACGTGAACAGCCATCCGTGATGAATTGTGAAAACATCGTCGGCCATCCACAGCATGTCCGGCCGATATTGCCCGAGCAGGTGCTCCACCTCATCGACAACCGCCACCGCAGACCGCCGCCGATGCGTCTTCCCGTACACCGAATGGCTGCACCAGCGGCAGTGATACGGGCAACCGCGCGCGGTGATTACCGACAACGATCCCTTGCCGTGATGCTCGCGCCACGTCTGTACGTATCGTTGAACGTCGATTCGATCGCGATCTGGCCACGGCTGCGCGTCGAGGTCTTTAATCAACGGCGCGGCTTCGGTGCTCACCAGCGACCCATCGGCCGCACGATATATCAGCGAAGGTAAATCCGGTGTGAGTTCTCCGCTGGCCTTGAGGCGCGTAAGCAGAGCCGCCATTGCCAATTCGCCTTCGCCGCGAATGATCGCATCGGCTCCAGCATCCAGATACTCCTCGTCGTAATTCGATGGCTCGGGTCCACCCAGCACCACGAACCAGCCCCGTTCTTTCGCGGCTTCGGCAATGCGAATCACCTCGGCGCGCGTGAGCAGATTCGTATAAACTCCGAGCACCGATGGCTCCTCAGAATCCAGCATGCTGAGCAGCCCCGCGCGCGACCCGAAGGTGGAATCGTAGATCTCGATGTCGAAGCCTTGCCGGCGCAGGTGCGATGACAAGTACAAAATCCCCAGCGGCGGGTATGGCTTCATGCGAGAAAATACCCGTGCGTGAGCAGGAGATCCATGAATCAGGCGGCTCCCGCGTGCGCTAGGATCGGCAGTTCAGTGACACGGTTCCGGCTGACCGGCTCCAGTTCCGCGACAGCGCTCCACGCTTCTTCCGCGCTGGCCTGACCAGTGCGAACTTCCAGATGCAGCGCGTCGGCCACGGCCCGGTAGAACCGCGTGTTGTAGGCGCCCTGGAACATGACATCGAGATCGCCCGAATCCGTCCAGTTGGTCTTCGCGCTGGCTTGCGCGCGCACCATTTCGTAGAGACGCGTGTTCGGCAACGGATACGAAACGGAAATCCCAACATCGTCGGGCCGCACCGCCCGCGTCATCGCGATGGTCCGCCGGATGTCGCTCCAGGTCTCGCCGGGATATCCGAATTGCAGGAATAAACAAGCGCGAATGCCGGACGCGCGCAGGTTCTCACAAGCCACGCCAACTTCCTTGACGGCGATGTCTTTCTCCATCGCGTCAAGTATTCTCTGCGATCCGGATTCGGCGCCCATCCACACCTCGGCGCAGCCCGCGCGACGCAAATCGCTCACCGTGTCGCGTGTCATTAGATCGCAGCGAGATTGCATCTTGAACGGCACCCGCGCATCCAGCCGCTCCACGGCGTCGGCGAAGTCGGCGGTCCACTTCCGCGAAAGCGCGAAGATGTCGTCGGCAAACCAGATCAGGTCTGGGTCGTACTCGCGCTTCACACGGGACATTTCCCGAGCCACATCGGACGGCGGATGGAAACGATACGTGCCGCCATAGATGGGCTTCGCGCACCAATTGCAGCGGAATGGACACCCGCGGCTGGACACCAGATTGAGCGAAGAATATCCGTGTGCATCTATCCACGCGTTGCGGTAGGCGGAAACATCCACAAGATCCCACGCCGGGCCGGGCAACGCCGCAAGCTCGGGCACCGGACGCCGCGGCGCTCCGCGACGCACGACACCGTCCGGGTCACGCCAACATACGCCGGCCAGACCAGCAGACGCGCCGAGTCCGCGATCGCACATCTCGATCAACGTTTCTTCCAACTCGCCAACGATGGCGAAACTGAATCCGTGCTCCAGATACTCGGCCGCGCGATCGCTCGAATCCGAGCCATTCACCACAATGGGGATGCCCGCGGCCCGAGCTATCTCCGCGTAACCGAACGCCACTTCCCGATTCCTCACCAGGCACATCTTTGTCAGGAAGTTGAAATTGTCTTCCGAAACCACAATCAGGGCCGGCCGGTGCCGCTCAATCGCATCCGCCAAACCATCGCCTGGCGTGTTGAAAGTCGCATCGAACAGCGCCACCGAATACCCGCGCTCGCGCAGCAACGACGCCGCAATCAGAGTCTGCAGCGGAGGATACGGCTGCATTTTCTTCACCTGCTTCGGATCGAAGAACAAGTGATTCGAGTGCGTGAGCAGGATGTCAGCCATGTTGGTTCAGCAGGTCACCGGCTCGGACGAAAGCAGCGAGGCGTCCACTTTCGGTTTTGGCATCGCCGGGAACAGCTTCTTCGCAGTGTTGTTCAGCGCGATTTCAAAGGGCCATGAATAGGCGTCGTGATCGAGACGCCAGCGCGACGAAACCCGAACCGCGCTTGACACGGCGCGCGCCACGGGATGCGGGCGGTATCCGGAGATGGCGATTCGCGAGAATGCCAGCCGCAGATACTCGCGCATGGTCTGCAAACGTTGATGCTTGGCTCCGCGCAGCCACGGAAGTTCCGTGTAGCGAGGGAAAAACTCCGTCCAGCCTTCCAGAGTGGTGGGCACTTCGATTCCCAGCTCGAAAGCTTTGTCCATTATTGGGGAGCCGGGATACGGCGTGAAAATGTTGGTCCAGAATTCAGCGCCGGGATAGCGCCGGCACACATCCATGATCAGGCGAATCGATTGATGAATGTCGTCATCGCCCTCTCCGGGAAACCCGAAGATCATGTTGAACGACGGCCGGATCCCCGCCGCGGTGAGTCGGCCGGCCGCGTCGTGAATCGTGTCCAGTGTTTGAAACGTTTTGTGCATCAGCTTCATCACTCGCGGCGATCCTGAGTCTGCACCTTGCGAGATCTGCGAAAGCCCGGCACGGCGCAGAAGCTTCAGTTCGTCGACGCTGAGGCGAGTTACCAGATTCGTGGTCGCCTGAATGCTCCAGTCGAAATGCACGTCGCTGCGGACCAGACCTTCTGCGATGCCCAGCGCGCGCTCACGATCGACAAGGAAGTTGTCGTCCACCACCCACAGCAGGCTCAATCGATATCGCCGCACCAGATCGGTGACCTCTTGCACGACCTGATCCGGATCCAGCGCGTTCCACTTGCGCCCATAAAGACCCTGATTCGTGCAGTAGGCGCACTCATACGGGCAGGCAAGGCTCGATGTATACATCGCCCAACGCCGACCGGCGACGCGTTCGTAGGCATCGAAATCGGCAAGATGATACGCCTTGGGAGGAAGCTCACGGATGGGGCGAAGCTCGCGAGGCGCGTTGAAACGCAGCTTGCCGTCTTCCTTGTAGCCAACACCGGCAATGCCGCGCATGTCCGCGCCATCCTCGATGCGCTGCACCACTTCGAGTAAAGCGTCTTCGCCCTGCCCCTTCACCACGATGTCAATGCAATCGGCCGCGAGCGTCTGATGAGGCAGCAGCGACGGATGCCACCCTCCAAGAATCACCGGCTTCTCCGGATACCGCTGCTTTGCCGCGCGCGCGATCTGCACCGTCTCGCGAATCATGGGCCCCGTCACCAGCGACACGGCGAGGCACAAGGCGTCATCCAGTTCCTCGAGAACGCGTTCGTGGAAGCGCGGCGTGATCGTGGAGTCTATGATTTTGACTTCGTAACCAGCCCGAAGTAGTGGCGTGGCCACCGCCAGAATGCCTAAGGGCGCCGTGGCTTCCTTGCTCGAAAACGCCGGAAAGAAGAAAACAATTTTTCTGGTAGTGCGCTTCATTTCACTCGTGCGGGCTCGGGAAAAAGTTGGGCCAACGCCTTACGGCCTCGGCCCGAGCAAATGCCTTCATCAGCCTGCCTGAGTATGTCGCACGCGCAGTTCGGCAGCCATCCCCGGCGTGTAAAACTCTTGTATATTGTGCCGGGTGCGTGGCCTTTACACGGTTCTTACAGCACCATTGCGACTATGGTTCCCAGGGCCGCTATGATCGGCGTGACGTCATGTCCACGGCCCCAACTCTGGAGCGCGCGCCCATCGAGGCATTTCCACGCGAGCCCGTCACCAATGACCCCTTACTTACCAGAATTCCGCTCGAATATGAGGCCGAGTTTTACCCGTACAACTTTCCCGCCCGTATCCGCTCAAACTCGCCCGTGATCCTCCAGGCCGCTGAAGTGAGTTGGGGCACTTACAAGAAGCGCTTTGACACGCCGCCATTGGACATTCGCCTGCTTGTCTCGGAGAGCTCCAGCCCGGGGCGTTTGGAGCCGCCGGTGTTCCGCTCCCAGGGACATCTGCTCAGCATCGTAGGCGACTACGAAAACTTCGCCTCCCTGGACCTTCGGTCAGGCTTCAGCTTCGGCTGGGTCACGGCCAACACGGCCGCCAATACCGAGTACCTCCGCCAATGCATTCTCGACGTGATGATTTATCCGCTCATCGAGATCCGCCACCTGCTCACCGTGCACGCGGCGTGCGTCATGTTCCAGGGGAAAGGAATCCTGTTGGCCGGCGATTCGGGCGCGGGCAAGTCGTCACTCGCCTATGCGTGCGCAAGGCGGAATTGGACCTACGTTTCCGACGATGCCAGCGCTTTCGTTCGCGCGGCCGATCGGCCGATAATCATCGGCCACCCACAGAAGTTCCGCTTTCGCGAGCCCGTGGGCGAGCTGTTCCCGGAGTTCCGCGGCTTGAAAAGCAGCATTCGAGCTTACGGGAAACCGACCATCGAGATTCGCACACAAGCTTTAGACGGCTTTCAAACCGCGGACCAGAGTCCTGTGGACCGCATCGTGTTCCTCAACCGCCGCGACTACCAGGGAGGTTCGCCCAGCCTTCAGGCTGTTTCGCCCGAGGAGATCTGGAAGCGGTTCAGTTTTTCCGTGTGGGTCGTGCAGATGCCGGAGTTTCAGGAACGCTTGGCCGCGGTGGAGGGTTTGCTGGGAATCCCCGCCTACGAAATGCTCTACGGCGATCTGGACTGCGCCGTCGATCTTCTGGAGTCGCTCGCACGTGGTAACTGATCTCACTTCCGTGCCTAACTCGATACGCGCAGTGGTGGAGGCGTTGCGCTTCGACGCCAGCGCGGAGCGATTGCGCGCGATGGCCGACGATGAATGGCCCGCGCTCCTCACCTGGTGCGATGACCGTCAGGTGACATTGTTGCTGCATTCCCTGTGCGCCCCTGACCTGCCCAATTCCGTGCGGCAGAAGATCTCTGATGGGCGCGCCGGTTACGCGGTTCGTTTCGCGCGCCTTCAAAGCGAATTGGCCGGTATTGTGGACGCTTTGCATCGCCGGCCCATCGACTTCGTCCTGCTCAAAGGCCTTTCTCACGCACCGGCGCTTACGCCGGACCCTATACTTCGGGCGCAGGGTGACATCGATCTTTGGTTCGCGAACCAGTCTGCCGCTCACGAGGCCGCAGATGTTTTGTCTGCTCTCGGGTACGCGCCTCGTTGCCGCCGCGGCGCACGATCCGATCGGCGACACCTCGCCCCCATGGCGTTGCCGAACGACTGGAAATGGCGTGGGGACATGTTCGACCCGGACATGCCTATCCACGTTGAGTTGCATTGCCATTTATGGAGCGAGACAGCGGATCACATTGCCATACCCGGCGAGACCGATTTCTGGAATCGCCGCGTTACCCGGTGTCTGGCCGGCCGCCCCATCTCTGTTCTCTGCCCGCAGGATCTGCTCGGTTTCGCTTCTCTCCACTTTCTCCTGCACCTGCTGCATGGCGATCTCCCGTTGCAACGCGCATGGGAGATCGCTTTTTTTCTCCACGAAAACGCGCAGAACGAGGAATTCTGGAGCCGCTGGCGGAAACTGCACCAGCCCGCTCTACGCAGATTCGAGGCTCTGGCCTTGGCGATTACGCAGATTTGGTTTGGCTGCGATGTGAACGAGTGCGTCCAGCGCGAAATAGGCGCGCTTTCCGCCGATGTTCGCCTTTGGGTGGATCACTTCGCGCTCTCGCCTTTGAAACAACGGAGCGATCCAAACAAAGACGAGTTGTGGCTGCATCTGGCTCTTGTCCGCTGTCCCACCGATCGCGCGCGCGTTCTTTTTCGCCGGCTGTTCCCACTGGTGCTTGGGCGCAAAGGTGGGCTCACGCGTTCGCGTCTGGCGCACCACGGCCGCACGCTCGCACCGGCGCTGCTGGGTGGCCTCCGCTGGCTTCGGCTGAAGCGGCAAGCCAATCGGATACCGGCAACGGCCCCTTCGCCGCACTTTGGATCACCCGCATCACCTCGCTTCGCCAGCGTTCCACGTTCCAGTAGTTCTCCCATTCAAGACGCGCACTAAGCGCCACGCGCTCCAAGTCCGCCGGCGAACCGCCCATCACCGATCGCAATCTTTCGGCGAGGTCCGCGGGTGCAGATCCCTGAACCAGAAATCCAGTAACACTGTCGCGCACGGCCTCGGGAATTCCTCCCGTCGGCATCACCACCACCGGCACTCCGGCGGAGAATGCTTCCAGCACCACGCGCGGCAGCCCGGGTTCCGCGGTGGATGGCACAATCAGCAGATCGAGGTCAGACAGTGTCTCGCCTACGTTTTCCACCCAGCCGGTGAATCTCGCGTCCAGCCCTTCGGCGCGTGCGCGGACCTCTTTTTCGTATTCGTTCGACCCGAACAAAGAGGCACCCGCCACGGTTAGTGCGATTCGATATCCCTCGCCATTCAGGAGTTGAACCGCATCAATGAGCAAAAGGTGGCCCTTCTCCGGTGAGATACGCCCAATGATGCCTAACCGCCATGCACCTTCCGGTGGATATCGCCGCAACCGGTAACCCGCATCGGGCACACCGTTCCGGACGATTGAGGCATGCAATCCTCGCCCAGCGTGTTCGCAGCAAGCGATCACCGTCGATGAGCATCGTCCGAGCGCGAATTTCACCATCGCCAGGTCGGAACGCCGCTGAAGATTGTTGTGCGCATGAAAAACCACGGGACAACGCCCTTGAGCCGCCAAAGCAGCGCCAAGCAGAACACGCGGTCCGTTTACATAGACAACGTCGCTCCTGTATCGCCCAATTAGCCCTCGCAGAATCGCCCGCTGTCGCACCGCGTCGCCGCAAAACCAAAGCGCGTCGAACGCTCGACGGCGGCTCGACGCGTATGGCCCGCTCGGAATCGGTTCCGCAAGGAACCCGCTGTCGCGGACCGACCGCAGCAGCGTCCCATCCTCTGGCGCGGCCACCACCAGATTGCCGTCGCGAGGCCAGTCCGCAATCAGATCGAGCAGGCACTTCTGCGCACCACCGGTCTGTCCGTACTGATCAACCATCAGGACGTTCATGCGCTTTGCTCCCGCCCCTTCAAAATCGCGATGCCGATCACGAAGAAAAACAGGGGCAACAAGCGCCAGTACGTGAGCAGATCGGCTGCGGACATTTGCACCATCTCGCCGGTCCAGAATGAGAACGCCCACGTGCCATAGAATGCGGCCGTTCTTTCAGCGGAACGCGCAACGCGATAAGTGGCCCGCAGAATCGCAACATGGAGGGCGCATAACGCGGCAAGTCCCGCGACGCCGGTTTCAATGAGTGTGCTCAGATAAGTATTGTCGGCAATCACTGGATGGCCCAAAACATCCGAGTAGGGTAACGTCTTATACCCTACGCCAAACAAAACGCGCGCCGGGTGCTCGATTATGAACGAGATGATTGCCTGCCATGTTGACACCCTGCCCGAAAGTGCCGCGTCGCTCGCGGAAAAGGCGAGCTCGACGGTTTTCCTCGCGCGCGCCATCCACCACGCGGCCAAGCCAGGGGCAAGCCATCCCAGCGCCAATACGACCACCACCCCCGCCGCAACCACTGTCGCTGCCGTTCGGATCCACCGTACTTCGCAACGCTTCAGCCAGATCGTCACGATCGTCGCCACCACAACGTTCAGCACAGCGGCGCGCGAGTATGAGAACACCATCGCCGCTGCCAGAGGAATTGCGCCCACCGCGGCAAGCCAGCGGTTCACGACGGCCCGGCCCGTCAACATCATCGCCACCACCGCCATCACGAGAAAGAACGCGCACATGTTTCCTAACGCGCCGGCGTCGTAGAAGAGACCCTGCGCGCGCCGAAGCACGCGGTCCGCGAACCAGATGAATTGTGGGCTGTATCCCGCAGGCGCTGGGAGCTGATAGAAGAAATCGACGCACGCGAGTATTGCGGAGAGCACGCCGGTAGCGAACAGCAGCCTGGCCGGTCCTGCTCCGCAGTGCGCGAGACTTCGGCCCGGCCCCCACTCCACATACGCAAGCACGAACGGGCCAAGGGCGAAAAGCAGCACGCGCACGGCGCTGCCGACAGCAACCTCAGGCCCCGAATAAATCAGGGCCAACGGAACCGACGCCGCCATCACAGCGATAAGGACCGCTGCGGCCGGGATCACAGACGACCCTGCGCATCGCCACCGGTGCGCGAAGATCAATCCGGCGTAGACGCCAAATGCGGCGAGCACAACGGCCGGATGCGCGCCGGAATTACCAAACGACGCCGGCAGCGGAGGCAACAACAGCGCCGCACCCAGAAACAGGCCAAGCCACGCGATGGCGCTCGATGCCATCCACGCCAGCAGCGGCAGCGCACACAACCACCCCACCGCCCAAAGCCGTGGCATCGGCGGCACAACAGCAATCGCCGCCGCAGTCAGGGCGATCACCAGCCACGTGTAGCAGTCAGCGGGATACAGTGCGCTCTTCATGCAATGCTGCCGGTACGCGCACCACTGAGGGCCGCTGCTTGGGCATGCCCGCCATGAAGTTCAGCCATGCCAGTCCGATAAGAGCGGCCAGCAATGCCGCAGCGATGGTGTTCAGGAGCACTTTGGGAGACGAGGGCTGCCGTGGCTCGACGCCGGGGTCGATCACGTGCATTCGTTCGCTGTGCATCCCCGTGAGCGCGGTGTAATCGCGCACGCGCGTGAACGCGGCATCATACGCCTTCTGAGCCGAATCGAGCTCGGCACTGGCGATGGCGTGTTGCATCGTTTTCTGCGCTACCAGCTTGCGCTTCGTGTCGATCTCGCCGGCCAGTTCCTTCTCGCGTTTTGCGTATTCTGTGGCGCGGGCGGCCGCCGCGTTCGACAAAATCGTCCCCGATTCGCGGTCCTCCGCGTCACCATCCTGCGCTCGCGCGCGCCACTGGGCGGTCTCGGCGACGGCCTCTTCATGTAAACGCAACGTCTCGGTGTGCAGGCTGATCGCCGCGCTGACCTCGCTTCGCAACGTCTCCGGCGTGTCGTCGTGGGCCACCTGCTCCCATGCTGACCGGGCCGCTTCCAGCCTCGAACGCGCGCGGTCCATGTCCTCTGTCACATTCCGGAGCGAATCCTGATCGCCGGCCAGGGCTTCCTCGCGGCTGGCTTCGATACTTCTCTGCGTGATGTATTGCACCAGGACAATGGCGTCCTTCGGATCCGGCAGCGTCGCGCTCACCTCCAGAATCCTGGTCTGGTGCTGCACGCTGACTTTCAGGACGCTCTTCCGAACCGCAGTTACTCCCGCGCGTCCCGTATCCAAGTGAAAGCGCTGGGCTGCCTCCTGGAACAACGTGTCGCTGGTGAAGTAGCGTTCGAAGGTGGTCAACGAATCCAGATATGTGGGATTCAGGGCTGTCGTCGTTCGCGGGTCGTTTGTAGCCGGTGGATCGATGATCACCGTCGAAGTAGCGGTATAGAGGCGGGGCATCAACTCGCTAACCCCTAAAGCCAGCAACCCGGCCGTTACCACTGCGGCCACGAGGAACCGCCAGCGTACAACGACGTACAGCGTCCGCTCGCGAAATGCGCGCTCCTCGGTAATCGGCATGAACTCTTCCCAATGATGCGCCTTACTGCCCTAATCACGTGTGCCGAGGATGTAAACGATCGGTCAAATCGACCTTGTATTGACGATCCCTTTACACCGCACGCACACCTCAAACGGCGATGAGCGTCATGATGGGCTGCGTGTGAACGTCGCATCGGCCATCCCACAGCCTCGCTCCGCAACGTGGCCATCCATCCAGGCTTTTTGCCGGACCGCAGCCTTTTATCTCGCCTGGGCCAGCGCGGTGTCCATCCTTTTCTCCATTGCCGTTTCCCAGATTCTCCTGGGGATGGGAATCGTTGCCCTTCTGGCTTCCGGTGACAAGCTGCGGTTCCCAGCAATCCGGCTCCCGCTGGCACTGTTCTTCCTCACCACTGTTATCGCGGTGCTCGCGTCGGGCGAGCCCTGGCGCGGCCTTCCGCAAATTCGCAAGTTCTATGTTTTCCTGATCGTCCTTCTGGTCTTCAACACATTTCGAGCCGTCAGCCAGATTCGCACCCTGGTGCTGGGATGGACCGCCGTCGCGACAATCTCAGGCGTCATCGGCCTGATTCAATTTGGCCGGTTGCTGCTTCGCGCCGACCCCGCGCAGCTCAGAGACTATGGCTATTTCCTCTACAACCGCATCACGGGTTTCTCCAGCCACTGGATGACATTCGGCGGCGAGGAGATGATCGTCCTTCTCGCGCTCATGTCGTTGTTGTTCTTCTCGAGCGAGCGCAAGGGAAACAGGATCGCTGCCATCTGCATGCCGATTTTGCTTGTCTCGCTTGTCCTCGGCCTCACACGCAGCGTGTTCCTGCTGGGACTTCCAACCGGCGCAGCATACCTGGTGTGGCGCTGGAAACGCCGGCTCTTCCTGTTCATTCCGCCGGTTGCTCTCGCGGTTTTCCTGCTCGCGCCGATGCAGGTGCGGGAGCGCATCACCTCGGTTTTGTCGCCGCACACCGGAATGGATTCGAACACGCAGCGCGTTATCACTCTGCGCACCGGTTGGGCCATGGTCCGTGCTCATCCCTGGCTCGGGCTCGGTCCCGAGGGAATCGCACCGCAGTTCAATCGGTACGTCCCGGCCGATGTCCCACGGCCGCTGCCGTCCGGTTGGTACGGTCATCTTCACAACATCTATCTGCAATACGCCGCGGAGCGCGGCGTTCCCGGCATGTTGATGATGATGTGGCTGATTGGGAAGGTGCTCTATGATTGTATCCGGGCGGCGCGCCAAAGCACCGGCGATGCGCGATTCGTGTTCCACGCCGGGATCGCCATCATCATCGCAATTCTCGCCGAAGGCTTCTTCGAGTACAACCTCGGTGACAGCGAGATTCTCACGTTATTCCTGACCATCACCGCCTGCGTGTATGTCGCGCGCACCGCACCCGACGCTACTTGATCCTCACGCTGGGTCGATCACACTCAGCAGGTCCTTGAGGGCTGGAGGCAGGACGGCGGCGAGCGCCCGTTGACGCGATCTCGGCAGGAAAATCTCGCTGCCCTGGACGCAGAATCTGAAATGGCCCGGTTTCACTGGAGCTCCGTTCCCCCCTTTATGTCGGAATGCCGTGGACGTGAACAAGCCGGCAACCGTAGCGGCGCTTTGCTTCTAGGTGTGTCGATGTCGGCAAGGGACACCAGGCAGCTGTCGGCCGACCTACGCGACGCGTCGAGTATCGGCTTTGTCCGCAGGGCTCACCACTGTAGGGACTATTGTAGGGACTCTCCCTCAAAAACGCGCGCAACGGGGGCAAACTGATCGTCAGTCTCTAGGAACCGCTGGCCCAGAACTGCTTTACAATGAGCAGCTTCGCCCATTGCTTCACATCGCTGCTGTCATCTTCATCCTGGCTGTTAACCGAAGGGTTGTAGGTTCGAGTCCTACCTGAGGAGCCAAAACAAACCCTTTCATTTGGCTCTACGCCAATAATGGGGGCAGACCCCAACCCCGGAGCGGTCAACCACATAATACCTTCACTCTGAGTCTGTAGTTCTCGAAGTTACGAAAGCCATAAGCCTGGCGATTGATGAGCTCCATTTTGTTGTGGAAGCCTTCGGTGATGCCGTTGTTGCGAGAGAAGCGCCACATGCAGACGATCTCCTCGCTCCAGGCATGCCGAGTCTGGCCGAGTTGGACCAGTTGCGCCAGGCCGGCCTGGCGCAACTGGTGGACGGCGCGGAGGAAGCGCGGCAGCAGCGTCCGGCACTGTTTACGGTTGCGCTGTTTCTTCAACAGCAGGTAGCAGAGCCGTTGTTTGAAACGATAGATCAACTCCAGCGCCGGATGCGCGGCCAGATAAACGGCCAGTCGTTGCTGCTGATCGGGACCGAGCTTGTGGCGATGGCGGCGCATCAGCGACAACAGGCCGCGGTTGCGGGAGCCCACCGGATCCAGATCGCGCCGGCAGGCCAGAAAATGATGGTTGATCACGCGGATGACATGGAAGCGGTCGGCCACGATGCGCGCGTTGGGGAAGTGCAGGCGGACCAGCGAGCGGTAAGCGGACGACAGATCCATGCACACCACCCGCACCTCGGATTTTCCTTCCAGCCGCTGGAAATACGCTTCCAGCGAAAGCTCCGAACGCCCCAGCACCACATCGTAGACGCGGTGATTGCGCAGGTCGCACAGAGTGGTGGCATAGCCTTTGCGATGGGTGAAGAAGTGTTCGTCGATGCCCAGCACCCGCGCACAGCGGGGACTGTGCCACTCGCGGAACTGGCGGGTGAGCCCGTGCCGGAAGTAGCGTTCCACGGTGGCCGCGCCAATGGCTTCCCGCCGCCCCAGACGGCTGCGGTTGATGCCGTCCGGATGCTGGCGGAAGATGGTCTCCTGGAACGCCTCGCTGGCCCGCTGGCAGGGCAGAATGCCGGGAAAACGCTGGCGAAAGTAATGTCCGCAGCTGCGGCACTGCCACTTGTGTCCTTCCAGCAGCAGCACGATGTGCCGCACACCCCAGTCCTCATGCCGCACCCGCCGGATGCAGCGATCTTTGTTCCGCAACTCGGCCCTGCCGCAGTGCGGGCAGGATAATGGCCCGCTATAGCGGGCCATTATCCTCACTTCTCCACCTTCCCGTTCAATCCCGGTAATCTGATAACCGGGCAGACCTAAAAGGATCTCTGATTCGATCAAAACGTATCTCCCAGGATTGTTTTATCAATCCGGGATCACGGCCTGCCCCCATTGTTGATCAAGAGCCAGAAAATCAACAACTTACAAAAATCCGTGCTCCGTTTGTGCACCGTTTACATCACCAGCGCCGCCTCCAACTGCTCGACGGCGCCTTTCCGGTCCTCTACTGAAATCCGGGTGTAGACGCTCGCACGATCTGATTCAGTCGAATGACTTGACCGGTTCCTTTCTGTGTTTAGTCTCTCAATCCAATTGGTGCAGAAATCCGCTGAATGGTATCTGGCCTGACCGGCCCTTCCGCCATCTATCCGCAAGACCGCGGGTCGGACGAGGTGGGATGGTATGCGCACGCGGGCCGTCGCCGTTGCGTGGCCGATCACTCTGCGGCCTGGCCCGAGAGGGCTGTTCCCCCCGGCAGGTCTGCTGGCGGCAGCGAAGAGAACACCGGATACGCCTCGGCATTCACCAGCAGCACGACGATGGGAACGCTGGAAGTCACTTGCACAGAGCCGGTGAAGCTGGCCAGCCCCAGCAGGGGGCCGATGTTTCCCTGCGAGTGTTCGCCGGGGCCAAGCATGACCTGCGTGCTGCCCAGCTTAATCCCCGTGGCATTGAATGCGGTAATGGCGATGGTGGCTTGTGTCGACGAGGGGTTCGCATAGGCGATACCCGTCAAGGTCTGCGCGAAGGATGCAAACTCCGTGGCGGGGACTGTCGCCGCGTTAACTCCAGCCTCGCCCTTCGCCACCGCGCCGTTGTAAAGCCGATAGAGCAAACTGGCTTTTACCGGTCCGCTACACTGCGCTTTGGCCCATCCGGTCAGCAACGTGGATGCGGCGGCGGCCTGGGTCTGGTCATGGATGTCGCCACCGGCAGCCAGAATGTCGCTGCGCGTGGAAGAGGTCGCCGCGGAGAAGGGCACCGGCAGTTGCCCACCGGAGTCGGAATAAAACGATGTCTGGCAGGTGACCGGCTGCTGCGAGTAGTTCACGTATGTCAGCGTGCTCTGCCACCCGCCCCCAAACGCCAGATGCGGGAAGTAATACGTGGTGGCCTGCGCTCCGCTTTCCACATCCGCGGGCGGTAAAGACGAGAAGACCGGGTACGCTTCGGCATTTAGCAGGAGAACCAGAATCGGCACGTTGGACGTCACTTGTATCGATCCGGTGAAGCTGTTCAGTCCAGCCAATGGACCAATATTGCCCTGGCTGTGCTGGTTCGGCCCCAACATGACGTTCGTACTGCCCAGTGTCGCGCCGGTGGAACTCCGCACGGTAAGCGTGATGATCGCCTGAGTGGAAGAGGGGTTCGCATACGCAATGCCCGTAGCTGTTTGGGCGAAGGAAACGAAATTGGTGGTGGGTGCGGTCTCCGCGTTCACCCCGGCTTCGCCTATTGCCACGTTGCCGCTATAGAGACGATAAAGCAAGCTGGCCTTGACAGGTCCGGTGCACTGGACCGCGGCCCACCCGGTAAGCAACCCGGCGCCTGCGGGAGCCTGAGTCTGATCGTGAATGTCGCCGCCAGCCGCGAGGTTGTCCGAGCGCACGGCCGAAGTCCCGGCTGCAAAAGGCACGGCCAGAGGAGCGCCCGAAGGGGAAAAGAACGAAGTCTGACAACTCACGGCCTGCGGAGAATAGTTCACATAGGTAAGCGTGGCCTGCCATCCGCCCCCAAAGGCCAGCTGCGCAAAGTAATAGACGTTCGCGGGCGCCGGGCCGCTCGCGCCGACATTGAAAGCGACCGTGCCGGATTGCACGCCAGACCCGGATATCTTGATAGAAATCGATCCCTGCTGCGCGATCAGACTGGCTGGGACGGTGGCCTGCAATACCGTGGAACTGATAAATGTAGTGGCCAGCGCCGTGCCGTTCCAGAGGACGACGTCACTCGAAATGAATCCCGATCCGTTCACCGTGAGGATAAACGTTCCTCCGCCAGCGTTCACAGACGATGGCGAAATACCGCTGATCGCCGCCACGGCCGGCGTGGTGGAGACCACCCGGCCGATGAGGTGCCCGGCGGCATCGTAAGTGTACGTGATCGTTCCAGCCGGACCGTAGTTGATGACGGTGAGGTGCCCGCCCTTGTCATACGTATAGGTGACCTGCGCCGTAGCGGCCGCGGCAATGAGGGCAAGGGATGCAAAGATTTGCAGTGTGCGCATCAGGTAGTCCTTTCGAAGCGCTACTCGTTATTCGCCGCTGCCGCGGCGGCCGCCTTCGGGCAGATGGGAACGACTCCCAATGCCTGAAGCAGGTCCTTTGTTTCAATGCCAATGAGCTGCGACTTCGAGTTCGAGCTGGGTACCGGATTCACGGACTCGGTACCCTGCGTATACCCTTCGATGAAATCGATAACCGTCTCCGCGCCTTCCGTCAGCTCGGTGCCATACGGCGTGCCCGAATTCCAGACCGTCAACACATCGCCAACGTCGCTTACGGTCTTTTCCAATGTTGGGTAAAGCACCTGGTTGACGAAGGACTGATCCAACTGGCTCAACTGATCCAATCCCTGCTGCACAAAAGCAGCGTTGACAATCGGCGCTGCCTGAGGCGAACACTGCGACGTCGATCCTCCGCCCTTGACGATCGCACCGCACCACATTACGGCCTGTCCGAATGAAGTGAGCGTCCCGTCGGGATTAAAGTACGTGGGCGGCGGCGGAGGGGGGGTGGGTGGCACGTAAGGAGTGGTTGGAGCCGTCATGAGATTGTAAGCCATCTTCGCCTTATCCATGAACGAGCAGGATGCACCCATATTGCAAAACGTCTGCACCTGGTTCCAGGTGTCCGAGACCGAAGTTCCCGTTGGATCGGTCAGGGCAAGCGGGTTGCCCTCGGCGTACGCGTAACGGTTGAATCCGCCCCACAGTCCCACCGGATCACTCTCGATGTACTGTCCTGTTGCCGGCACATAATCGCGGAGGCCGTTGTGGTAGAGACCGGTCGGAATATCCGACTCCTGCCCGGGCAGACGCAGATCCTCAACAATCGTGCTCGGCGCTGTGCCGATTAGTCCGAAAGGCTGGTAGGTTGTGCTCCATGCGACGGACTGGCTGCTGCTCGTCGCGGCCAGGGGCGTGCCGAGAAGATCGTCATGGAGAAAGTACATTGTTCCACCGGGCTCGATGGTCGCGACCGGCTGGCTGCCCACATAGATGTAGTCCACCTGCGCGTTTCCCTGCCCGTCTGTCTCTTCAAGCAGGTTCCCCTGGCCGTACTGATAGAGAGTTGTCCCGGTGGCCGCGCCCATTCTGACCAGGCGTTGCCCGAAGCCATCATATGCGTACTGTGCCAGTAGCTGACTTCCATTGGCCGCGCCGGATAATCGCCCTTCCTGGTTGTAGGTGAAAGCTGTGATCGCGCCAAGGCCGTCGCTCGCGGCTGCAGAAGCTTCGGAGGTGCGGTTGCCGTTGGCATCATAGCTATACGAGATCGTGCCATACGGACCGGAAGCGCCGTCAAGACGGTCCAGCGAATCGTAGGTCAGTGTCTGACTGTTGCCCGTGGTCTTACCATCGGAAATGGCAAGGATATCATTCGCGGCGTCGTAGCCGTAGCTCAGATTCTGCACTGACGAAGCGATCTTTGTAACGCGATAGTCGGCGTCGAGAGTGCGTGTTTCGGCGATTCCGTTGCCATAGGTGAGCGCGCTGACGGGCCCGAATGGCTGACGAGAAACGGCGGAGAGAAGCGGTTTTGTGGTTCCCCCTCCGGGCGCGACGGCGATGGCGCCCGTAACATTCCCCATCTTGTCGCGCGTGTAGTTGACGGTCCATTTTGAAGGATACGTGATGGAAAGGACACGCGACGCCCCGTCATATGTATAAGAAGTAGTCAGCGTGGCGCCGGCGGTTTTGCGCGTTTCGCTCAACACGTTGCCCCGCTCGTCGTATGTTCGGCTCAGTGTGCCGACGGCATCCGTTACCGAGGTCAGTCGCCCGATTCCGAGCGGCCCCTGGTCATATGTATAAGTGACGTTCTCGGATGAATCGCCGGGGTAGGTCACGGAGATCCTGCGGTTCAGCGCATCGTAGGCGTAATTGGTGACCACGCCGCGCGCATCCACGCGCTGAGTCAAATTGCCCGCCGCGTCGTAACGATAGATCGTGGCGCCGCTGGTGGGACTCACTTCCTGAATCCGGTCTCCAAACCCGTCATAAGCGTACGTCGTGTTCGCTCCGTTCGGATCGGTAATGGTGGCCGGCCGCGAGAGCGGGTCATATGTGAAGGCCGTAGGGTTGCCTGCAGGATCCGTACTCTTAAGCAGGGTGTTCAAGGCAGTGAACGTCTGTTGCCATTTGTGATTCAGCCCGTCGGCCATCGACATCATGTTGCCGTTCAGGTCGTAAGCGTACGTGGTGGACTGGCCGGCTCCCCCGGTCATCTGCAGGGGGCGGCCCTGTGCATCGTATGTTGTGGTGCGCTTAAATTGCGTGTTGCCGCCACTGTCTTTGGCAACCGTCGAGATCGCGTCGCCGCCGGCGTCGAGCGTGTAGTCGACGCTGTTGCCGAGAAAATCGGTTATTCCGATCAATCGGTGTGCCTGGTCATAAGCACCTGTTAATCCCGAGCCATCCGGCATGGTCCAGGTAGTGAGATCCTCGGCGGCATCGTACCCGAACTTCACGGTGAGCGGCCCGGCGGAGGTGGCAACAGTCCAGGTAAGCCGGCGCTGGCGTGCATCGTAGGTTATCGTCGCGTTGACGTTGTTCGGGCTGGTGATTGCCAGGGGCAACCCTCCGGGTGCATGCTGAGTGATCTGGACGGTCTGGTTGAGGGCATTGGTGAAGGAAGTCAGCGCTCCGCTGGCGTCATAGTCTAACTTCGTCGCGGCGGACACGTCCGTCCGGGGAGACTTCACGGTGGCGAGCAGGAAATTCGACCACGTGAACGTCCACGTGCGCGTCTGGCCGGCGGTCGAATAGGGCACGGTGTTGGTGGTCGTGTCAGTTTCGGCCACGGTGAGAGGTTCCCCGCTACTGTCATATGTGTACGTTGTCGTCAGCGTCGGTGCGACGATCTGCTGAGGCAGGTGGAAATTCGGAAGGTACGCGATCATGGTGGTGCGCGCCAGCGAGCTTCCGGCCGCCTCCGTGATGGAAACCGGCTGGCCGTGAACGTCGTTGACGAGAGTGGTCACGTTGCCGTTAAAGTCCGTGCGGCTGGCAAGGTACCCGTTGGTATCGTACGTGAAACTCATTTTGCCCGCGGCCGTTGTCGATGTGCCGGTGAAATCGATCTCGGACACCTTGGGCACGCTTTGCAGAGTGGTGAACCGATAAGTGGCCTGCTGGCCCAGCGGCCCTGTTACCGTACGGCTTCCATCTGTGTC
>JBEKFB010000043.1:0-17477 GCA_050013535.1 Bryobacteraceae bacterium | reverse complement strand
TTCTGGGAACTCGGCGTGGAGCCGTGGAGCGTCATGAAGTTCTCAGGCATTGGCTGCTCGGCCAAGACGCCGGCTTATTTCATGAGTGCGTCGCACGGCCTGAACGCCGTGCACGGGCGCGCTCCAACGGTGGCCACCGGAGCGATCCTCGCTAATACCACCCTGCCGGCCATTGTGGTCACCGGCGATGGCGACACCGCGTCCATCGGCCTCGGCCATTACATGCACATGCTGCGGCGCAACGTGCCGTTAGTGTACGTGATCGAGAATAACGGCGTCTACGGCCTGACTAAGGGTCAGTTCTCGGCCACCGCGGATTACGGCGCGAAGCTGAAGACCGGTGTGATCAACGATACGCAGCCTGTGGATTGCTGTCTCGCGGGGATCGAGATGGGTGCGACTTTCGTGGCGCGGTCGTTCTCGGGCGACAAGCGGCAGCTTTCGTCCATTCTGAAAGCTGCCATCTCGCATCGCGGCCTGGCGGTGATCGATGTGATCTCACCCTGCGTGACCTTTAACGATCACGAAGGGTCAAAGCACAGCTACCAGTACATGAAGGACCACGACGAACCGGTGCACGAAGTGGACTTTATTCCATCGTTCGTGGATATTCACGTCGAATTCGACGAAGGCACCACTCACGAAGTGGAGATGCACGACGGCTCACGCATCCGGCTGAAGAAACTTGATCGCGATTACGATCCGACGAATGCCCTGAAGGCGATTACGGCTATTCACGAATCGAAGGCGTCGCAGGAAGTGCTGACGGGCATCCTCTATCTGGATCAGGATTCGCCCACGCTGGTGGAAAAGCTGAATGTCATACCCGAGCCTCTGGCCACCCTGCCGCAGGAACGGGTGCGTCCCTCGCGCGAAACACTGGCGCACATCATGGACGAGTTCCGGTAGCCGGGTTCGTCCGCCGGCGCTCCTGCCATTTTGTATCATTGTGCATTCGGGGTGATGATGCGATACACAATCGCGGCAGGTTTAGTAATGTTCCTGACCGTTTGCGCGGCGCCGTCGTTTGGCCAAACCGCGGGCGGAGCAGCCAAAACTTTCTCACTGATACCGGGCCTGGATAAGAGCCTGATGGACACGTCGGTCGATCCGTGCACCGACTTTTATCAGTACGCCTGCGGCAACTGGAGCAAGCTGCATCCGATTCCCAGCGACGCGCCATACTCGGATCAGTTCTACATTCTCGACCAGTACAACCGGCAGGTGCTTCGCGACATTCTGGTGAGAGCGGCAAAGACCGATTCCGCGCGCGACGCCAACACCCAGAAGATTGGCGACTATTACGACGGTTGTCTCGATGACTCGGCCATTCAGGCGAGGGGATTCTCCGTGTTGCGGCCGGAGCTCGATCGCATCGACCGTCTCACCGGCAAGAGCCAGCTCCCCGAACTGCTGGCGCATTATCAGCTCATCAACGTCGATGCATTCCTCGGCTTCGGCTCCCAACAGGATTTTCAGGACGCAACAAAAACCGTGGCTATCGTAGGGCAAAGCGGCATCGGCTTGCCGGAGAAGGATTACTATCTCCGCACCGGAGCCAAGGATGAAGAGATTCGACAACAATACGTGGAGCACGTGACCAACGTGCTGAAGCTGATTGGCGAACCCGACGCGCAGGCGGCAAGCGATGCACAGGCCATCATGAAGCTGGAAACGGCGCTGGCGAAAGTATCGCTCGATGTTACGGCACAGCGGGAGCCTCACAATGTTTATCACTGGATGCCGAGAAAGGATCTACAGGCGCTCGCACCGGTTTTGAACTGGGATCGGCTGTTCGCGTCCACCGGCTCGCCCGCGTTTGCCGAACTCAACGTAGCGGAGCCCGATTTCTTTAAAGGCCTGAACGGCATCATTGCCCAGACCGATCTCGCGGTGATCAAGCCTTACCTTCGCTGGCACCTGGTTGGGTCGCTTCCAGGTACGGTGTTGCCGAAAGCGCTGGACGATGAGAAATTCGATTTCTATGGACGCAAGCTGGTGGGCACTCCCGAGCAGGAAGCCCGCTGGAAAAGGTGCGTGCGCAGCACCGATGGCGCATTGCCCGAAGCACTTGGGAAAGCCTACGTGGAGGAGCAGTTCCCTGCATCCAGCAAGGAGAGGGCCGTCGAGATCATTCACGACATCGAAGTTGCGATGGACCGCGACCTCGCTTCGCTTGATTGGATGAGCCCCGAAACGAAAGCCCGCGCCCGCGAGAAACTGCACCTCATCGCCAACAAAGTCGGCTATCCGGACAAATGGCGCGATTACTCGAAGCTCGAGATTGTACGCGGAGATGCCTTTGGAAACGCCCTGCGCGCGACGGAGTTCGAATCGCGCCGGCAATTGGCGAAGATCGGCAAACCGGTGGACCGCAATGAATGGATCACCTCCACCCCAACCGTGAACGCCTACTATAACCCGAGCATGAACGATATCAATTTTCCCGCAGGTGTGTTGCAACCGGCGTTCTTCGACCCAAAACAACCCGATTCCGTGAACTACGGCCACATCGGACTGTTCATGGGCCACGAAATCACGCACGGATTCGACGACCAGGGGCGCCAGTTCGACGGTCATGGCAATCTGAAGGACTGGTGGACAAAGGAAGACGCGGACAAATTCACCGAGAAGGCGCAATGCCTGGTGGATGAATACGCGAAGTTCGTAGTTGGCGACACCCATCTGAATGGCAAGCTCACGCTGGGCGAGAACACGGCCGATAACGGCGGATTAAACCTCGCTTATATGGCCTTCATCGCGCGCGCCGCGCAGGAAGGGATCGACGTAAAAGGCGAATCCGCCGACGGCTACACGCCTGCCCAGCAATTCTTCATCGGCTTCGCCCAGAACTGGTGTTCGGATTGGCGTCCTGAGTTAGAGCGCCTTATTGCCACCACCGACCCGCATTCGCCGGCCCGCTTCCGCACGAACGGCGTGCTGGTGAACATGCGGGAGTTCTCAGACGCGTTCTCATGCAAGATCGGTCAGGCTATGGCCCCGGCACAAGCCTGCCGCGTCTGGTAGCGCCTTTAACGCAGACTCAGCCCGCCATCGACGGCGATCAGTTGTCCGGTGACGAAATCGCTGGCGCGCAGGAAGTAAAGCACGGCATCGGCGATCTCGGCCGGAGTTCCACCGCGCCCTGCCGGAGTGGCCCGAACCATGGCTGCGCCGCGTTCATCCAGATCGTAGAACGGGATCACGCCTGGCGCAACGGAGTTGACGGTGATCTGCGGCGCCCACGCCTTCGCCAGAGCTTTGGTCAGCATGATTACGCCGGCTTTGGAAGCGCAGTAGTGGGCGTGCTCGGCCCATGGTCGAATGCCGCCCAGCGAACTGATGTTCACAATGCGTCCGCGGCGTCCCTGCTTCATCAGCCGCGCACCTTCCTGGCAGCAGAAGAAGGTGGCCTTCAGGTTGACGGAATGAATGAAGTCCCAGTCGGCTTCGGTGATTTCCAGAGGGTCGAAGCGGGTGAAGCGCGCCGCGTTGTTCACCAGGCAATCCAGACCACCGAATCTGTCGCTCACTTCGGCAAAGAGCCGGCGAATCTCGGGCACACTGGCGAGGTCGGCACGGAATAAGTCCGCGCCGCCGCACTCTTCCGCAGTCTGCCGCGCTTCCACTTCAGACGTGCTGTAGTGAATTCCGACACGATAACCTTCGCGCGCGAGCCGTAGCGCGATTCCGCGGCCAATCCGTTTGGCTGCTCCGGTTACCAGAACGCTCTGCTTACTCATTTCGGGTCCGCTTATCAAGTGCCATTGTGACATTTGCAGCGCGGCTGCGCTTACACTGGTCCCATGGACGGAGATCGTTGACAAAGTATCTGGTGGTGCTGGTTGGCGGTGGCATCGGCAGCCTGGCGCGTTATGTGGCCAGCACGGCGATTATGCAGCGGTTCGGCGGAGCTTTCCCGCTGGGCACGTTCGTGATCAACATCACAGGGTCGTTTCTGATTGGCCTGCTGATGACCATGTTCACGGAGCGGCTGGAGTGGAGCCCCAACTGGCGCCTGCTGCTGGTCACCGGCTTTCTGGGCGGGTACACGACTTTCTCAAGCTACGAATACGAGAGCCTGCAGGCGGTGCGCCACGGAACCAGATGGTTGGGGCTGATAAATTTGGTGGGCAGCGTCGTCGCCGGGTACGTTGCGGTGTGGTTGGGCGCTTTGTTGGCCGAGCGTGGTTAGGAGGCCGAATCGCTCTACCTGGGTTTTCCCGTGCTCATGGGATAGCTGAGCATCAGTTTGATTTTCTTGTCCGGCCCTATGACGAACACTGTGCGCACGGTGGCATTGGTTGCAGCGGTACGTCCCTCCGACGTATTACCGGCTTCGGCCGGAAGCATGTCGTAGAGCTTGGCGACTTTCAGCTCCGGGTCGCCAATCATCGGGTAATTCACCTTATGCCCCTGAGTCTCTTCGATGTCAGCCTGCCATTTGCTGTGGTTGCCCACGGGGTCCACACTCAGCCCGATAATCCCGCAGTTTCGTTTGGCGAACTCCGGTTCGAGCCCGGCCATGTAGCCCAGCTCAGTTGTACAAACGGGAGTGAAGTCTTTCGAGTGCGAGAAAAGAATGGCCCCACCATCACCAATCCATTCGTGGAAGTTGATAGCGCCTTGTGTGGTTTCGGCGGAAAAGTTCGGGGCTTCGTCGTTAATACGCAAGCTCAACATTGATCTCCTGGAAACGTTGACCTCATGGTTCGTGAACCCGACCAGTATAGCCGAGAGCGCTCGTCCGCTCCGGCCGCAATCAGGCTTGCGAAACTACCGGCAGGTGAGCGGAGTCCCAGGCGGCGAGGCCGCCGGCCATCTCGATCAAATTGGTGATTCCGTATTGATGCAGTATGCTGACGGCGATCGAAGAGCGATAGCCGCCCGCGCAATGGACGGCAATGCGGCGGCCGCGGGGGATTTCAGCGATGCGCTCCTGCAAATGATTCAGCGGGATATTCACGCTGCCGTCAATATGCTTTGTCGCCCATTCTCTCGGATTTCTGATATCCAGCAACAGCGGCGGCTCCGGGCCCGCCAGTTCCTCCGCCACCATGGGCGCGCTGATACGCTCGGTGGGCCACACTAAGTCCGCCCGGCCGGCAAGCGCTCCCATGCCTCCCTCCAGGTACCCTTTGACATGATCGAAACCGATACGGCCCAGGCGGACGGCGGCTTCCTGCTCGCGGCCCGGCTCCGCGATAATCACGATGGGTTTCATACGGTCGAGTACCGTTCCCGCCCATGTCGCGAATTGTCCCCCGAGCCCAATGTTAATGCTTCCGGCGAGGTGCCCCGTGGCATACTCGCCGGGATCGCGAACATCCAGGATTTGTGCCCCCGCGTCTCCCATCCGCAGGACTTCCGCCAAATCGATGGGGTGGAGAGTCCGTTCGAGATTTTTTTCCAGTGTGGCGCGCTCCTGGGTGTTGAGGATGGCGTCATACGTGAAGTAGGGAGGAGCGTCGGGCTGGTCCGCCGTGACCAGGAGAATGAATTCCTCCTTCGTCATGGGCTGTAGCGCGTAGTTGAAACGCCGCTGATCTTCCAGCGCGGAGACCGTGTCGGAAGATAGCTGTTTTCCGCAGAGGGAGCCGGCGCCGTGGGCAGGGTAGACCAGAGTCTCGCCCGGAAGGGTCATTAGTTTGTTGTGAAGCGAGTCGTACAGGTATCCGCCAAGGTCATTGGCTGACCATCCGAGTGAAGCGCGCAGGTCCGGGCGGCCGACGTCGCCGATAAACAGCGTGTCGCCAGTCAGTACGGCGTGAGGTTTTGCCGAGTCTCTTTGGAGATCGAAGACCAGGAGCGAAATCGACTCGATGGTGTGGCCGGGAGTCTCCAGAACCTGTAGACACAGTCCTGGGAAATCGAGCCTATCGCCATCCTTCATGGCAACGAACGCGTATTCGGCCCGGGCGCGGGAGCCGAGATGGATGCTCGCGCCGCAGCGGTCGCGCAGCTCCAGATGTCCGGCAACGAAGTCGGCGTGGAAGTGGGTGAGAAAGACGTGGCGGATCTGAACTCCAAACTTCTCGGCGTCGGTCGTATATTGCTGAATGTCACGCTGGGGGTCAACGATGACAGCGGTGGAAGTGGCTTCGTCCGCGAGCAGATAAGATGCATGGGCAAGGCAGCCTAGATAGTACTGTTTGAGAATCATCGAAGCCTCCGTGCCTTGCGCCGAAGAGCGTTCAAACGCATGGGGCTATTATATTAGCGGTAGTTTGTGGCGCTACAGGGAAAGGGAACCCAACCAAAAAGAAAAAGGCGACTAAAGAGGCCACTCCGGCGTGAACGCCTTGCCCTCTCGCCGTGAGACTTTTGTCTACACACTGTGGATGGACGTGTTGAGAGCGGCCACATCGCACATTCGCTCCGACCAGCTCACCGCCTCGGTGTAATCGTCCGCAACGATGACGGTGTCGATATCCAGCGATTGACTCAGTTCCATCACCGTATCCCAATCACCTCGCTCCCAGGCGAGGGTCAGGCCGAGAACCCGCTGCAACCGCGACGAATCGTCTCCGGTGCCCAGCAGCGCTTCGCGGACGTCGGTACTGAGGCCCAGCCCTTCGACCACACCTTCCATCGGGCATTGCAGCACCTCGTCAAACAGCGAGAGCAGACCGGTCAGGAACAACTCCGAGCTGCGGCCGCTCAATGGCGTTCGGCAACACAGCAATTCGCAGAAACGGCCCCGAGTCATCGCTGTGACGATCAATGCGCCCGGCCTGCCCTCAGCCAGGCTGGCCAGTCCGAGGAGTCCCACCCAGCGGCGCAGTTCATCGTCCCCTAACAGGGAAAGAGCGTGGCGGATGGACTGGATAGGGCTGGTCCAACTGAACAGCGCCGAGTTCAGGTATCGCAACAGACGATAGGTCATCGGCGGGTCGTGCTTGAACAGCCTTTCGAGTTGCGCGTAATTGAGGTTTTCGTGGGTGAGCTCGCTGAACACCTGCAGGTACGTGGACTTCTGCGAGGACACGCGGTTTCCGGTTACAACGGTGGGCACCGCGAAGAAATATCCCTGAAAGTACGAATAGCCAAGGCGGTGAGCCCGTTCGAATTCTTCTTCCGTCGCCACGTTATCGGCCACCAGGCGCGTCTGCAATTGGCTGAAGTCAGCGGCAACCCTTTCCTGTTCGGCAGGACCGAATTGGCGAAAATCCACTTTCACGATATCAGCGAGCGCCGCCAGTGGGCTCACCCGATTGGTTGCCGCTACGTTGGCGAATGCCAGTTGGAACCCCAGCTTCTTCAATTCCTGGCACCGGGCCACGACGGCGCCGTCCATCTCGACCGTCTTCAGGATCTCTACGATGACGTTGCGGGCGGGCAGCATGAGCGGTGCATCGCTGAGCAGCAGATCTCGATCAAAACCGATGAAAGCAAAACTGTTGCCGACCAGCCTGGCCAGACCAATCGTCATGAGTCCGTTGGCGATAACTTCAGTGGTGGCCGCCGATACGTCAGTCTCGGCGGGGTCGGCGTAAAAGCCGGATCGATAGAGGAGTTCGTATCCATACACTCGTCGATTCAGATCCAGAATGGGCTGGCGGGCAATGAACACCTGAACCGGGAACGTCTGTGCGTCGCGGTGAGCCTGGCGTTCAACCTCCCGAGATGTGGCGACTCGCATCGTGGGCCCCCCTCCAGGTTATCTATCGGAGAATAACGGTGGAGACTTGAGGTTATAGCCGACTTCCGGAGTTTGGAGCGAGGTTTAAAGAGTGGTGATTTAATCTACACCCTACCGTTACGGCGCGAAGCACCCGAAGATATCCAGCACCAGTTGGCTGGGATTGGTGACGAAAGCGCTGATCGATCCGTTGCTTGTGGGCACCACCGCCATGTTCGCGGTGATGGTCCCGCCGGTGTCGTTCAGATTGGCCGCGTCTGGCTGCGCGATCCCCTGCGGCCACAGGGTCAGATAGCCCAGCGGCCCCGGCGGCACCACCGTGGCGTTGAAGATATATGCCTCCGCCATGCCCGGAACCCCGCAGCCGCTGCCCGCCACGTTCACGTTCAGTATCCCTTTGAACGGCGGGCCCCCCGGCGGCAGCCGCGTGTCCAGGACCCGGCACGGCGTCAGGTTGTACAGCGACAGCCCTCCCGCCCCCGGCGGCGCGAAGTAGCCGTTGATGTCGATCACAAGATCGGTGTCGTTGGTCACATACACCTCGATCTGTCCTCGGCCGCCCGCCGGGACGATGGCCGCGTTGGACAGGATGGTCCCGGTAGGGTCGTTCAGCGTGGCCACCAACGGCTGGCCTTCCCCGCTGGGCCAGGCCGTCAAATAGCTCATCGGCCCGCCGTGCGGCACCACCGCCAGATTCAACGAGTAAGCCTGCGCGGAGGAGGAGATGTTGCAAGCGGTGGCGTCGAGCACCGGGAAGCTGCGAACGCCGTTGCCGGACAGATACGGTCCTCCCAGCGGCCCGCTGGCTTCGCGCGTGTCGGCCACCCGGCAGGGGGTCAGCGGATAGAAGGCCAGGGCCGAAGGCTTTGCCGGCACGAAGTAGCCGTTGACGTCCAAAACCACGTCGGTGGTGTCGGTGGCGTACACGCTGATGGCCCCGCCAATGCCGGCCGGAATGATGGCTCCGGTGGATTTGACGAGCCCGTCCAAAGAGCTCACGATGGCCACGAGGGGCTGGGGCTGGCCGCTGGGCCACACCGTGAGGTAGCCCAGAGGTCCGTGCGGCACGACGGCCACATTTAACGAATACGCGGCCGCGCTGGCAGGAAGGGTGCAAGTGGTGCTGCTGGGCAGGATAAACGTCCGCGTGGTTCCGCCGTCAATGGCAGGGCCTCCGAAGGCGCCAACCGGGTTACGCGTGTCCGTTACGCGGCAGGGGGTAATGGGAACGAAACGCAGCGCAGAAAGCGCGTCGAGGATCGTGAGTACACCGCTTGATCCGCTTGATGGAATACTGTTCCCGTTTGCATCGGTTGAGACTGTTCCTGTCAACTGCAGCGAGGTGGTGACATGAGTTGTGCCAGCAGCAACTTGAACGGTGGCCTGAGCGACCACCCCATCCGCAATCCCGGTGGTATTCACACCGACCACAAGGCAGGTCATACCGCCGCTCACGTTCGAACAGAAAACACTCTTCCCCGCCGCCGTCGCCGAGGGCCCTGCTGTGACGGTGACACGGGAGATGTCAGCTGTCGAGTAGTCGAGTGTCCATTGAAGCCCTGCGGGTCGATCTCCCCCCGCGATGCTGATGTCCAAAACCACTGTGCTACCCGGCGCCGCTGCGCCGGACCCGATCAAGTAGCTGACGTTCGCGGAAGCGCAGGGTCCCAAAAACAGAGTCAGAACGAAGAACCGATAAGTCGAGCTACTCACCATGGGCTTACCACCAATGCGTAAAACCATTTAACATTGAAGATCCGCGTCGAAATGAATAGTGGATCTTAGCGCCCTTCTCTCTAGCTCCGCGCGGAGCGCGAGCGCATCCTCGCGTGTTGTCTCCTCCGATGGCAGCATTCTGGCGTCAGGTGTTTAGCGAGTATAAACGGGGCACCCCAGGGAAGTCCAGTTCGATTGATCTCGGATTGATGTCCGATCGCCGGGACGCAACGGATACCAGCCCGGCTACCTTCCGGATACGCCGTAACTCAGGACTAATCGCAACCGATCTGCGATCGGGACTTGTCGCCGAGAGTGCAGGTCCGTGAAATTGTTCTACACTTTACAGGAGTATCGAGGCTGCGTGAATTGAGGCGGCATGCCTGCTGAAGAACCTCTCAACCCTAGCAACGCGCCTGACCCGAGCCAGGGCACCGACTTCACCGAGGCCATGCCGCCGGAAGAAATCGCGGGTGCGGTTATCGGCCGTTATCACCTGCTGCAGAAGATTGGCGAGGGCGGCATGGGCGAGGTCTGGCTGGCGGAGCAAAAAGAACCGGTGCGCCGCCGCGTGGCTCTGAAACTGATCAAAGCCGGAATGAACAGCCGCGAAGTGATCGCACGCTTCGAGTCCGAACGGCAGGTTCTGGCCATCATGGATCATCCGGCTATCGCTAAAGTTCTGGATGCCGGCACGACACTCCAGGGTGGGCCTTACTTCGTGATGGAGTATGTCGCCGGGATACCAATCACCGACTACTGCGACAAACACAAGCTCACCACGCGCCAACGGCTGGATCTGTTCATTCATGTTTGTGAAGGGGTCCAGCACGCGCACCAGAAAGCAATCATCCACCGCGATCTGAAGCCCTCCAACATTCTGGTCACCGAAATGGACGGAAAGCCTGTGCCGAAGATCATCGATTTCGGAGTGGCCAAGGCGCTGAACCAGAAGCTCACCGCGAAGACCATGTTCACTCGTGTGGGAGCGATGATTGGGACTCCGGAATACATGAGCCCGGAACAGGCCCTTTCGACGGGCGAGGACATCGATACGCGGACGGATGTCTATTCGCTGGGAATCATATTGTACGAGTTACTGGCTGGCGCGCCGCCTATCGAGCTGCGTCAAATCGCGTTCGATGAGTTCCTGCGGCGGCTGCGGGAGGATGACGCGCCCAAGCCCAGTACGAAGATCCGTACTCAGGACGCGGTCACCTCCATTGAACTGGCCAACAGGCGCCAGACCGAACCAGTGGCTCTGGTCAAACAAATCCGCGGGGATCTGGACTCGATCACACTGAAGGCTCTCGAGAAAGAGCGGTCGCGGCGCTATGGTGCCCCTTCCGATCTCGCGGCGGATATTGGGCGGTACCTGCGGAACGAAGCAGTGCTGGCGGTTGCGCCCTCCGCTGCGTACCGTGCCCGTAAGTTCGCGCGCCGCTATCGCGGGGCACTGGTCACGCTGTGCGCCTTCGTCCTGGTGCTGATCATCGCGGCCGGTGTGAGTATCTGGCAGAGTGTCATCGCCAGGAGACAGCGGGACCGCGCGGACGCTGAAGCTGCGATCGCCAGGGCAGTCAACCAGTTTCTTCAGGAAGATCTGTTGTCACAAGCTAACCCGGAGTCTCAGGGAGGCCCCGAAACGAAAGCGGATCCGGATATCAAGGCACGCACGCTGCTTGATCGGGCCGCGTCGCAGGTTGGAAAAAGGTTCGCGCGGCAGCCGCTGGTGGAATCCGCCGTCCGGCACACCATTGGCAAAGCCTATATGGGTCTGGGCCTTTACCCGGAGGCCGAACGACAGTTCCGCAGGGCCTATGAACTCAGTGCGGCACATCGGGGCGCCGACGATCCCGAGACTCTCGACCTCCTGATGATGGTTTCCGAATCCGACATTAATCAGGACAAGAACGCCGAGGGCGTGACCGCGGCCAAGGCGGTCTTCGAAGGCAAGACACGCAGGCTCGGTCCGGAAGACCCTCAAACTGTTGTCGCGATGCAGAACCTGGGATCGTTATATTTCCAGAACAACCAGTACGCGGAAGCAGAACCGCTCCTGAATAAGGCGCTCGAGCTTCAGTCCCGCCGCATCGGTTATGACAACATCGATACTCTGAACACCAGCGACACCCTGGCTTCCTTATACCTCGGCCAAAGCCGATATGCCCAGGCCCGCGCTCTTCTGGAGAAGGGGCTGGTGAGCTACCGGCATTTGTATGGTCCGGACCACCCGTTCACCGAGCGCGAGATGTTTGGTCTGGCGAAGGTGATGATGGGCGAAGGCGATTACACGCGGGCGGAGACGCTCCTCGAACAGGTGCAGGCAGCGTACCAGCGGGCATACGGGGCGCGGCATGTTAACACCTTGTATGCGGACAGCAGGCTTGGCCAAACCTACGTCGATGAGGGGAAGATCACTCAGGGAATCTCCTTGCTGGAGAAAACGCTGAACGATTTTCGCGCAGTTGAGGGGCCCGGCGAGAGCGATACTCTCAGGGTGGAGATGGTCCTGGGGCGGGCTTATGACTCGCACGGAGACCTCGCGCATGCGGAGCAGCTCTGGCAGCACGCGCTTCAGGGCTTTCACCGCCTGGGCAGCTACGAAGATGCCAACGCAGCCGATGCCGGCGAACTGCTCGGGCAGAACCTGACGAAGCAGGGCACGTACGGACAGGCGGAAGTACTCCTGCGTCAGGCATTGACAATCCGCGAAAAGGGAGACCGGGAGGATTGGGGTCTTTTCCGTGCGCAGGCGTTTCTGGGCGCATGCCTGTCCGCTCAGCGGCGATACGCCGAAGCGGAGCCTCTTCTCCTCAGCGGGTATGCAGGCATGCGGCAGCGCGCTTCGCGCATGCCCGCCTGGCAGAAGAGCTGGATTCGCTCCGCGGGGGAACAAATTGTAGATCTGTACACGCAATGGTCCAAGCCGGAGCAAGCGGCGCAGTGGCGAGCCAGGCTTCAGGAGCCGTAAGACTGGCGGCGGCGTTCTTGTTGGTGGTGTGGCGTTAGCCGAGTCGGGCCGTTGCCAGACGCTGTGAAAGTGTACGTATTTCTCCGCTTCTCCAGCGATGTGTTGAAGGCTTTCGATTTGTCCTGGTCGCTCATGGTGAAGAAGTGACTTGCGAAGAAGCCCTCGTGGGCAAGCGGTGGCTCAGGGAGGTTCATACGACGACAGGAGGCACTGCGATAAAACTAAGAGGCGCCTGCAGTAAAGGCGGCCTTTCATCTGCTGGCGACCCCATAACGGGCGCCCTATTCGCCACCTTCTACCGGCCGTGGGCGCTCCTTGTGACCGCAAACAATCGCGGTTCAGGAGCCGCCGCTAACCACCATCACTGCCTCTGATTGTTGACGCGCCAGACTCGTAGTTCTTTCGCCGCAGCAAATGCACATGGCCGTCGACAATCCTAATAACTTAGAGCTTCGATCCGCACTCGCTGGCGCTTAGATCCGCGTCCCATCCCGGCCGAGCGTCACCTTACTTGAGCTCGGTGCTCTGTCCGACCTCGATAATGTAACCGTCAGGATCGCGGATGTAGCAGCGAATCTCGCCGTATTTTTCCTTCGGCTCCGTGATGAACTCGGCTCCTCGACTTTTCCATAATTCATAGCACGCTTGAATATCCGCAACGCGAATATTCAAGAAGCTGCTGACCTTATCCGGGTCCGAGGGGACGCTGAGCGTTACCGACGGCTTGTCTGGGGTGGGCCCACCCCCGACGTTGACAATCAGCCAGGTATTCGCGATCTGAATGTGCCCGGACGCACCCTTGCGGTCGCCTCTGCTCAGAATGCGCCCGCCGAAGACCTTTTCATAAAACTCAGCCGATCGGTCGATGTCGGCGACGGTGATGAAATGTGTGACGGTGAACCCGTCGCGCGGGGGCATCTCATAGCTCTTTTGTTCGATTTGTACGTTGCTCATTGACGCTCCAAATCCGACGAACAGTGCTCATCTGGGGGGGGGCCACACTTGCCTGATTTTCAGGCGGCATCAGCGAAAAACCGCCGAACGTACTTTTCATCGATATTTATGCCCTCCAAGTGTCGTCCCTTTCTCAATTCGCTCTTTCTGGGCGTCCCCGATTCTTATGCCGCTGAAACCGAATTCTTCTTCCCATCGAGTGCTGTTAGAAGAAGTTTCAGAAGCGCTTGATCGGAGAACGGGTTCTGACCTGAGATAACCTCGCGATCCTGAAGGACGTAACTCTGCCATGGAGCGGCCACACTCACGTCACCGCCCGCCGTACGCAAGGCAAAGTCCGGGTAGAAGAGAACCTTACCACCGATCTCAAGCGGTTCCCGCTGCTGCTCTTCCGCTGTCGAAAAGATCGTCAGCTTATACCCAGCATAGATCCAGCCTTGAGCCTTTGCGTGTGCTCCGGCGGCATCGCCCGCCGACAGCGCGGCGACCACCTCCGTCGAATTGGGAAGCGCCGCAAGAAGTGAAATCGGGCCATGGCAGAGCACTGCCGTAGGCTTGGATGCTTTATGAAAGTGTCTCAACACGGTGCCCGCGTCGGGATCATCGAGCAGGTCCATCATCGGGCCATGGCCGCCGGGGACGAAAACAGCGTCATATTGATCCAGGCCCGATGCGATGACATCCGAGATACGAGTTGGAGTTTTGAGCCCGGTCAGGGTGTCGCGGAAGTTTAGATAGTCCTGGAGCATAGCCTCGTCTCCACCGAAGAAGTCGGCTACAGCTGAATGGACATCCATTTGCGGCGTGTTGCCTTTGGGGTTGGCGAAGGTGATTTCGTAGCCCTCCTTCATCAGGGCGCGAACCGGAACCGTCAGCTCGTTGAGATAGTAGCCAGCGCCGGTATATACCTTGCCATCTTTCAAGGGCAAACCGTGACCGCTCGAGACCAACACTAACACTTTTCCTTTTGTCGTCATTTTGTTCTCCTGTTTGAAATCGAATTCTGATCTCCTGAATATGATGCTGGCCCTTCCTCTAAAGTGCGAAAGGACGGGCCACCTCGGTTGATGTGAGTTATGCCCCGGGGAATCCGAACATCAACCACGACTGATTGGCGACCCAGTGCGGGTACAGCTCCGTCATCTGATCGAACAGCTCCTGGTCGGATGCCGCGGTTTTCTGTAGCCGATCGAAGTCCTCGAGGTAACGCTTCGTGTCCTGGATCGTCGAAGGAGAGTCGGGCGCGCCGGGCTTCTTGTGACCGGCGACGACAATCGCGGGATTCAGCGCCGCTAACCTGTCCAGCGCCGCTATCCAGTTCTTTCGGCTCTCGGGAGTGGTGTCGCCGACGTACATGTGGCACTGGTTGTACACTACGTCGCCGGCGACCACCAGGCCGATCGACGGAACGTATAGAGACGTCGTATCGGCACTATCGGTGTGGCCCTGCTCGATGATGCGCAATTCCTGGCCCTCGAGAGTGAATGTGTCGTGCTCATAGGGCTGAGGTGCAGCGAATTTGGTGGCCAGTTGCCCAGGAAACAACCGGCGGGCTAAGCGCTCCACCGGGGGAGTGAAAGACATCTGCATGGCGTTCACTGTCTTGGGCGTTGCTATCGCCCGAGCGCCCGGGAAACGGTCGAGCAGAACGCTCAGACCGTAAAAGTGGTCGAAATGACCGTGCGTTATATAGATGGTCTCGAGGTTGCGGTTGTGCAGCGCAACCCAATCCGCGAGAGCCTCAGCCTCAGCCACCGTCGTCATTGCATCTACCAGCACAGCGTCGTACTCGCCGAAGATTAAAGTCGACGTCATCGGGTCAAAGCCGAGCGCTTCGCCGAAGGGCTTTGGCCGCTCGCCGACCATAGTCTTTCCCGGGGCCGTAAAAACGTTCACAGCAAGCGTGTTCGATGTGATGGGGGCGGTCATGTGCGTGGTCTCCTGGTGTCACGTCCCTGAAGTCAGTGAATCTGTGGGGCAGGATTGTAACCTGCAGCCGATATTGTAATCGGCCTCCCGAGCGGGTTTCAACCGTACGTAAGTTCGGTGCTCTGTCCCACCTCGATAATGCAACGTCCCGTCTATTTGCTTCGGATGAGGTGCGGCGGGCCCAGGTAGGGAAACTCATCAAGAAAATCGTCGTGAGGCCCAACGTTGTCTCCCGTCACTTTCCCGTTCGTGAGAATCGCGAGGAAGTAATCAGAAACGTCGTCTTTCAGGCCGCGGCCGTTGTCCGGGAACGACGCAGGTAGTTTGGGGTCGTAGCGCAGAAGGTCCGGCAACAGTTTCCCAGCCACCCGCGTTGCTTCTTCCGATGAATACCCGCCCGTGTGTTCCAGGGCGTGCGCGAAGACAGGAATGAAACGCGCATCGTCCGCTGGCTCCCCGGCGAGGTAAGCGTCGTTCTGCTCGCCGGCAAGAAAGGGAGTTTGGCTGGGCCGCGCCCCGCGATCCGCCTGGATCCAGCCCCCGCCAACGCCGTCCGATGGAATCAACGTGCGAGCCCACAGCCCAACTTCCTTCGGCCCAAGAAGAGAGTTGGGCACTTCCAGCACGATGCTGCAAATATCTTTGTCCGCGAAGAAATCCCCACTCTTGAACTGAAAATTGTCGAGCGTGCCGAGTACGTCGAAGAAGAAGGGATCGCTGCGCCAACCCGCAAAGAACCGGTGGTCACCAGCCTGCGCCACATATTCCTCGCGCCCTGTCGAGACCGGCGCTCCCGCAACGATAACCTTCCCGCCCGCGCCCGTTTCGGCGCCCTCTACACGGCTTAGTGTCGCGGTCTGTTCGCCACCTGCAACCGGCGCGAAGCGCACCTCGTAAGTAATATTCGCGACCGCATCGCCGTCCGTGTCGATCTTCAGCTCATACCGTGCCTCGGGCGCGAATGGCTCGGCAGCAGTTGGTCCCGGCGGATTGACGCCGACGGACGGATGAAAGTTCATAATCAGGATCGACTTGCCGGCGCCCCCCGGCTTGGGAAAGGCATATAGGTCGGTCAGGTCAAGCCGCGCGTCGCCGCGCGGGAATCCAATATTGGGACCGGAATAATGGTGTGACATCGTCAGTTCTTCTCTTGCTGTTTGCTTCTGGCTGCATCCGGATTCCCATCCGGCCCGAGCATCAACCGTACATGAGATCGGTGCTCTGCCCGACCTCATTTACCCGTTCCATTTGGCTTTCGCCGCCGCTTGCTCGATTAACTCCGCCACTTCTCGCGGATGAGACAGCATGGCCAGATGATTAGCCTGCAGGGTGATTGAAGTTGCCTTTATGGCCGCTGCTTCGTCTCTCTCAAGCTCCGGCGGAATCGCCCGGTCGTTGCCCGCGATCACGGCCCATGAAGGCTTGCGCTTCCACGCAGCTGTCGTGACTGTGGCTCCGAAGACGGCTGCCGCCGTTTGACCCTGTGTCGCAGTGAGTATCTGCTGCTCTATGCCTGTAAGGTCCTGCGCCATGTCTTCCGCAATTCCTTTTCGGGTCGCCGTCAGAAAACCTTGAGCGTCGGGCCGGAGCTCGCCACCCAGCGGAGCGGGCGGGTACGGCTTGCTGACCGAATTGATCGATTCACCTTCCCCGGGCGCGAACGCCGCCACGTAGACCAACCCGACAACCTTTGGGTCATTACCCGCTTCGGTAATCACCACGCCGGCGTAGGAATGGCCGACTAGAATCACCGGTCCGTCCTGCAACGCGATGATGCGCTTCGTCGCCGCTACATCGTCAGCCAGCGAGGTCAGGGGATTCTGCACAGCGACCACATGAAAACCCTTCGCCTGGAGGAGCGCAATCACTTTGGACCAGCACGACCCATCCGCCCAGGCGCCGTGAACCAGGACAATATTTCTGGCCCCTTGCGTGGAATTCTGAGCGAATCCTCTCATGTCGAGTCCGGACGACAGGATCAGCATCATGGTTGCGATCAAAGCGGTTCGGTACATTTGTGAGAGCGACATTTCTATCTCCTCATTAAAGTAGTTGTCGGGATTAAGCCAGAACGCCCTGGGCCGAGCATTAGCCATACTTGAGGTCGGTGCTCTGTCCGACCTCGATAATGTAACCGTCAGGATCGCGGATGTAGCAGCGGATCTCGCCGTACTTGGGTATTGGCGGCGTGATGAACTCGGCTCCTCGACTCTTCCACAATTCGTAGCACGCTTGAATATCTGCAACGCGGAAATTCATAAA
>JBEKFB010000042.1:0-18116 GCA_050013535.1 Bryobacteraceae bacterium | reverse complement strand
TCGAAGAAGGCAATCACAAACCTCCGCGTCCTCAACGAAGCGTCCGATTATGGATCTTCGTTCGCCCGCGGGCTGCGCGTCGAGGTTGGCAACGTTGTCATCCTGCTCATATCGGGAACGGCGAGCATCGACGAAGACGGCAGTACGGTCCACGTGGGCGATTTCCGCGCACAGTGCCGGCGGACTTATCACAACATCACCGGGCTGCTCGAAGCTGAAGGCGCGAGCTGGAACGACATCGTCCGCACCACTTGCTATCTGCGCGATATCGAGCGCGACTACGCCGCTTTCAACGAAGAACGCACACGCTTCTACAAGGCTGAGGGGCTCGATCCGCTGCCTGCGTCCACCGGCATTCAAGCCATTCTCTGCCGGCCGGACCTGCTGGTAGAGATTGAAGCCATCGCCATGCTTATCAAGCCCGACGCCGGGGAATAGCACGGCAAAGGCTCTGAAACACTCACCGCGCTGCGGGTTCATGCGAAACAGAGTATGATGAGAGCGTTCTCATCTCGTTTCGCCTGGGAGGGCGTAGCCATGTTCGCTGCTGTGCGTTCGAAATTACTCTTTGTCCTGTGCTTGTTCTTTCTCTCATCAACCGCATGGGCCCAGTTGTGCACGGTCGTCGGAAGTGTGATCGGACCGGACGGTCAGCCTTATAAGGGCGCGGTGATCAAGTTCACGCGCACGGACGGCAATGGGGAGTACACGGGGCAAGTCAAGACCGACAAAAAAGGCGAGTACTTTCATGGCGGATTACCGCGCGGAAAGTTCAAAGTGTCGCTGATTATCGATGGCAAGGAAGTAGACTCTGTCAGCAACTTCCAGACGGAGTTTGCAACACCGCACCACGCGGACTTCGATATGCAGAAGCTGGCCCTAAAGAACGCGGCGTTGAACCAGGCGGCGCAATCGGGCCAGTTGACCAAAGAACAGCAGAAGGAATTGACTCCACAAGACAAGGCTGCGGTAGAAGAGCAGTTGAAAGAGCAGCAAAAACTTTCATTAAAGAACAAGGCACTGAAAGACACCTTTGCGGCGGGTCAGGCGGCCCTTGCGGCTAAACAGTACGATGAAGCTGTTGCGCAATTCAGTAAGGCCGCGGACATGGCGCCGGATCAGCCGGCCGTGTGGATCTATTTGGCCGAAGCGTATGTGAACCTCGGCGACTCGAAAACTGGCGCAGACCGTCAGGACGCGCTTTCCAAGGGTTGCGATAACTTCCAGAAGGCCATCGCCCTCAAACCCGACGATGCGGTAATGCACCGCAAGTACGCGCAGACACTCTTGAAGCTGAATAAGCCGGCCGATGCACAGGCGGAATGGGAGAAGGCCGCGGCGCTGGACCCCGCGAACGCGGCCAAGGATTACTACAATATCGGCAGCATGCTGACGAACCTGGGGCAGGCCGACGCAGCTTCGGCGGAGTTCAAGAAGGCAATCGATGCGAATCCCGAGCTTGCGGACGCGCAGTTCCAGTATGCGATCAGCCTGAGTGCGAAGATGCCTCCGCCGGGACCCGACGGGAAGGTGATCGCCCCTCCGGGCATGAAGGAAGCGCTGGAAAAGTATCTGCAGTTGCAGCCGAACGGGCCGAACGCGGATGCGGCGAAGAATCTGCTCGCTTTGCTGGGAAGTTCGCTTCAGACCACGTACGACGCCGACAAGAAGAAAAAGCACTGATCCGCCAGGCCTGAACCAAATGCGTGCTTCGATTCTGGTTCTTATCGCCGCCGCAATGGCCGCGGCGCTCCACGCGCAATGGATCCCGCTGAATCCGGTCACGGCCGTTCAGCGCGATGCGAACGGTCTGACGATGACCATGCAAACCGGCTCCCTGCGTTTGCAGGTCTGCACGGATTCGATGATTCACGTGCAGTACACGCCTGGGCAGGCCTTTCCGCACCTCAACGATTATGTTGTCACCAGGACGAATTGGCCCGTGGCCGAGTGGACCACGCAATCGGACAGCAAAACGGTGAGTCTGGCCACGGCGCGGATGAGCGTGACCGTATCTCGCGACGATGGAGCCATCACGTTCAAGGACGAATCCGGTCATGAGCTTCTCTCCGACGGACCCCGGCAAATGATCCCGGCGCAAGTGAACGGCGAGAACACCTGGCACGCCGAAGATGTCTTCAAGATCTATGGGTCCGAGGAAGCTTTCTACGGATTGGGCCAGCATCAGGCGGGCGTTTGGAACTTCCGCGGCGAATCTGTGGAACTTTCCCAGGAGAACGCCAATATCGCCGTGCCGGTGTGGCTCTCGAGCAAGGGCTACGGCGTCTTCTGGAACAATCCCGGAGTAAGCAGGTTCAACAATCGCTTTATTCATTACTTGTATGTAAGCTCCGTCGTCGCCGATACCATCGACTACTACTTCTTCTACGGGCCGCAATTTGACAGGATCATCGCCGACTATCGAGAGTTGACTGGCGCGGCGCCGCTGTTCGGCAAATGGGCCTACGGCTTCTGGCAGTGCAAGAACAAGTACAACTCGCAGCAGCAACTGCTGGCCGTCGCGCACAAGTACCGGGAGCAACACATTCCCCTCGACAACATCGTGCAGGACTGGTTCTGGTGGACTAACACGGGGGAATTCAAATTCAACAAGAATTACCCGGATCCGAAGGGAATGGTGGACGACCTTCACGCGAACCATGTGCATCTGATGGTTTCCGTGTGGCCGTACTTCTACCCCGGCTCCGCCACTTACGATGAGATGGACAAGCTGGGTTATTTCATCGATCACGCGAAGGTGAAATCGTTCCACCCTCAGGGCATGGCCCTCTACGACGCATTCAATCCGGCCGCGCAAAAGTATTACTGGAATCTGCTGGACAATTCGCTGTTCAAAATCGGCGTGGACGCATGGTGGATGGACACCACCGAACCGGAGAGCGAGGGCGTGGAAGAGAGCTTCATAATGCACGACAAAGTGGGCGGCATGAGCGGGGCGCGTTACGCGGATCTGTTCCCGCTGATGACCACCACCGTGGTTCACGACGGCCAGCGCGCCGAATCGGACCAGAAGCGCGTGTTCATTCTCTCGCGCTCGGCGTTTGCGGGCATTCAGCGAAACGGCGTGACCGCATGGTCAGGCGACGTGCTCTCGGATTTTGAAACCTACAAGCGCCAAATCCCGGCGGCGCTGAATTTTGAGCTCTCCGGGATTCCCTACTGGACGTCCGACATCGGCGGCTTCATTATGGGCCACCCGAACGATCCGGCGTACCGCGAGCTTTTTGTGCGCTGGTTCCAGTTCGGCACGTTCTGCCCAATCCTGCGCGTTCACGGCACACGCGCGCCGGACACAAATGAGTTGTGGTCCTACGGTCCCGAAGCGCAGCGGATTCTGGTAAGGTTCGACAAGCTGCGCTACTTGCTGATGCCGTATATTTATTCGATGGCATGGATGGTCACGCACGACGGCTATACTCCGATGCGCCCGTTGGTGATGGATTTCGCCGGCGATCCGCGCGTGCTCAACATCGGGGATCAGTTTCTGTTCGGCCCGGCGATTCTCGTGAATCCGGTGACCGAACAAGGGGCAACTTCGCGCCGCCTGTATCTGCCCGCGGGCACGCGCTGGTACGATTTCTGGACTAACGAGGCTCAGGACGGCGGGAAATCCATCGATGCGCCAGCGCCCCTCGACAGCATCCCACTCTATGTGCGAGCGGGCTCCATTCTGCCGCTGGGACCCGAGATCGAATGGACCACCGAGAAGCCTGCCGATCCTATCGAGCTGCGCGTATTCACCGGGGCCGACGGCGGCTTCACTCTGTACGAAGACGAAAACGATAACTACGATTACGAGAAGGGCGTGTACGCAACGATCCCATTCCACTGGGACAATGCGAAGCACACGCTGACCATCGGCGCACGGAAAGGGAGTTTCCCCGGCATGCTGCAGACGCGAACGTTTCATGTCGTCTTCGTTGGTCCCGCACAGGCCGAAAAAACCGTGCAATATTCAGGGAGCGAGGTTACTGTAAGCCAATGAGACCGGTTTTGCTCGTATCGATGCTGGTGTCGGCGACTTTGTCGCGTGCCGCCGTGGTGATCGAACCCTACGCACCGAACATCGCGCGCGTTGTGTTAAGCCTCGACGAACAACAAGCCACAACACCACCGGGACCTGGATTCATCGCCAGGCCCGCGAGCGATGGTTGGACACATGAACGCACGCCGGAGGGCGAAGTTTACCGGTCCTCGCGCATGGTGGTCACCATTCTCGCACCGAAACCGCACCAGCCGATGGCAACGGAGCTGGACATTAAGAAATTCTTCGGAGGGACCACGCCGCCCGCCCACATCTTGTTCAGCACGCCGGACGGAAAGACGCTGCTGGAGATGAAAGACTGGTCTATGTCCGTGCCGAATCACAAGGACGGAAACGCGGATGTTCTGTACGGCAAGCGCGCCTCGGACGAGCCTTTCTACCAGGTGGCCGCCACGTTCGCATCGCCCGATGACGAGCACTATTACGGTCTAGGCCAGAATCATGAAGGCTTCCTCGATCATCGCGGCCACACTGTGGATTGCTGGCAAAACTACTACGCTACCGCGGCGCCGAGCGTGTGCGTCCCGTTCGTGGTGACTAACGAAGGCTACGGCATGATCTGGGACAATCCCTCGAAGACCACCATCGAACCCGGATTCAACGAGCAGACGAAGTGGACCTCGGAGGTTGGCAATCGCGTTTCATTTTTCGTGATTGCCGGCAAGACCACCGATGAAATCTACGCCGGATATCGCCAACTCACCGGACCAACGCCATTGCTTCCGAAGGCCGCCTACGGTTACATACAATGCAAGCAGCGCTATCGCACGCAGGATGAAGTGCTCTCGGTGGCAAAAGGTTATCGCGACCGGCACCTTCCCGCCGACGTGATGGTGGTCGATTGGTTTTATTACACGAAGATGGGGCAGATGGATTTCGATCCCGTCGCGTGGCCCGATCCCGCCGCCATGAACCGCCAACTTCACGACATGGGTTTTCAGACCATGATCAGTGTGTGGCCGCGCTTCACGCCGGGTTCACGATTCTACGATTTCCTGAAACAGAAGGGCTGGTTCGAGCAACTTGCCGATGGCACACCCACTGACGGCCAGCCTTATGACCGCGCGGGGTCCGACATAGACACCACCAATCCCGAAGCCGCGCGCTGGTTCTGGGAGACTATTCGCGACAACATTCTGAGCAAGGGCTTCGATGCTATCTGGGCCGACGAGACTGAGCCCGACCTGCCTCCCAACGGCAGCTATTTCCACATCGGACCAGGCACGCGGTACTTTAACGTATATCCGCTTTATCACACGGCGGCACTGTACGATGGCTTCCGTCGCGACTCCGCTCATCGTTCGCTGATTCTCTCCCGAGATGCGTATCTGGGCGCGCAACGCAACGGCGCATTCTTCTGGTCATCCGATATTTACCCGACCTGGGACGCCCTGAAGCGGCAGATTCCCACAGGGCTGGACTTCACCGCATCGGGCATCGCCAACTGGAGCAACGACACCGGTGGGTGGCAGTATCTTCCCGCCGAGCATCATCCCGCGCATCCGCCATTGCTCGATCCATCGGACGCACGTGACAATGTTGGCGGCTACGACGATTACCCGGAGCTCTACACGCGCTGGTTCGAATATGCGTCGTTCCTGCCTATTTTCCGCACACACGGCAGCCGCCTTTCCAACGAGGTCTGGTCTTATGGAAAGCAGGCCGAGCCGATTCTCGAAAAATATCTGAAGCTGCGCTACCGGCTCATGCCCTACATTTATTCGCTCACCTGGCACACCTATGAATCGGGCGCGCCATCGATGCGGGCGCTGTTCATGGATTTCCCGAATGACCCCAACGTGACCGATCTTCGCGACGAGTACATGTTCGGGCCGGCATTTCTGGTTGCGCCAGTCACCGATCAGGGCGCGACCACCCGGATGGTGTATCTGCCAACCGGAACTGACTGGTACAACTATTGGACTAATGAGCGCGTGCACGGCGGGCAAACGATAAAGGTCGATGCGCCCATCGACGCGCTGCCGCTCTTTGTACGCGCCGGTTCCATCGTGCCCGTGGGCGAACCGGTGCTGAGCACCAACGAAAAGCAGAACCTTGCGAAGGTGGTCGTGTATCCCGGCGCTGACGTCGATTTCACGCTGTACGACGACGACGGCAAGACGTACGAATACGAGAAAGGCGCGAGCACCATCACTCACCTGCATTGGGACGACGCAACAGGCAAGCTCAGCGGATGCGATCCGCGGCTTGCCGAAATCGCCGGGCCTAAGTGAGCCAAAAGGGAACATGAATCGAACTTTGCTGCTCATTCTGGCATCCTTCGTTTTCGCCGGCGGAATCGCGGATGCGCTGGACAATGGCCTGGCCAAAACACCACCGATGGGATGGAATAGCTGGAACCGCTTCGGCTGCAATGTCAGCGAGGATCTGGTTCGCAAAGCCGCGGACGCCATGGTGCAGACAGGCATGAAAGACGCGGGTTACCAGTACATCGTTATCGACGATTGCTGGCAGGTTTCCCGCGATGGCGACGGCAACATTGTGCCGGACCCGGTACGCTTCCACTCCGGCATCAAGGCTCTCGCGGATTACGTGCATTCGCTCGGCCTGAAGATGGGGATTTATTCCGATGCCGGTTCGAACACCTGCGGCGGCCGGCTGGGCAGCAGAGGCCACGAATTTCAGGACGCGCGGCAGTACGCGCGCTGGGGCATCGATTATCTCAAGTACGACTGGTGCAACACATCCACGCAGGACGCGCCGTCATCCTACGCGACGATGCGCGACGCGCTGGCCGACTCCGGACGGCCCATCGTCTTCAGCATCTGCGAGTGGGGTAACTCACGGCCGTGGCTCTGGGGCGCGGGTGCTGGCAACCTGTGGCGAACCACCACCGACATCATCGACCGCTGGGAGGGCAAGGGCGAGAAATACGGCGCGGGTGTGATGGACATCGCAGACATGCAGGTGGGCATCGAACAGTACGCCGGGCCAGGGCACTGGAACGATCCCGACATGCTGGAGGTGGGCAACGGACACCTGACGGACATCGAGTCTCGTTCGCACTTCAGTCTCTGGGCCATGCTGGCCGCGCCGCTGATGGCGGGCAACGATCTCGATCACATGACTCCGGAGATTCGCGACATCCTCACCAACAAGGAAGTGATCGCCGTCGATCAGGATTCGCTGGGCATTGAGGGCCGCCGCGTTCATCACAGCTCGGACGGCCAGGACCTTTGGGTGAAGCCGCTGTCCGGCGGCCGGCAGGCCGTGCTTCTGCTGAACCGCTCCGCGCGCGACCAGAGCATAACGGTGAAATGGTCCGAGCTGGGT
This sequence comes from Bryobacteraceae bacterium, assembly GCA_050013535.1. GTDB lineage: Bacteria > Acidobacteriota > Terriglobia > Bryobacterales > Bryobacteraceae > CAWACP01. The sequence continues at coordinate 10,756 of JBEKFB010000042.1, read as the reverse complement.
CTCGCGCCCGGTCAGAGCGTGGCTATGCGAGACATCTGGGCGCATAAGGACCTGGACGCGACAACCGGCGACTTCTCCACGATGGTGCCATCGCACGGTGTGGCGATGATCGTGATGAAGTAGAACGCTACGACCGCGCGCGAGATGTCGCGCCCGGCTTGCCTGCCGGCAGGAATCCAATCCGCCGCTTTGGCGGAGGCTCCGGCGGTTCGACCAGTTTTTTGACCACATCGAGGATGCTCTGCAAATCGGTATCATGACGGTCCGCTCTGCGCTCGAGCCGCTGGATCCTCCCACTAAGATCTTCATGCGCGGCAATCATGCGCCGGATATTGACGAATGCCCGAACAACCTGAATACTGGCCCGAACTGCGACGGTGCTCTTCAGCACGTTGGCCAGCATCACGGTTCCATGTTCGGTAAACGCGTAGGGACGATACTTGGCATTGCCGCCGCGCTTCAAGATCACATTTTGTGATCTTGAACCAGCCACCATCCTCACCTCTGCCGCAGTGAGCTGGAACACAAAGTCTTCCGGAAACCGGTCACTGTTCCGTTTGACGGCCTGGTTTAGCGCGCGCGTCTCCACCCCATAGAGCTCCGCCAGGTCCCCGTCCAGCATGACCCGGCGGCCGCGGAGAACGAGAATCCGGCGCTCGATCGCCTCGATGGGTGGCATGCCGGCCTTGGTTCGCTTGCGGTCAGGCATAAGTCGGATAATCCTCTGCCGTAATGGTGTGTTTCGGCGGCCATAATTGCAGAGGCCGTTGCCGGGAATGATCGATTTCCGCGCCGCGCTTGGATCTGTTGGGCCTTCCGCCCCGCTAGCGCCCCCTGTCGTAAGATCAAAGTCAGCCAAATCCCATGAAACTCACCAGACGAGAAGCCGTCGGGCTGCTGGCCGCAGTGCCCACGCTGGCGCAGAGTATCCGCCACGAGTTGCCTCCGGGCATCGAAACCGAAACCGGGCCGTTCGAAGGGACCCGAAAATCGTTAAGTGCCTACCGCGTTCCCGAGTGGTTCCATGACGCGAAGTTCGGCATCTGGGCGCACTGGGGTCCGCAGTCGGCCGTGGAAAACGGCGACTGGTATGCGCGCAACATGTATCGGCAGGGCCAGCATCAGTACAACTACCACGTGGAGCATTACGGGCACCCTTCGCAATTCGGCTTCAAGGACACCATTCCGCTGTGGAAGGCCGAAAAGTTCGACCCCGCCGCGCTCATGCGCCTGTACAAGAAAGCCGGCGCGAAGTACTTCATGACCATGGGCGTGCATCACGACAACTTCGACCTGTGGAATTCGAAGCACCAGCGCTGGAATTCCGTGAACATGGGTCCGAAGATGGACATCGTCGGCATGTGGAAGAAGGCGGCGCGCGAGGAAGGGCTGAAGTTCGCTGTGAGCGAGCACCTGTGGATCACGCATAACTGGTTTTCGACGAGTCACGGAAGCGATCTCACTGGCCCGCTCGCCGGCGTTCCATACGATGGCGCCGATCCGCGATTCGCCGATTTCTACGTCGATTCCGATCAGGTCTACACCGGCGATCTACCCTGGATGGAAGACGGCATTCCCGAGTGGTGGAAGCGCCACTGGTACATGCGCATCAAGGATCTCCTGGATCAATACGAGCCTGACCTGCTTTACAGCGATGGCTCGCTGCCATTTGAGGAGTACGGGCTGAATCTGGTGGCGCACTTCTATAACGCCAGCGCAAAACGCAACGGCGGACGCGCGGACGTGGTCTACACGAGCAAGCGCCTGCAGGATGGCCAGCAGAGCATCGCGGTGCTGGACCGCGAGCGTGGCGTGGTGGACAAGATCTGGCCGCAGCCGTGGCAAACGGATACATGCATCGGGAATTGGCACTACCTGCGCGGCGCCGAGTACAAAACGCCGAAACGCGTCGTCGATATGCTGGTGGACATTGTCAGCCGCAATGGCAATCTGATGCTCAATTTCCCTCTGCCGGCGAGCGGCGCGCTGGATCACGAAGAGCTGGACGTGCTCAGCGCGATCACGGACTGGATGGCTGTCAACAGCGAGGCGATTCACGGGACCCGGCCATGGAAGATTTTCGGCGAGGGACCGGGCACCGAAGCGTCGGCACAGGGCGGCATGTTCAATGAGAACGCGCGCAAGGACCTCACCGCCGACGATGTGCGCTTCACCACGAAGGGCGACACGCTCTACGCCTTCGTCATGGGCTGGCCGGATTATCAGGCGGCGATTAAGCCGCTGGCTTTGAAGACCGCGCTCCGAGTGGGGACGATTCGAAACGTTGAACTGCTCGGCTTCGACGGCAAACTCGATTGGTCGCAGGATGACATGGGCCTGAAGGTGCTGGCGCCGGTAAAGAAACCGTGCGACCACGCGTTCGTATTCAAGGTGACGGGGGCGTAGTTGGTTTTGCTTGCCACTCCGTCTTACTGCGAAATGTCATCCCCCATTTTGCCTTATCAAATCCTTCCGGGAAACGCGTGTCTTCGTCGTACTGGGCCCGCGTGAAGACAGTGCCCTCCAAGTCGGCGCCCGTGAAGTCGCACCCAAAGACGGACGAGGGCGGGCCTAACCCACTCGGCCCGATATCGGCATTTCGCAAATTGGCGTCTCGAAAGTTCACGCGGATCAGGTCCGTACCGGCCAGATCGGTGCCTTCGAGGTTCGCGCCTTCCAGTCGCACATCGATGAGAGTATCCCAATAGAAGGTCGCGCCGCGGAGATCGGCGAAAGAAAAATCGGTGAAGCTGATCAGCATGCCGGTGAGGTCCGCGCCGCGAAGGTTGGCATTCTGCAGGTTGAAACCGTCAACGTCACATGCTCCGAGGCGATCTTCTTCGCAAGCAGCTAGCAGATTGCCCAGATTGTCTCGGATTTCCATGCGTCAGTCAGGATTATGGCAGGCGGCTGAGCGCCCCGACGAGGCGCGGTTGCAAGCTCCTAAGCATCACCCTCCCCCATGGAACCGTCCGAATGCGCGGGCAAGCATCAACGACATGATTAGGACGCCTGCGCCGAGGACGAGTACGTGTCTGGTGTTGCGCAGATTGAATTGGCCGACACGACAGACCAGCACATAGCCAACGGCAAGGTTGAAGAGCCCCCATAGGACATTGATGGTCGAAGACGAAAGGCCTTGCCCGGGTGGCGATGCGAAGGGACTCTGGAAGGCGTGCCCGGAGATCCCATTGCCGAGATGGGGCAAGGCGTTCGCGAGTAAAGCGCCACCGAAGAAGTACGCCAGGTAGTGGTACCAACGCATTGTCGCTCCTTTCAGTCGCGATTCGTCCTCCGCTGGGGACGTTGTGCCATGGAAAGTTGGTCTCGCGCGATTCTGTAAACGAAGTTCTCCCGTCCCGTGGCGTCGCGCCTCACTCCCGCGCGAACGGCGCCGACCTTTTCCATCGCTCTCCTCGATCGAAGATTGTCCGGTCCTACCAGGAAGATCACCTTCTCAACAAATCGGAAAGCGTGCCGCAGCATGAGCCGCTTCATTTCACCGTTGTAGACGCCGCCCCAGTGAGATCGCGCCAGGAAAGTCCAGCCGATTTCCACTTCGCTCCTTTGCTCGTCGTAACCGTGGTAGCGGGAGGACCCGATTACCCGATGGCTCGCCGCGTCGATGGCCAGCAGGGCGCCACCGGATTCGAGAGCCTCGCGAAAGAATTGGGTAAATACAACTTTCTGGTAACGGTCCCTGTCCGGGTGCTGTTCCCAAATGAGGGGATCCGAGGCAACGGCGTAAAGATCGTTGAAGTCCTCGGGCCGCAGAGGCCTGAGCTCGACACGCACTCCCCGCAGAATGGGCTGGAGATCCACATGGTGAATTTAGCACCCGGCCCGGTCGGGCCGCCATGGGCTGGGTCCCGAAACCGCCAGCCGACACCTTGTCTTACGCGCTTGCAATCGCTCGCAGTCTTGTGTTGTCATGATCTGGACATCTGGCCATGCACGCCACCACACGTCTGCTCTCTCTCAGCTCGATTGATTTGCTGATCGTTGCTCTCTACTTCGCCGTTGTTCTCGGCATCGGCTTTTATCTCAAGCGCTTCACCAAGACCGGTGAGGATTTCTTCCTCGCCGGGCGCGACATGACCGCGTGGATCGCCGGCCTCAGTTTTCTCGCCGCGAACCTGGGCTCGCTTGAATTGATGGGCTGGGCCGGCTCCGCCTATCAGTACGGCATTCTGGCCACGCACTGGTATTGGATCGGCGCAATCCCGGCGATGCTGTTCCTCGGCATCATCATGATGCCCTTCTACTACATCTCCAAGACCCACTCGGTCCCAGGTTATCTGAAGCTGCGCTACAGCGAGCCCGCGCGCGCGCTGTCGGCCATCAGCTTCGGGTTTATGACCGTGCTGATGAGCGGCATCAACATGTTCGCCATGGCCAAAGTGATGCAGGTGGTGCTGGGTTGGGACATCGGGTTCAGTATCTGGGTGTCGTCACTGACGGTGGCGCTCTACGTCACGCTGGGCGGCTTGCTTTCGGCCATCTTCAACGAAGTGTTGCAGTGCATCCTGATCTGGGCGGGCGCGTTGCTGATTCCCATCCTCGGGCTGATTGAAGCGGGTGGCTGGAACGGCATGGTGAACAAGATCCAGCAGCGCCTGCACGATCCCACGTACACCCACCTGTGGTCGACATTGGGCAGCTTTTCCGACAACCCCATGGGCATTCACTGGACCGGCATCGTGTTTGGCCTGGCGTGGGTGATTTCGTTCGGTTACTGGACGACGGATTTTCTGGTAGTGCAGCGCGTGCTTGCGGCGCGGGACCTGCGCTCGGCGCGGATGGCGCCCATCATTGCGTCCGTGTTCAAGATGGCCGTGCCCATCATCGTAATTCTGCCGGGATTGCTGGGGCTGGCCGTCCTTCCCATGAAGCTGGTGCCGGAATCGTCGGCGGCGGCGGCCGCGGGCGCGCCGAGCTACAACGCGGTTCTTCCTTTGATGCTGGCGCGCTACTGCGGACCTGGTTTGCTTGGCCTCGGGATCACCGCGCTCATCGCCGGTTTCATGTCGGGCATGGCCGGCAATGTGACCGCTTTTTCCACGGTTTGGACTTACGACATCTACCGCCCAATGTTCCGCAAGCAGGCGCCCGACGCGCACTACGTGGCCATGGGCCGCTGGTGCACCATTATCGGCGTGATGATCAGCATCGGCACGGCATATCTGGTAATGCAGTTCGCCAGCATCATGGATTACGTGCAAGCGCTGTTCAGCTTCTTCATCGCGCCGCTGTTCGGAACCGTGATTCTGGGGATGATGTGGAAACGTGCGACGTCGGCGGGCGGATTCTGGGGCCTGCTGGCGGGCACGCTGGGCTCGGTGGGGATGTATGCGTGGGTGAAAATCGATCCCACGGCGCTGCGCTACGTGGCCCTGTCACCGCACGCCAAGGCGCTGGCGGAGGACATGTACCGGGCACTGTGGTCGTGGATCCTCTGCGTGGTGGTGACGGTGGTGGTGAGTTACATGACCAAACCGAAGCCTCTGTCGGAGCTTTCAGGACTGGTATACGGCGTGACGCCGCTGCCTTCCGAAGAAGCGCTGCCGCTGTGGAAACGCCCGATCTTCTGGGCGGTGATTGTGGCCATCGTCTTCGTGATTGTGAACATTATTTTCTGGTAGGGACATATGCACAAACCGGGAATGATTTCCATTTGGTTTTTCATCGGCCTGCTCTTGCTGGCCTACGGAGTCATCATCACGGCCGCGGGCGTGCACGATCTGCTGGTGCCGCCCGAGCATGCCCTGGTGCTTGCGAATCTGCATGCGGGCATCTGGTGGGGCGGATTCCTGTTCCTGGTGGGCCTTTTCTATTCGATCTACTTCCGGCCGAGCCGGACGAAGTAGACCGCGTTGCGCGCGCTACTGCACCGCGATGGTCACCCCGGCCGGGCTGGTCACACTTCCGATGGTCACCTGAACGGGTACGTTGTTGCCCGGTGTCACCCCCGTCGGCACCTGAACCTTCACCTGCAGCTCCCCGGCGCTGGAGTTGGGCGTTGCGCCGCACGACGCCGCCGTCACTGCGATGCCGCCAATGCTCACCGAACAACTCAACACCGGTGCGGGAAGAATGGTCGTCGCGATCCGGCCGTCCACACCTGGGGGACTGGTCTGTCCCTCGCCCGTAGCATAGAGGAGAATGTAGCTTCCGCGCGTCGCCGGTTGCGTCGGAGGGCTCGCGGCGGGGTTGAGCGGGCCGTTCCGCGTGATAACGGTTTGCCCGTTCACGGTGTCCTGATTCAGCGCCGCCGCCTGGCCGAGCCCGGAATAATCGTTCGTGAAGAGGCCCGGCAGCGCTGTCGTCACCGGCATCGGAAACGGGTCCGAACTGTTCCCCTGCACCTCCACCTGCACGTTTACCGATGTCGTTGCCGGATTCGCCGCGATCTCGTAAGGCACCACTACGGCAAGCTGTTGGGTGTTTCCCGAGATCGGCGTCGCGTAGATCATCGCGGCCGGTATGCCGTTGAACAGTACGCTGACTCCGCCCAGCGACGTACCAAGCTGCGTAGTCGACGAGGCGAACATCTGCTGCGCGGGCCCCACCGATGTTCCCTGAATGGCCACTACTTCGCCGGGCGCGATGGCGCTGGCATCCCACGACGCCGCGTTCTTCACCCAGTTGATGATTGGCTTCGGCACGGTCATCGCGGATTGCGATTGGGGCAGCACGAACAGCGTCATCGAATATGCCGGAAACGTCGCGCTGATGGAATTGCTTCCAACAACGACGCTCGGTTGCTGAACGATCGAATTCAGATTCGCTGAGCTGTACTGCCACACCTGTGCCGTGCCCGTTGACGTGAAATTGGCGATGCTCACGCTGTCGGTAATGACTGCGGAAGTCTTGTTCAGCACCAGAATCGTGAGCGCCATATCCGAGCGCTGTCCCGCGAAAATATCGAGCGTGTCGGGATCCCCGGTTATCGCCGAAACGCTCGTCTGGCCGAACTGATTGCCGTTGCCATCGTAATTGAGGAAGATCCGGAACGCGAAGGCGCCGGGAACTGAGGGCGTCAGCGTGACGCTGGGCCAGATGGTGCCCAGATCCAGGCCTTCGCGCCCGAAGATCCCCAGAATGTCTGCCTGCGCGACGGCGCCGGTAATCGAGTCAAGAGCCCCCCAGTTGTATTCAGTGATGGCCAGCTTCGTTCCTGGATAGTTGTTCGTGACCCACTGTGCCATGTTTCGGATTAACATCGGCGGCACCTGCGTGCCGGTGGCATCGCAGATCGCGTTATAGTCGTCGCAGGGATCGCCGCTGGCAGGCGTGGCGGCAATTGGCAAGATGTAATTGGGATCCCAGAAAGCGCGCGTGGAGGTCAGCCGCAGGGTCTCCATCGTGGCATCACCCGCACTGCCACTGTTGACATCAAGGGCCTCCGGCGTGATGTAAGCGTGAACATCCAGGTAGTCGAGGAGACGATAGCCGTTGGTCTGTTCGACCTCTTGCATCTGTTTCAGGTAATACTGCAGCCATGGCACGCCGCCATGCGCGTTCTGGTCGATCGGATTGGCCCAATATTGATAGTGCGGTCCGGTGCTCCAGCCGCTTTCGAAATCTTTTTTAGAGAAGAGCATTCCCGGCCAGCCTGCCTCCACTGGGCCCGTAACCAGCGCGGTCGGGTCCGCAGTTTTCACGGCTGTCGCGGTGGCGATGTTGCGGTTCATCATGTCGTCGTATGTTGCGGCAGTCGGATAAACATCCGGGTGCGTGGAATCCCACCACTCCGGTTCGTTGTCCAGACTCCATATCTGCACGCCGCCAAGGTTCGCCGCGCCATACTTGCTCATAATGGACGTGACCCACTGCCCGGCAAACACGGGCGTCATGGGCTGGTATGCGTCGTTCGGATCGTTGACGATTCGATTGCCAGTTGCCGTCGAAATGCCGTTACCGCACGTGTCTCCGCTGAGCGTCGCGTATGGGTCTTCCCCGGTCTGAGCTCCGTACTTCTTCACGCTGTAGCTGCAACTGAGCGCCTGATCGACAACGGGCGTCACTGGCGGCGCCTTCGGCGTCCAATCCATCACGGGAACAGTGCCGAGGCTGACCGTCCCGGTTTCCAGATTCTTTTCGTGGAAAACATCGAACGCCGAGGTGATGCCGTCGCCGACCAGATATGTCGAGAAGTACCAGTCGTTGTCGTTGTTCTTGAGATCGAGCTGCCAGTTGTAGCTGGTGGCGTTATTGCCACCCCAGCGGCGCACGCCAACACGCATGGCTTCGGACATTCCGCTGTCGGTGTACCCAGTCTGGCTGCTGTACGACGGCCATTCGTTGATGCCGTAGATCAGCGGGCTGATAGGATGGCGCGATGCGTTCGCGTCCACCTGCAGCGCAGGCGGAGACTGGGCGTTCAGGAGCGCTGCGCTCAACAGGGAGAAAACCAGGCAAACAGAGCGAAACATAACCACCTGCTTGTTCCAATGTAACTCTGACGGGGCAGTTCCCGCGCGATGCTATCTTCGGGAAATGAAGAAGGTCCGTCTGGCCGAGAAATTCGCCTCCTTCGCCGACCACTGGAACCCCAGAATTGCCGGGGAACTGAACGGGCAATACGTGAAGCTGGTGAAGTTCAAGGGCGACTTCGTCTGGCATCATCACGACAACGAAGATGAGTTGTTCCTCGTGGTGCGCGGCTCCTTCCGCATGGACTACCTTGACGAATCCGGCGGGGCACGCAGCATGGATATCCGCGAGGGCGAGTTCGTGATCATGCCACGCGGCGTTGAGCATCGCCCCTGCGCGGACGAAGAAGTTCAGGTCATGTTGTTCGAACCAACCAGCACCTTGAACACCGGCAACGTGGAAGACGAACGCACGGTACACTTGCTGGACCTCATTTGACCGATTGGGACACGCGGCGCCAGCCGCGCTATTCACGCCCGCCCGCAACTGCGATAAATCTCCGCAATAAGCTTCATGTCCCGAAGGCCTTCTTCGCCAGGCGTTACTGGCTCTTTGTTCTCAAGAATGCACTCGGCGAAATGATCGGCCTCGGCAATGAACTGATACGGATCGCGCGCGGAATTTAATTCGTCAATCGGAGGCTGGCCGTAAATCTCCGCGTGAAGATGCACGCCATCGTAGTTGAACGCGGGCTCCGCGAACATTTCTCCCTCCGACCCATGCACCTTGAAGAATCCCATCATCGGTGCGCCATACGTGGTGCAGCAACTGGCCACTGCGCCCGAGGGAAACTTCATCGTCCATGACACGTTCTCCTCCACCTCGGCGAATCGTCCGTCCTTGTCCACTACCGATGAATAAGCCTCCACGCTGACCGGCTCTTCACCGGCGAGATAACGGCACGCGTTGAGCGAGTAGATGCCGACATCCATCAGCGGCCCACCACCGGCCATCGTGCGGCTCAAACGCCACTGATGCGGCGCGGCGGGAAACCCGAAGGAGCTCTCAATCGCCTGAATCGTGCCCAGCTTCCCTTCCCTCAGGATCTGCATCGCGTGCAGGTTCGTCGGCTCCAGATGACAGCGATAAGCAATCATCAGCTTGCCATTCGCGCTTCGGCATGCCGCGATCATCGCTTCGCAATCGGCCACCGACGTCGCCATGGGCTTCTCGCACAGCACATGCTTTCCAGCCTTTGCCGAACGAATGGTGTACTCGGCGTGCATGTTATTAGGCAACGCGACATAAACCGCGTCGATGTCCTTGTTGTCGGCCATGCGGTCACACTCTTCGTAGCTGTAGATGCTCCCGGAAGGCACGCCATACTGCTCGGCGATTCGTTCCGCTTTATCCCGATGGCCGCTCACGATGCCCGTGATTTTCGAGTGTTGAGACATCTTCACGGCCGGCATGAAGTGCTCCATCGAAATGACTCCCAGCCCGATGACCGCGTAGCCGACTTTTCGTTCGTCGCCGGCAAAGGCCTTCGCATCAGTGCCGAGCGGCACGTAGCCCAGCATCGTCCCTGCAGCGGCAAGGCGCCCCAGTTCACGGCGTGTAAGGTTCACGTGGCGATCTCCTCAGAACATGATAGATTGGATCGCGCAGGGAGTCCCATGCCGGAAACCGTGTACTTGATCGCCAACGGCGACCTACGTCTGGCCGCCAATCAGAATTGCTGGGCCGCGCAGCAGAAAGTGGAAGAGGCGGTGATGGCCGCCGTTCGCGCCGAAGGCCGTGAGATCGTGCGAGGCCATCCCTACGACGCTGAGCTGAAGCACGGTTTCATTGGCAGCCAGAAGCAGGGCATCGAAGTCTTCCGCACGCTTCCGCCACACGCGCCGCTCATTGTTTGCGAGGCGGTGTGGCAGTACAGCCATCAGGTGCTTACCGGCCTCATTCTTCACCAGGGGCCCATCCTCACTGTCGCGAACTGGAGCGGACAATGGCCAGGTCTGGTCGGATTGCTCAACCTGAACGCGTGCCTGGCCAAGGCGAACACCCCATACAGCACGCTGTGGAGCGCCGATTTCAAAGACGACTTCTTCGTATCCGGCCTGCGCAAGTGGCTGGGTGGCGAACCGCTGATTCATGATCGCAGCCACGTCCAGCCGCTGAAGAATCTTCGCGTGCCGGACGCCGCTGCACAAGCCGGCCTGCAACTTGCGCGCGATTTGCGCAACAACAAAGCCATTCTCGGCGTGTTCGACGAGGGCTGCATGGGCATGTACAACGCCATCGTCGAGGACCTCTTCCTTCTTCCGCTCGGCATCGGCAAGGAACGCCTGAGCCAGTCCGCGCTGTATGCGGAGATGCTGGC